>DASVFM010000070.1:0-23687 GCA_036380055.1 Casimicrobiaceae bacterium
GTGGCCGACAGCGCCGGCGTTCCGGCGCAGGCGCGCACCAAGCTGCAGGAGCTCGTCGAACGCGACAAGATCGAAGTGCTGATCGGACCGCTCGCGGCCGGCGAAGCGCTTGCAGCCGACGACTACATCCGGCAGCAGCAGCTCCCGACACTGTCGGTCGCGGCGGCCGAGGACTTGACCCAGCGCAATCCCAATCCGTGGTTCGTTCGCGGCACCTCGACCTCCTCGCAGTCCGCGCAGGCGCTTGCCGACTACTGCGCGAAGCAGCTCAAGTACAAGCGCATGGCGACGATCGCCGACGACATCGCCTACGGGCATGAGATGTGCGCAGGGTTCCAGCGCGTGTTCGAGGACGCTGGCGGCAAAATCGTGCAAAAGATGTTCCCTCCGCTCACCGTCCCCGACTACGCAACGTATCTCGCCCAGCTAAAGACCAATATCGACGCCATCTTCCTTGGCTTCGCCGGCTCCAATGGCTTCCGCTGGTACAAGCAGTTCAACGAGTACGGACTGAAAGGCAAGGTCAACGTGGTAGGCGGCATGACCGCGTTCGATGAGGCCGTATTGCGCAACATGGGCGACGAGGCGCTCGGCATCATCACCGCCTGTTGGTATTCGGCCGAGGTCGACAATCCTATCAACAAGAAATTCGCGGCGGCGTTTCGCAACGAATGGAAATACGATCCCGGCTTCTACGCCGCCGCCACGTATGTCGAGGGCGCGGTGCTGGAGGCGGCACTGCAGTCTGTGAACGGCAAGATCGAGGACAAGCACGCGTTCATGAAAGCGCTCCGGGCGACGAAGACGGAAACGGCGCGCGGACCGGTTTCTTTCGACGTGTACGGCAATGTCGTGGGCAACGTCTACATCCGGAAGGTCGAGCGCAAGGAGGGACGCCTCGTCAATGCGATCGTCTACGTCTACCCGAACGTGAGCCAGTTCTGGGTGTACGACGAGAAGGAGTTCCTGAAGAATCCCGTGTACTCGCGCGACTGGCCGCCGGCGAAGAATCTGGAAAACTGACCGCTCATCGGGGTCGCCACGCGCATGCAGTTCTGGATCGTTCAGACCCTGAACAGCCTTTCGCTGGGCGGCCTCCTGTTTCTGCTGGCGGCCGGGTTCTCGCTGATCTTCGGGCTGATGCGAATCGCGAACCTGACCCACGGTTCGCTGTTCATGCTCGGCGCGTATCTGGGCGCGAGCATGCTCAAGGTCGTTCCCAGCCTCTGGATCGCGGCGCTGGTCGCGGGGCTTGCGGTCGCGGCTCTGGGCGGGCTGTTCGAGCGTCTGATCCTGAGACGGCTGACCGGCAACGCGTTGGGGCAAGTCCTGGTCACGCTCGGCGTCTCGTTCATCGTCGCTGACCTCTGCCTCGTCATCTGGGGCGGCGATCCGATCCCGCTGTCCCCGCCGGCAGCGCTGCAGCAACCGCTCGTCGTCGGTGGGATCGCGTTCCCTGCCTACCGGCTGTTCGTGCTCGGCGTCGCGATTCTCACGGCAATCGGCTTGCATCTGCTCATGGATCGGACGCGGCTCGGCGCCATGATCCGCGCAGGCGTCGACGACATGCCGATGGCGCGCGCGGTGGGTATCCCGATCTCGAAGCTCTTCTCCTTCGTCTTCTGCCTTGGCGCCGCGCTCGCCGGGGCCGGCGGCGTCATCGCCGGACCGATCATGTCCGCCTACCCGGGGCTCGACACAGACATGCTCCCGCTCGCGCTGATCGTGGTTATCCTCGGCGGCGTCGGCAGTCTGCTCGGCGCCTTCGTCGGCAGCTTCATCATCGCGTTCGTCTACACTTTCGGCTCGGCGCTCCTCCCCGATCTCGCCTACGTGATCCTGTTCCTGCCGATGATCGTGGTCATCGCCTTCCGTCCGCGCGGACTGTTCGGAAGGCAGCGTGCATGAAGTGGCCCCTCCGGCTGGGTCTTGCCGTGCTCCTGGCCGGGTTTCCGCTGTTCGGCGGAGATTTCTACGTCAACCTCGCGAGCCAGATCTTCATCGCCGCGGTCTTTGCGGCCAGCCTGAATCTGCTCGTCGGCTACGGCGGCCTTCCTTCGCTCGGCCACGCGGCATGGATCGGGCTGGCGGCGTACATCTCCGCGTGGCTCTATCTGCGCCTCGGTCTCGGCCATTGGGTCACTGCGCCAATCGCATTGCTGGCGACGACGCTCGTCGCGTGCCTGTTTGGCTGGATCGCCCTGCATGCCACCGGCCTCGGCTTCCTGATGATCACGCTCGCGCTGGCGCAGGTGCTTTGGGGAACGGCGTACAGGTGGTCGGCGGTAACCAACGGCGACAGCGGGCTCCTCGGACTCACCCGGCCGGCACCGTTCGGCATGAGCCTCGACAAGCCGGCGGCATTCTATTACTTCGCGCTCCTCGTCTCGATCCTCGCGCTGTGGCTCATGGCCAAGTTCGTGTCCTCGCCGTTCGGAGCCGCGCTCCGCGGCACGCGCGACGAGCCACGGCGCATGGCCGCGCTCGGTTACAACGTCCGGCTGGTGCGCTGGATCACCTTCGTCTACTCCGGATTCTGGGGCGCGGTTGCGGGGCTCCTGTTCGTCTACTACCACAAGTACATCCACCCCACGACGCTGTCGCTGACGACCTCCGCGGAAGCACTGCTCGGCGTGATTGCCGGTGGCGCCGGCACGCTGGCGGGGCCGATCGTCGGAGCAGCCATCGTAGTGATCCTGAAGAGCTACGTCTCCGGCTACCTCGAGCGCTGGAACCTGCTCCTTGGGCTCGTGTTCGTGCTGATCGTCATCTTCATGCCCGACGGTGTCGTGCCCGGCGTGCGGCGCTGGTGGTCGCGCTGGAGAGCCCGATGACGCCGGCGCTGCAGTTGAGCGGTCTCAAGAAGGCGTTCGGCGGCGTGCCCGCGACGAACGACGTCTCGCTCGACGTCACTCCGGGCGAGCGACGCCTGATCATCGGCCCAAACGGGGCCGGGAAGACGACGCTGTTCAACCTGATCACCGGAGATTTGGCGCCGGATGCCGGCAGCATCCGGCTGTTCGGCGAGGAGGTCTCGCGTTTCCGGCCGCACCAGCGGGCTCATCGCGGCCTGGCGCGGACCTATCAGATCATCACCCTGTTCCCCAAGGACTCGCTCGAGCACAACGTGGTGCTGTCGCTGCTGGGCTTGTCGAAGGCGCGCTGGGACGCGTTTCGTCCACTCGCCGCGCACGCCGATCTGCGCGATGCGGCGCGCGCCGTGCTCGCGCGCGTCGGGCTCGAGCAGCGCGCCGCGCGGCCGATCGCCGAGGTTTCCTACGGGGAGAAGCGGCGCGTCGAGATCGCGATGGCACTTGCGCAACGGCCCAAGCTTCTTCTGCTCGACGAGCCGCTCGCCGGCCTCTCGCGCGAGGAGCGAATGACGGTCAAGGCGCTGATCACGGCCATCCCTCGGGATGTCGCGGTGGTGATGATCGAGCACGACATGGATACCGCGCTCGATCTCGCCGATCTGGTGACGGTGCTGCACTACGGGAAGGTCATCGTCGAGGGCACGCGGGCCGAGGTGGTCGCCGATCCGAAGACGCGCGAGGTTTATCTTGGTACATGAGTCGGCAGCTGAGTTGAGAGCCGAAGCGCCGATTCACGCCACGCAGGCTCTCGCACTCTCCGACGTCGACGCGCTCTACGGAGACAGCCACGTTCTCCACGGCGTTTCCTTCACCCTTGATGCAGGTCGGGTGCTCGCGCTCCTCGGCCGCAACGGCGCCGGCAAGACCACGTGTCTGAACGTCATCGTTGGCTTCCTTCCGGCGCACAGAGGCGAGATACGGCTGGCCGGCGAGTCGATCCGGCGCCTGCCGCCGGAAGCGATCTCGCGCAAGGGGGTCGGCCTCGTACCACAGGGCCGGCGCGTCTTTCCGAACCTTACGGTGCGCGAGCACCTGCTCGTTGCCCGCCGGGCGAGGCCCGGGGTGACACGACCGTGGACACTGGAGCGCGTGTTCGGCCTCTTCCCGGCCCTGGCTGCGCGGCAGCAGCAGACCGCCGGGTCGCTCTCCGGCGGCGAGCAGCAGATGCTGGCGATCGGGCGTGCGCTGGTGGGCAATCCGCGAGTGCTGCTGATGGACGAGCCTTCCGAGGGTCTCGCGCCGGTGATCGTCGCCGAGCTCGGCCGCACGATTGCGCGACTGAAGGAGGAAGGGCAATCGATCCTCCTCGTCGAGCAGAACGTGAACCTGGCGTTCGATCTCGCCGATGACGTCGTGCTGCTCAACACCGGACGCGTCGTGTACGCCGGCCCAGCGGCGCAAGTGCGCCACGACGACGCGATGATCAGCCAGCACCTCGGCGTCTCCTAGCCGGACGAATCCCGCTCACGAAAGGAACGATCTCATGATGTTCTCGTGTGCAACATCCGTGCGGAGCGAATCGCGACACGACCGTGCGGCAGCGGCACGCCGACCCGAGCGCCGGGCGACGGCCGCCCTGCCCTCGTCGACGAAGACCGTTCGCGACCGCAAGGGCAGGAGCCTTCGCGTCGACATTCACTGCCATTACTTTAATCGCGAGGCTGCGGCGAAGATCGCGGACCTGAACCCGGCGCAGTACGAGCCTTCGGTCCGGTTCGCCAACGCGGTCACGCGCGAGGTCAACGTCAAGCAGATGCACGATCGCGCGGCCAAGCTCTCGACGATCGAGGTGCGCTTGAAGGACATGGACCGCATGGGGATCGACGTCCAGGCAGTCTCTCCGGCGCCGAATCAGACCTATTACTGGACCGACCCGGAGCTGGGGGCGGAGCTGGCACGCGAGGTCAACGATCGCCTCGCAGAGATCGTCGCGACCTGGCCCGAGCGCTTCGTAGCGCTCGGCACGGTGCCGTTGCAGCACGCCGATCTCGCCGTCGCCGAGCTCACGCGGAGCGTCAAGGAGCTGGGCCTGCGCGGCGTGGAGATCAACCCGAGCGTCAACGGCATGGACCTCACCGACGCGCGGTTGGGGCTCGAGAGGTTCTTCGCCAAGGCGCAGGAGCTCGACGTCGTGATCTTCATGCACCCGATCGGCTTCACCCAGGGCGAGCGGCTCGTCGACCATTACTTCAACAACGTCATCGGCAATCCTATGGAGACGACCATCGCGGCGGGCCACCTCATCTTCGACGGCGTGATGCAGCGCAATCCGAAGCTCAAGGTCGTTCTCCCGCACGCCGGCGGCTATCTCGCGCACTATTGGGCCCGCATGGATCACGCCTACCGCGCCCGCCCCGACTGCCGGACGGTGATTCGCAAGGCGCCATCGAGCTTTCTGAAGAAGATGTACTTCGATACGATCGCCTTCGATCCATCCATGCTGCGACAGATGATCGATCAGTACGGGCCCGAGCACGTCCTCCTCGGCACCGACTACCCCTACGACATGGGCGTGGAAGACCCGCTCGGCTTCATCGCGAGCGTGCCGCGCCTCGATCGCGGCGAGCGGGGAATGATCGAAGGCGAGAATGCAGCGCGCCTGCTCAAGATCAGGCGCGGACGTCACTGACCAGGGAGAACTCATGAAGCGTGCCACGCGTCCGATTCACCTCCTGCTCGCGGCGGTAGTTCTCTTCTCGTTCGGCTCGGCCCACGCGCAGGGCAAATGGACGAAGCTTGCGCCGTTCCCCGAGCCGGCCGAAGAGCTGCTCGGTGCGACGGCTAACGGCAAGCTGTACGTGTTCTGCGGTCTCGCGCCCGGCTGGAAGCCGATGGGACTCGTCTACGAATACGACCCCGCGAGCGACAAATGGACCAAGAAGAATCCGATGCCACTGCTATCGCACCACGTCTCATTTGCGGAGTACCGCGGGAAGATCTATGCCTTCGGCGGCTTCGTGTATCCGAGCTCGGGGCCCGCAGCCTGGGTCCCGGTCGACAACGCGTGGGAATACGATCCCGCGAGCGACAGCTGGAAGGCGCTCGCGCCGATGCCGACCCGGCGCGGCTCGCCGGTGGCCGCCGCGGTCGGCGACAAGATCTACGTCATCGGGGGCGCCACGTTGCCGCAGGGCTCCAAGGAACCGGCCGTGCATCCAGCGCGCCCCCACATTTCGGTGGGCAGCGTCGAGGAATACGATCCGGCGACGAACACCTGGCGCACGCGTGCCTCGATGCCGACGGCGCGCAATCATGCGACCGCGGGCGTCGTCAACGGCAAGATCTACGTCATCGGCGGGCGCGTCGGCACGGCCTTCATCACTTCGGGCAGCAGCAATATCGACGTGGTCGAGGAATACGACCCGGCGAGCGACGCCTGGGGAGCTCCGCGCGCGCGGATGCCTTCGGCGCGCAGCGCGATGGCTTCGGGTGTCTACGGTGGTCGCATTTACGTAACCGGCGGCGAGGGCCAGGACGCGCAGAGGATGTATACGTTCCGCGCGCTCGAAGCCTACGACCCGGCAGCCAATGCGTGGACGGTCCTGCCGTCGATGCCGGTGTCCCGGCACGGATTGGCCGGTGCGGTCGTCGGCAACCGCCTGCACATGGTCAGCGGAAGCGTGCAGTCGGCCGGGACCGGCATCGAGGTGAATACGAACTCGCACGATGCGTTCGAGCTCGACAAATAGATCCTCGCCGGCCGAGCTCCTGGTCGGCGTGGACATCGGCGGCACGTTCACGGACTGCGTGGTGCTCGACCGCGGCGGGCGCATTACGGCCACCAAGTGTCCTTCGACGCCGGAGAACTTCGCCGAGGGAATGCTCGCCGCGATGCGCCTCGCGGCCGAGCACCTCGGCCTGCCCTTCGCGGAGTTCTGTCGCAAGGTTGCGGTGCTCACCCACGGAACGACGGTCGGCACGAACGCGCTGCTGCAGAGAAAAGGGGCGAAGGTCGGACTGATCACGACTCGC
Source organism: Casimicrobiaceae bacterium (assembly GCA_036380055.1). GTDB lineage: Bacteria > Pseudomonadota > Gammaproteobacteria > Burkholderiales > Casimicrobiaceae > PALSA-1003. Next base: position 6,846 of record DASVFM010000070.1, read on the forward strand.
GGCCACGAGGACGCCATCCACATCATGCGCGGCTCGCGCGGCGTCACCGCGCGCGATATCCGCAAGGTCGTGCACTTCCCCGAAAGCCAGAAGCCGAAGCCCATCGTGCCCAAGCGCCTCATCGAAGGTGTCTCGGAGCGGGTCGACTGCTTCGGCGAGGTCGTCGTGCCCCTTAACGAGGCGGAAGCCGAGCAGGCGATCCGGCGTCTGGTCGATCAGGGTGTCGAGGCGATCGGCGTATGTTTCCTGTGGTCGTTCAAGTATCCGCGTCACGAGCTGCGGCTGAAGGAGATGATCCGCGATCTGGCGCCTCGCGTGTTCGTGTCCTGCTCTGTCGATCTCGCGCCGAAATGGGGCGAGTATGAGCGCGTCACCGCGACGGCGCTCAACGCCTATATCGGACCGGTGATGGCGACCTACCTCGGCAATCTCGATCGCCGGCTCAAGAAAGCCGGGTACGCGCAGCCGTTGCAGATCACGCAGTGCGCCGGCGGATCGATCTCGGTGGACAAGGCGATGGAGTCGCCGCTGCTCACTCTGGATTCGGGTCCGGTATCCGGCGTCACCGGCACGCAGTATCTGGGCCGCCTGATGGGCTGCCCGAACATCATCACCACCGACATGGGCGGAACCTCGTTCGACGTCGGCATCGTCTTCGCCGGCGAACCGGCCTACTCGTTCGTGTCGAACGTCGCGCAATACGAATACTTCCTCCCCAAGGTCGACATCCAGGCCATCGGCTCCGGAGGGGGCTCGCTCGCGCGCGTGGATCACTCATCGAGGACGCTGCAGGTCGGCCCCGAGTCGGCGGGAGCCGATCCCGGACCTGCGTGCTACGGCAAGGGCGGCATCACCGCAACCGTGACCGACGCCGACGTCGTGCTCGGCACGATCAATCCCGACAACTTCCTCGGCGGGAGGATCAGGCTCGACCGGAGGAAGGCAATCGCCGCGGTGCAGGAGGTCGCCGACGCGCTCAAGCTCCCACTGATGGAAGCAGCGAGCGGCATCGCGCGGATCGCCGAGTTCAAGATGTCTGACATCATCCGCAAGACGACCATCGAGAAAGGCTTCGATCCGCGGGACTTCGTGCTCTTCGCCTTCGGCGGCGCAGGACCCACCCACGCGGGCGTCTTCGCCTACGAGCTCGGGGTGCAGAGGGTCATCATTCCGCAGAAGGAGATTGCGTCGTCCTGGTGCGCCTTCGGCGCCGCGTCGGCGGACATCCTGCACGTGTACGAGCAGGTCGACATCCAGGCGAGTCCGTTCGATGCCGTGCGCGTCAATCGCGTGCTCGAGGCGCTGGAGAAGAAGGCGAACGCACAGATGGAGCGCGACGGAATCGCCGCAGGGCGCCGGCGGTTCAGCTTCTCGCTCGACATGCGCCATCGCGGCCAGATCAACGAGGTGGAGGTGCCGCTCCCCGAGAAGCGTCTGAAGAGCTCGTTCCAGGAAACGTTGCGACGCCGCTTCTCGTCGCGCTACGAGCAGCTCTACGGTCGCGGTTCGTCCTACGGGGAGGCACGGCAGGAGATCGTCACGCTGCGGCTGCGTGCATCCGCCGCTACGTCACGCCCGTCGCTGAAGAGGACCAGGAGGCAGAGCGCGAGGATCAGCGCCACTGCGGGACGGGGTCGGCGCAGCATCTACTGGGCTGAACTGAAACGGGCTTTGCAAACGCCGGTCTACGACGGCGCTCTGCTGGTATCCGGCAATCGCATCGCGGGCCCTGCCGTCGTCGAGACGACCGATACGACGGTGGTCGTGCAGCCGAAGCGAACGCTCGTGGTGGACGGGTTCGGCAATTTCGAGATCGCATTCCGCACGTGAGGCCGCCATGCCAAAAGTAAGTTCCCTGAGTGCGGTTGCCTTCGACGGCAGGAAGACCGGCTATGTGCCGCCGAAGAAGCTCGCGATCTCGCCGCGGCTCAAGCTCCATCGGCGGCGGGCAAAGCGCATCGATCCGATCACTTACGAAGTGATCCGCCACGCCCTCTGGCACGTGAACGAGGAGCACGGCGCGACGATCCAGAGACTGTCCGGCTCGCCCGTCGCCATGTACGCGCTGGATCTCAATCCGTCGATCCTCACCGAAGACGGCGAGTTCGTCTACTTCGGCCCGTACATGCAGTACATGTCGGGCGTCACCGACACGCAGGTCAAATGGGTGCTCGAGTACCGCAGCGACAACCCCGGCATCCGCGACGGCGACATGTTTCTCGCCAACGATCCCTGGGTAGGCGCAGCGCACCAGCAAGATGTGATGCTGATCTGCCCGGTGTTCTGGAAGGGAGAGCTTTTCTGCTGGGTGACGAACTGCCTGCACCAGTACGATCTGGGCGGCATCACACCGTCCTCGTTCTGCGGCTCGGCAGAGAACGCGTTCGAGGAGGGCATCTGCATCCCGCCCGTGAAGATCGTCGAGGGCAACACGATCCGGCGCGACATCGAGGAGCTCTACCTCCGCGCCTCGCGCAAACCTGAAGCCGTCGCTCTCGACTTCCGCGCCCAGCTCGCCGGCAATATCACGGCGCGCAACCGCGTGCTGACCCTCATCCGGCACTACGGGGCGGACGTCGTCAAGGGCGTGATGAAGCAGATCATCGACAACGCTGAAGCGGCTTTCCTGCGCAAGCTCAAACGCCTGCCCGACGGCGTCTGGCGCGAGCGCTCGTACGTCGAATGCTGTCGTCCGGGCGACCGTCGCACGCATCGCGTCATGCTGACCCTGCGCAAAAAGGGCAGCAAGCTCGTGTTCGAGAACGAAGGCACGGCGCCGCAGGACGGCGCCATGAATGCCACGTACTCGGGCTGGCGCGGCGCGATCATGGTAGCTCTGAACCAGCTTCTGTGCTGGGACCAGTACTTCTGCATCGCCGGCGCGCTGCGGCATGTCGAATTCGATCCGACGCCCGGCACTTTCAACTGCGCCGATTTTCCCGCGTCCGTGTCCACGGCGCCGATCCAGGCCATGGAGATATCGGTCTATCCGGCGTACAACGTGATCTCGAAGATGATTCACTGCGATCCGGAGATGCGCAGGGACATCATGTGCATCGGCGGCACCAGTCAGTGGCCGGCGACAATCTTCCGCGGCATCGATCAGTGGGGCGAGCGCTACGGCTACCTGCTCGTCGACCCGATCGGCGGCGCGATCGGCGCTTTCGCCACCGGCGACGGCATCTCGACCGGCGGCCAGTCGCGCACGCCGATCTGCAAGCTCCCCAACGTGGAGCACACGGAGCAGACGTTCCCGCTGCTGTTCCTCTACCGCAAGGAAGTAGTGGATTCCGGCGGCGCAGGACGGTACCGCGGCGGACTTTCAGCCGAGTCGTGCTTCGTCCCCCACCGTACCGAAGTGATCACTCAGGACACGCTGTCTTCCGGCAACGCAATCCCGACTTCGCCGGGTCTCATGGGAGGCTACCCGGGCGCCACCAACGCGTACAAGTTCAAGCGTGGCACCGACGTCCTCGAGCGCTTCGCGGCACGGGAGATCCCGAGCGACATCGCCGACGTGAAGGGCGCAGAGGTCACCCTGGGTCTGCGGCAGGAGAATTTCCTGCAGGAGCCGCGCGACGTCTATTCGGTCATCTGGTCCGCCGCGGGCGGCTTCGGCGATCCGCTCGAGCGCGATCCGGAGAAAGTACGCGCCGACGTCGTCGACGATCGCTGCGTATCGATCGATGCCGCGCGCGAGATCTACGGCGTGGTGCTCGCGGACGGCAAGGTCGATGCGCAAGCGACACGGAAGCTCCGCGCCGGCAAGCGCGCGGCGAACCGGAGCAAAGACGGCGATGTCGTGCGCCTCGAAGGTGCCGTCGTCTCGCACCTGACCGACAACCTCGATCTCCGGCGGGAGAAGGACGGCACGCGCCTCGCGTGCTCGCGCTGCGCAGCCGACCTCGGCCTCGCGCGCGGCAACTACAAGGATGCGTGCGTCCGGCGCGACGCCGACATCAGGGAGAGCAACCCCAACATAGGCGACTACCGGCGCTACATAGACGAGCGGCCCGTGTTCCGCCAGTTTTTCTGCCCGGGCTGCGGAGCGCTGGTCGAGAACGAAGTGGCGCGCGAGAGCGACCCCGTCCTCCACGACATCGAGCTCAGCCTCCGATGAGCACGCCACGCGCGCCGCGCGAGCGCGTCCCCTACTCGGCGATCGTCGATCGGCCAGCGCTCAAGCTTCCGGGCGGCGCACGGATGGTCGTATGGACCATCGTCAACGTCGAGGATTGGGGCATCGAGCGGGCGATGCCGCGCACCGTGCTGCCGCCGCCGATGGGCCAGCCGCTGCTGCCCGATCTGCCGAACTGGGCATGGCACGAGTACGGCATGCGCGTCGGCTTCTGGCGGCTACTCGAATGCATGCAGAAATCGCGCGTCACGCCGACGCTCGCGATCAACGGCGTGGTCTGCCGCAACTACCCTCGCGTCGCTCAGGCGGGCAAGGACGCGGGCTGGGAGTTCATGGGGCACGGCTGGCTGCAGCAGCCGATGCACAAGGTCGACGATCAGCGCGCCGCGATTCGCGACACGGTCGAGGCGATTCGCACCTTCACGGGCAAGCCGCCGCGCGGCTGGGAGAGCCCCGGGCTCACCGAGACGTTTGAGACGATCGATTTCCTCGCCGAGGCGGGCATCGAATACGTCGCCGATTGGGTGCTCGACGACCAGCCGCTCTACATCGCGGCGACGCCAAGACCTGTCGTTTCGGTGCCGTATACGCTGGAGGTCAACGACATTCCGATGATGCTCGTCCAGCACCACACGGCCGAGGAAATGCTGCGCCGTGGCAGCGCCCAGCTCGACCGGCTGTACGAAGAGAGCGCACGCTCGGCGAGGATCATGGCGATCAGCGTGCACCCCTACATCTCGGGGGTACCGCATCGCATCGGGTACCTCGAGCAGCTGTACCGGTACGTGCTCGGCAAACCGGGCGTGCTGCACTGGACGGGCGGGGAGATCACGGACTGGTATCGCACCCAGGTCCCGGCAGACGCCGCGGGGCCGGGACGTTGATTGACAGCGTCGAAAGCGCTATGTAAGCATCAACGCACTGGAGGAGGAGATAACAATGAACATGAACAGACTGATGACATGGGCGTCGGCCGGCCTTGCAGTGCTGGTATTCGCGGTTTCAGCCCAGGCGCAGCAACCGCTCAAGATCGGTTTCGGCATGAGCCTGACCGGACCGCTCGCAGGCAACGGCAAGGCGGCACTGATCGCGATGCAGATCTGGGCCGAGGACGTGAACGCCAAGGGAGGGATTCTTGGCCGCAAGGTGGAGCTGGTCTATTACGACGATCAGACCAATCCGTCCACCGTGCCGAGCATTTACAACAAGCTTCTCGACGTCGACAAGGTCGATCTCGTCGTATCGGGGTACGGCACGAATGTCATCGCACCGGCGATGCCGATTATGATGCAGCGCAATATGGTGTTCATGTCGCTGTTCGGGCTGAACGTCAACTCGAAATTCAACTACGACCGGTACTTCCAGATCATGCCGGCAGGGCCTGAGCCCGCTGTCGGTTGGTCGCAGGGCTACTTCGATATCGCGATGACGCTCAATCCCAAGCCGCAGACGGTCGCGCTGGTTGGCGCCGATGCGGAGTATCCGGCCCTCGCGCTCGAAGGTGCGCGTGCGCATGTGAAGAAGCTCGGACTGAAGGTCGTGTACGACAAGTCATATCCGCCCAATACGGTCGACTTCTCGCCGATCGTGCGCGCGATCCAGGCGACGAATCCCGACATCGTCTTCCTCGCGTCGTATCCACCCGACTCGGCGGGCATGGTTCGGGCGGTAAACGAGGTCGGGCTCAAAACACGGATGTTCGGCGGCGGCTTGGTCGGTCCCCAGTTCGCGTCGCTCAGAACCCAGCTCGGGCCACTGCTGAACGGCATCGTCAACTACGAGTCCTACACACCCGAGGTCGCCGCGAAGTATCCGTTCCTGGAGCAATTCCTTGCCAAGTACCAGGGGCGCGCCGTCAAGGAAGGCGTCGACCCGCTCGGGTTCTACCTGCCGCCGTACGCCTACGCGATGATGCAGGTGCTGGAGCAAGCCATCAAGGCGACCGGCAACCTCGATCAGGCACAGCTTGCCGAATACATGCACAAGTACGAGTTCGACACCTACGTCGGCAAGGTCCGCTTCGCCAAGAACGGCGAGTGGTCGGCGCCGCGCATGCTGACGGTGCAATACCACGGCGTCGCCGGCAATGATCTCGAGCAGTGGATGAAGCCGGGTCACGTGACGGTGCTGGCCCCGGCTGCCTACGCGACGGGGACCGTGCAGACCCCGTACCAGGACAGCAAGAAATAGCGTGAGCTGACCGCCGCCGGGAATTTCAAGGGCGCGACTCATCATGGAATTCCCGACGGCGTTGGTCCTCAACGCCATCGTCGCCGGGCTATTACTCGGCGGCTTCTACGCGGCGGTGAGCGTAGGCATCTCGATTTCCTTCGGGATGCTCGACGTCGTCAACATCGCCCACCCCGCGTTCATCATTGTGGGCTCGTACATCGCCTACATCGTGAACGCGCGGCTCGGCGTGGACCCGATCCTGGTTTCCGTGGTTCTCTCGCCACTGTTCTTCGCGCTCGGCATGCTCATCTACCGCGTGTACTACGTCTGCTTCGAGCGGCGCGGGCAGGAAGCGCTGCGCGGGCTAGCCTTCTTTTTCGGCATCCTGTTCATCACCGAAGTGACGCTAGTGCTCATATTCGGCGTCGATTACCGGATGGTCGAGACCTCGTATTCGTCGGTTACGCTCCGGCTCGGCGCGATCGACTTCCCGCTGCGGCTGGTCGTGCCGTTCGCAGTGTCGATCGCCATGGTAATTGGTATTCAAGTTTTTCTCGCGCGCACGTTCTTTGGCCGCGCGGTGCTTGGCGTATCGCAGGACCTTCTCGCGCTGCGCCTCATGGCGATCAATCCGGTGCGCGTGAAGGAGTTCGCGTTCGGGCTCTCGATCGCGACCGCCGGAGTCGCCGGCGCATTCCTGATCGTGATCCAACCCGTGCAGCCCTCGGTCGGCCGCGAATACATCGGCCTGGTGTTCGCGGTTTGCGTACTGGGAGGGCTGGGCTCGATCTGGGGCACGCTGCTCGGCGCGTTTATCCTCGGGCTCGCTGAATCGTTCACCTCGACGTTCTTCGGCCCCTCGTGGGCACCGGCCGTCTCGTTCGGCATCCTGCTTGCCGCGCTCGCTTTCAGGCCTTCCGGGCTGCTCGGGCGATGAGAAATCGGGCCTTTGCGGTGGTCACGTTCGCGATCGCAATCGTGCTCATCGCTGCAACCCGGCTCATCACCAACGACTACTTCTTTTCTGCGGCGTACACGGTCCTGCAGTTCATCGTTCTGGCCACGGCGTGGAATATCCTCGGCGGCTACACCGGCTACGTGAATTTCGGCTCGGCGGCATTTTTCGCAGTGGGCGCCTACACGACGGTCTTTCTCAACAAGGCGCTGCATCTGCCGCTCCCCGCCTTGATCGCAGCAGGAACGATCGTTGCAGGCCTTCTGGGACTCGGAGTCGGTTATCTGACGCTGCGCATGCGAGGCGTGTACTTTGCCATCGCCACGCTCGCGCTTGCGGTGGTGCTCTTTACTTTCGTCGTTAACTGGGACTACGTCGGCGGGGCGCGAGGCGCGTACATCATCCAGCCGCGCGAGGCTCCGTTCGGCTTCCCGCGCTACGTGCATCTGCTCTACGCGACGATGGTTCTGATGGCGGCGTTCGCGCTCGTCGTTGCCCGCACGATCGAACGCTCGTTCATCGGTCGCGGTCTTGCCGCGATCCGCGACGATGAAGTGGCTGCCGAATGCTCGGGCGTGCCTACCCTGCGACTCAAGCTCTTTTCCGCGATGGTCAGCGGTGCCTTGATGGGGATGGCCGGGACGACGCTCCCGCTTTACCTGTCGTATGTCGAGCCGACCGCAGCGTTCAACCTTTCTTATGCGGTGAACAGCATCGCCATGCCGCTGATCGGCGGCATGATGACCTGGCTGGGCCCGCTGCTCGGCGCGGTTCTGCTCGGCACCGTGCAGCAGGTCGTGCAGGTCACCGTCTCTTCGGAGTGGAATCTTTTCATCGTCGGCGTGCTGCTGGTTGCGTTCGTAACGCTGGCGCCCAACGGCATCATGGGCTGGGTTGAGGGGTGGCGGCGCAGCCGCGTTCATAAGCCATGAGCGAGCCGCTGCTGAAGGTCACGGGCGTAACGAAGCGCTTCGGCGGATTCACGGCGTTGGACCAGGTCGATCTCAGCGTCGCGCGCGGAGAGCGACTGGGGTTGATCGGACCGAACGGCTCGGGCAAGAGCACGCTAGTCAATTGCATCTCCGGCACACTGCGCAATGACGAGGGCAGCATTCATTTCGCCGGACACGATCTCGGTGGCGAGCCGCCGCACCGGCGTGTTCGCCTCGGTCTCGCGCGCAGCTTCCAGATACCCAAGCCATTCGCCAGCATGTCGGTGCTCGACAACCTGCGGATACCGCTCCTCTACGCGGCGCGCAAGCACGAGAAGCTCGCGCCCGGGCAGATCGCGGACGAGGCGATGAATGTCTTGCGGCAGGTGGGCATGCAGGACAAGGCCAACGCCATGTCGGGCGGCCTCACGCAGGTGGACATGCGCAAGCTCGAGTTGGCGCGAGCCGTCGCAGCGAAGCCGGCGCTGCTCATCTCCGACGAGGCGATGGCCGGCTTGTCGGCTTCGGAGGTCGACGATGTGCTCGCGCTTCTGCTGGCGCTCAAGGAGCGCGGGGTGGCCGTCATCATGATCGAGCATGTCATGCGCGCGGTGATGAAATTCTCCGACCGGATCGCCGTGCTCGTCGCCGGGCGCAAGATCGCGGACGGCGATCCGCAGTCGATCGTCAACAACGCAGAAGTCGTGACGGCCTACCTTGGCGAATAGCATCAGCGTGCAGGAGGTGAGCGCGGGCTATGGCTCGGTGCAGGTGCTCGACCGCATTTCCCTCTCGGTGAACGACGCCGAGACGGTCGCTTTGCTCGGGACCAACGGCAACGGGAAAAGCACGCTGATGAAGTGCATCATGGGGATCGTCGTGCCAAGCGCGGGCCGAATCACCGCGACGATCGACGGCGTCGAGCACGATCTGGTCGGGCGGGCGACGGAGGAGATCGTCGATCTTGGCATCTCGCTCGTTCCGGAGGGGCGACGCCTGTTCCCGCGGCTCAACGTCGAGGAGAACCTGCTGCTCGGCGCGTACCGGGGCGCGGCGCGACAGGCGCTCGAGCCCAACCTCGCATTCTGCTTCAAGACGTTCCCGGTCCTCGACAAGCGGCGCAGGCAGCTCGCGGGAAGCCTCAGCGGCGGAGAACAGCAGATGCTCACCCTCGCGCGGGCGCTGATGACTGCGCCCAAGATACTGCTGATCGACGAGCCCTCGGTGGGTCTATCGCCTCTCCTCGTGATCCACACGATCGACAAGATCAGGGAGCTCAAGGAGCGCCGGCAGCTGACCGTGCTGATGGCGGAGCAGAATTTCCATCAGGCGATCCGGATCGCCGACCGCGGCTATGTCATCGTGCACGGCCGGATGGCTTACGAAGGCGGGTCGCGCGAGCAGCTCGCCGACAACGAGCTCGTGCGCAAGCTCTACCTGGGCATGTAGGCCCGGCCGGCGCTACAGCGTCGGATTGTCGGAGGGCAGGCCCAGCGCGACGCGCCCGAACGTGGTGGCCTGCGGCTCCCAGATCATCGAGATGTGCGCCGTCGCGGCGTGCACGTCGCGAAACGCGCGCTGCAATGGATGGCCGTCGAAGAGAGCGCCGCCGCCGCCACACTTGAAAAGGACGTCGACGGCGCGCTCGCACAGGCCCGCAGTGAACGCACCGTCTCGCCGCCATCTCACCTTGGTCGCGAGATCGGGAACCTCGTCGCGATCGGCAATGCTCTGAGCTTCCTCGCAGTGCGCGCGCATGATGGTGCGCGCGGTGTCGATGCACGAAGCCGCCTCCGCGATCTTCACCTGGATCGCCGTCATGTCGGCGAGCTGCTTCCCCGAATACCGCGCCACGCGGCTGCGCACCGCGGCGAGGAAATCATCGTACGCGCCCTGGGCAATGCCGAGTGCGACGCCAGTGAGCATGTAGGGAAACGTGGCGAAGATCGGGATGCGGAAGATCGGCGCGGTGTTCACCTCTGCGCCGGGATGGCTCGCGCCGCCGCGCGTGGCGTCGACCGACAGCGTGCGCGCCTCGGGCACGAATACATCTGTCGCCTCGACATCGCTGCTGCCGGTGGCGCACAGGCCCATCACGTACCAGTTGTCGAGGATATGGTAATCGTCCCTGGGGAGCAGGAAGATGCGATATTCGCCCGGACGCTCGCCGTCCTGGACGATGCCGCCCAGCATGTTCCACCGGCTCTGGTCGACGCCGCTCGAGAACGGCCAGCGGCCGGAAACCCGGTAGCCGCCAGGCACGCGCGTCGCCTTGCCCGCCGGAAAAACGACCGACGAAGCGATGAGCACGTCGCGATCGGCTTTCCAGATCTCGTCCTGCGTTGCGGCCGGCCAGAAGGCGAGCATCCAGTGGTGCACCGCGTAATTCACCCAGTTCCATGCCGTCGAGGCGCATGCCGCCGCGAGGCCCGAGCCGATGTCGATCAACGACACCCACGGCAGCTCCGACCCGCCGATGCGGCGCGGTTGCAGCACGCGCATCAAGCCCGACGCATGGAGCTCGTGCAGGGTTTCGTCGGGAATCCGCCGAGCGTGCTCGGCAAGCGCGGCGCGCTCCCGGAGCCTCGGCGCAAGCTCGCAGACACTCGCGAGCGCCTGCTCGTAGGTGATCACCCGCGAGGCAGCGGCAGCCTTCGGCAGCGCAGCCAAAGCGCACTCAGCGAAACGCTTCGGTCGTTGCAGCGTCCCGTTCCTTCGGCGCTTCCGAGGCCGGGAAGTTGAGCTCGATCATGACGCCGTTGGGATCCTTGAGGAACATCTGATGCAATCCGAGTGTGGGCACGGAGCGCTCGAAATACTTCAGGCCCGCCTTTTTGCAGCGCGCGACCATGCTCTCACGTCCCGTGACCGAGAGCGCGATGTGATCAAGCGAGCCGGTGGTCGAGTTCAACGTCTGCGGATCGACGTAGCCCACCGTGTCGATGAGCCCCTGAGGATCCTTCGGATCCACGCCCATGACGTGGACGATGCCGTAGTTCCCGCCGGAGTGCTCGAGGTCTGCCGGCGGGTTGCCGTTGTAGAGCCAGAGCCCGGAAAACGGGAAAGCCGGACGCGGGCCGACGGTCAGCCCGATCACTTCGGTGTAGAACCTTCGCGAGGCCTCGACGTCGAGGGTGCGAATCGAGTAGTGATCGATGCGTTTGATCTCCATCGCGTCCTCCGGTTGCGTCTCCTCGACCCTTCGGCGGCGAACGAAGCGCCACCTCCGCCTCGTAAGCTATCGGCGGGTCCTCATCGTGTCAAATGCCCCAGCTTCTCGAGACACGCGGCGGCCGCGCGGTCGCTTTTCGTCAATCGATCTTGACCTGATGCACGCGGACGACTTCCGCCCACGACGCCGTCTCGGCGCGCACTTCTTCGGTGAAGGCTTGCGGCGACGGCGATACCGCCACCGTCATCAGCTGCTTGGCGAGCTGTTCCTTCACCTCCGGCCGCGAGAGGATGGTCACCACGGCGGTGTAGATCTTGTCGACGATCGGCTTGGGCGTCGCCGCAGGAGCGAACAACCCCTGCCAGGCGTTGGTACCGATGCCGGGGAACCCCTGCTCGGCCAGCGTCGGCACCAACGGCAGCTCCGGCAGCCGCGTGGGCATCGTCGTCGCCAGCGCCTTGAGCTTGCCCGCCTTGATCTGCTCGATCGTCGAGGAGAGGTTGATGAACGAGAGCTGGACCTCGCCGGAGAGCAGCGCCGGCAGCATCTGCGCCGCGCCCCCCTTGTAGGGGATGTGCGTGAGATCGATGCTCGCGGCTTTCTCGAAGCGCAGCATGTCGAGGTGCGGATAGGTGCCGATTCCCGCCGAAGCGTAGTTGAGCTTGCCCGGGTTGCGCTTCGCCCACTCGATCGCCTCCGCCACCGTGTTGGGCGGGAAGGAGGTCGACGCCACGAGCACGTGCGGGATCTCGACCAGCTTGGTGATGCCGATCAGGTCGCGCGACGGCCGGGTCTGCAGCACGCCGGCAAACGTATTCTCGTTGATCGCGTTCGTCGACACGTTGCCGACGAGCAGCGTGTAACCGTCGGCTGGCGCCTTGGCCGCCGCCTCCAGCGCGATGTTGCCCGACGCGCCGGCCCGGTTGTCGACGACGAACGGCTGGCCCAGCAGTTCCTGCAGCTTGGGCGAGAGATGGCGGGCGATGATGTCCGTCGCGCCGCCCGGCGCATACGGCACCAGGAGCTTCACCGGACGGCTCGGGTAAGGCTCGCTCGACTGGGACGCGGCGTGCAGCGGCAGCGCGGCGAGGCCGACGAGAATCGCGAGGCGGACCGCCAGCGGCCATCCCCCCCACAGCCGATATCGCCGAGCGCCTATGTGCGCATTCACGCTCTCCTCCTTCGGAAACCCGCGCAGCCTATGATACCCTGCGCCTCGCGCCCGACACCAATGCCGGCGCGCCATCCGAGGCATACGGAGCCGGCATCGATAATGCGGCCGCCCGGTTCCCGGAAGATTCGACCATGACCGACGTTCCCGCTGCGGAGCACATGCGCGATTCTCGCGCCACATCGTCGCGACGCGTCGTCGACATCCACGCGCACTGGTATCCGTCGGAATGGCTGCGCCTGTTCGAACGCGACGGATCGAAAGAGGGCGCGAAGCTCGAGCGCAGCGCCAAGGGCTACACGATCCGCACCCAGCGCATCGTCAACGCCTTCGACGACGAGTTCGTCCATCTCGATCTGCGCCTCGCCGGCATGGACCGGCAGCGGGTCGACGTGCATGCACTGTCGCTCACCGCGCCCATGGTCTACTGGGCCTCGCCCGGATTCGGTCTCGCACTGGCACAGGCGTACAACGATGCCGTTAGCACGGCGCATCGGGACCATCCCCGGCGTTTCGTCGGCCTCGCGATGCTGCCGATGCAGGACCCCGAGCTGGCGCTCAAGGAACTGGAGCGCGCGGCCGCTTTGCCGGGGATGCGCGGGCTCTACCTCGCCACGCACGTCAACGGAACCAACCTGGACGATCGGCGGTTCTGGAGCATCTACGCCAAGGCGGAGGAGATCGGGTGGCCAATCTTCCTGCACCCGATCGACACCATCGGCGCCGATCGAACGTCGCATTACTACCTGCGGAACCTCCTCGGAAACCCCTATGACACGGGTGTCGCCGCGGCGTCGCTCGTCTTCGGAGGCGTGCTCGATGCGTTTCCGAAGCTCGAAGTCAACCTGCCTCACGCAGGCGGCACGTTTCCCTGGCTCATCGGTCGCCTGGATCACGGCACGCGGGTCCGTCCCGAGCTGCGCCACATGAAGGCTCCGCCGAGCAGCTATCTCAAGCGCTTTACCTACGACACGATCGGGCACAACGCCGAAGTCAACGCGCAGCTGATCCGCATGGTCGGTGCGGACCGCGTGCTCCTCGGCAGCGATTATTGCTTCGACATGGGGCTTTCGGATCCGCTCGGCGACATCGAGCGCCTGGACGCTCTCACCGCAGCCGAGCGCGAGCTCATCGTCGGGCAGACTGCCACGAGGTTGCTGCGCCTCGTCTAGGCGCGGGCGCCCGAGCGCGATCGTCTTCTACGCGCGCAAACCCGCGGCCGCGATTCCGGCGAGCGCGCATTCCTCGTCGCGGTCCGACGTGTCCCCGCTGATGCCGATGGCGCCGATGACGTTTCGCTCTTCGTCGCGCAGCAATACCCCGCCTGCCGCGGGAGCAAGTCGCCCGTGGCTCACTGCGGTCAATGCGCCGAAGAAGCCGGGAGCCTTCTGCGCGCGCTCGCCGATCTCTCGACTCGAATATCCCATGCCCAGGGCACCCCACGCCTTGGCTCGCGCGATGTCCGCGCGCAGGATTCCCGAGCGATCCTGACGCTGCACGGCGACGTCGTGACCTCCGGCGTCGAGAATGACCACCGTGAGCGGCTCGCACTTGAGCTCGGCGGCCTTCGCGAGAGCGGCCTCGACGATGCGAAGTGCCAGGTCCAGCGTAAGTCGGTTCATGCGCACGATGCGAGAACGTGAGGGTGGCGCCGGGCCGCAGTTTCGAGGTGCTGGCAAGCAACGGCACCCAGGCTGCAGTGGACGGCGCAGCTATTCTAGTGCTTTGTCCGGAGCTTCGCAGAACCGGGCTCCGCGGCATCCTGTCCGCGCGCGTTCGGTATACTCGTCGTCCGGATCTGCGTGACGCTGTTCCCGGTTTTTCCAAGAATTGCGACACGGCGGGACGGTGTCCTCCAAGCCCAAAGTGCTCCGATGGCTTCGCTCGCGAATACGGTACCCCGCGCTGCCGCACCCTCGAACACCCTCAGCGGCCTTGGCGCGATCGAAGCGGCAGCAGCTATCGCCGAGGGACGAGTCAGCTCCGAAGAGCTCATCGAAGCCTGCCTGGCTCGGATCGACGCGGTGGAGAGAGATGTTCAGGCCTGGACATTCCTCGATCCGGAATTCGCGCGGGCGCAGGCACGTGCCGCGGACACGGCTCGCCGCAGTGGGCAGGCGCTGGGCGCGCTCCACGGCGTCCCGGTCGCGATCAAGGACGTGATTGATACGGCGGACATGCCCACGGAGAATGGCACGCCGCTGCACGCGGGGCGGCAGCCGCGCCAGGACGCCACGGTAGTGTCGCTGCTGCGAGCGGCAGGCGCCGTCATCATGGGCAAGACGGTGACCACCGAGCTCGCCGTCTACTCCCCGGGCAAGACACGCAACCCGCACGACCCCGAACGCACGCCCGGAGGCTCGTCGAGCGGATCCGCAGCCGCGGTCGCCGCCGAAATGGTCCCGCTCGCACTGGGCACCCAAACGAATGGATCGGTGATACGCCCCGCTTCCTATTGCGGCGTGGTCGGCTACAAGCCGACTCACGGCCTGATCTCGCGCGCGGGAATCCTGCGTCTGTCGCGACTGCTCGATCACGTCGGCGTGTTCGCGCGCTCGCTGCCGGACGCAGCGATGCTGGCGCAGGAGCTGATGGTCTTCGACGCCTTGGATCCTGATCTAAGACCGCGCGCTCGGCCAACGCTCGTCGATTTCGTCATTCGCGCTCCACTGTCGCTACCGCGGTTCGGCTTCGTCAAGACACCGATGTGGGATCAGGCGTCGGCTGACACTCAGCGCGCATTCGCCGAGCTCGTCGCTTCGCTGGGCGATCGGGCAACCGAGATCGTCTTGCCCGCCCCGTTTGCGGACGGGGTCGGGCTGCTGCAAGTGATCATGGAGGCCGATCTGGCGCTGAACCTCGCTCCCGAATACGAGCGCGGCAAGGAGCAGCTCAGTCGCACGCTACGGGAGATGATCGAGCGCGGACGGCGCCATCTTGCAGAGGATTACAACCGGGTGGCCGGCCGGGTCGAGCAATACCGCGCTGCGCTCGACGACGTGTTCCGTGAGGTGCACGCGATCTTGACGCCGGCGACGACCGGCGAAGCACCGCGAGGACTGGAGTCGACCGGCAGTCCCGTCTTCTGCAGCCTGTGGTCGCTGTGCCGGCTGCCTGCGGTCACCCTGCCCATCATGAAAGGCGGCGCAGGCATGCCGCTGGGCGTGCAGCTCGTCGGCCAATACGCCGAAGATGCGCGTTTGCTGCAGTGCGCGCGCTGGCTGATGGAGCGAACGACGACGCCCGCGCCTGTCGCGTGAGCAGCTCGTCGACCGGTTCGCTCGCGGCTACTTCTTTGTGGCGGGCGCCGGCTTGGCGGGTGGGCTCGACGCAGCGGACGCGGCCGAGGTCGGGCCCATCTGCGGCTTGACCACCACACCCTTCGCCTTCTCCTCGGCGATGTAGCGCGCGGCGACGCGATCTTCGGCGCGCGCCTGCTGCTGCTTGGCGAGCTCCGCCGCGGCCGCGTCCTTGGCCTTTTTCTCTTCGGCAGCGGCCTTGGCTTTCTCGTCCATGGGCGGCGGAGGCGGCAGCTTGGCCATCGCCCAGCCGAACATGCCGAGGACCAAGCCCGCGGCGATCAGTGCGCGCAATGTCGTCATGCCTCTCCTCCTATGCCTGGCGGGCCGATGCCGGTCGCCCGCCCGGCTGCGACGCCCCGGGCCGAGCAGCCTTCGGGTCAGCGAATTTCTGTCGCGACCGTCCCGCGACCACGTCTTCGTACCAGCGCAGGTGATGATGCTTCGCCCAGCTCTCGTCGACGTAGCCGTAACGCATCGCCTTGTACGCGTCCACCATGCCTATCGTGCCGAGATATATGTGCACGAGCGCCAGTGCGATGGCGAGATACGCCGCCACCATGTGCACGATGTTCGCCGTCTGCATGGTCGAGCGCGTCTGATCGAAGTTCGGGAACACGAGCCACAGGCCGCTCACCACGAGCACGGTCGACAGCACCACGAGAACGCCCCAGAAAACGAGCTTCTCGCCCGCGTTGAAGCGGCCGGAGGGGTACTCGTGCCCCTTGAAGTAGCCGACGATGTTGACGAACCACTTGATATCGTCCATGCCGAAACCGTTGTCCCGGATGAAGCGTATGAACGTGAACGGTACGGCGACGATCAGGAGGGGGCCGATGAAGTTGTGCAGCCCCTTGGCGAGCGTAGCGAGCCAGGAGAAGAGCGTGTAACCGATCAGCGGCAGCAGCACGGCCTTGCCGAGCGAGAGGATGAGCCCGGTGATGGCGAGCGTGACCCAGACGATCGCGAGCAGCCAGTGCGCGTAGCGGTCCATCGGCGCGAA
>DASVFM010000071.1:0-4969 GCA_036380055.1 Casimicrobiaceae bacterium
GGTTCCTTGAACGGTCCTGTGGCGTTGTAATCCTGGTACTGGACGTCGGACTGCGCCATCCCGAAGTCGAGCTCGCCGGCCTTGATGGTGTTTACGTTGTAGACCGAGCCGCCGGTCGATTCCACCGAGCAGCGGATGCCGGTCTTCGCGCGGTCCTTGTTGACCAGGCGGCAAATCGCGCCGCCGACCGCGTAGTACACGCCGGTCACGCCGCCGGTGCCGATGGTGACGAACTTCTGTTGCGCCAGCACCGCCGGGGAAGAAAGAAGCCCGGCTGTCAACGCGACAATCACCAGCGACGTCACCGCCAAAGTGCTGCGAAAGGCATTGCTTTTCATGATTCCCTCCCTCCGTGAGCGAATGCTGCTGGAAAGCCGATACTCCATGGGCAGTCTCAGGCGACGCTGCCTTCGTCCGCCGGCGCAGATGCAGGCACGGCGAGGCGCTTCGCATCCCGCTTTATCCCCACGGACGCGAGCGCACCCTCGACCGCGCCGGCGAACCGGCCGACGATCTCGTCGAGCTCATTATCGGTCACGATGAACGGCGGCGCGAGCAGCACGTGGTCGCCGTACCGGCCGTCGATCGTGCCGCCCATGGGATAGACCATGAGCCCGCGCGCCATCGCCTCCGCCTTGACGCGAGCGTGCACGCGCAGCGCCGGGTCGAAGGGCTCCTTGCTGGCGCGATCCGCGACGAACTCGAGCGCCATGAACAGTCCGCGTCCCCGGATGTCGCCTACGTGCGGGTGCTTCTCGAATGCGCGGTGCAGCCGCTCGCGCAATCCCTTGCCCTGTCGCTGCACGGACGCGAGAAGATCGTCGCGCTGGATCACTCTCTGCACTGCGAGCGCCGCAGCGCAGGCGACCGGATGACCGATGTAGGTGTGCCCGTGCTGGAAGAAGCCGCTCCCCTCGGTGAGCGCGCCGACGATCTTCTCGGCGACAAGCACGGCGCCGATCGGCTGGTATCCGCCGCCGAGCCCCTTGGCGATCGCCATCAGATCCGGCGCGATGCCCTCCTGCTCGACGGCGTGCAGTGTGCCGGTGCGACCCATGCCGCACATCACCTCGTCTGCTATCAGCAGGATGCCGTGGGCATTGCAGATCTCTCGGATCCGGCGAAAGTAGCCCGGCACCGGCGGCAGTGCGCCCGCGGTCGCACCTCCCACCGTCTCGGCAACGAACGCGATCACGTTCTCGCCGCCCAGACGCGCGATCGTATCCTCGAGCTCCCGCACGAGCCGCGCGCCATAGGCTTCCGCCGTCTCGTCGGCGCGCCGGTCGCGGTACTCGTAGCACGGCGAGACGTGCGTCACATCGATCAGCAGCGGCGCGAACTGCCGACGGCGCCATTCGTTGCCGCCGACGGCGAGCGCGCCGAGCGTATTGCCGTGGTAGCTCTGGCGGCGGGCGATGAAGTGGCGCCGCTGCGGCTCACCGATCTCGACGAAATACTGGCGGGCGAGCTTCAGCGCCGCCTCGATCGCCTCCGAGCCGCCGGAGACGAGATAGGTGTGAGAGATGCCGGGCGGGGCGTGCGCGATCAGATGGTCGGCAAGCTCTTCCGCAACGACGGTCGAGAAGAAGCTCGTGTGCGCGTAGGCGATGCGATCGATCTGCTCGTGCATCGCGCGCATGACGTCCGGATGGCCATGGCCGAGGCATGACACGGCCGCTCCGCCCGAGGCGTCGAGGTATTCGCGGCCCGCCGCGTCGCTGATGCGGATGCCGCGGCCGCCGACGGCGAGCGGCAGCGTGCCGCGCAGGCTGCGGTGGAGAATGTGGCTCATGTAACAGACGTTATATGGGCGGCCCGGGAGTTACAAGCGTTTTATCGTGGCGCCGCGCCAGGGCTCAGACGAGAGAGCGGCGCAGCAGCACCAGGATTGCGGCGGTGATGAGCGCCGCCAGCACGGCGAGCCAGCGGTTGCGCGCCTTCTGCGCGGCTGCGAGCTCGCGGAAGGCCTCGTCGGAGACCGCTGCGGGCGCGGTGAGCTTCTGGTGCAGGAGCCGCGGCAGCTGCGGCAGCGCGGTGGCGAGGAAGGGCGCTTCCTCGCGCAGGCGACGCTCGAGAGCGCGCCAGCCGATCTGGTCCTGCATCCAGCGCTCGAGGAAGGGCTTGGCGGTCACCCAGAGGTCGAGGTCGGGATCGAGCTGGCGCCCGAGCCCTTCGACGTTGAGCAGCGTCTTCTGCAGCAGTACGAGCTGCGGCTGGATCTCGACGTTGAAACGGCGCGACGCCTTGAACAGCTGTATCAGCACGCGCGCGAGCGAGATCTCCTTCAGCGGTTTGTCGAAGATCGGCTCGCACACCGCACGCACCTCGCTCTCCAGCTCGTCGACGCGCGTCTCCGGCGGCACCCAGCCCGACTCGATGTGGGCGGTGGCGACGCGGCGGTAGTCGCGATGGAAGAAGGCGAGGAAGTTCTGCGCGAGGTAGCTCTTGTCGGTATCCGACAGCGTGCCCATGATGCCGAAATCGAGCGCAATGTACTTGCCGAAGTTGGGCGGGTCGGTTGCAACGAAGATATTTCCCGGGTGCATGTCGGCATGGAAGAACCCGTCGCGGAACACCTGCGTAAAGAAAATCTCCACGCCGGCGCGAGCGAGGCGGGGTATGTCGATGCCTGCCTCCTTCAGGCGCGCGACGTGACTTATCGGAATGCCCGCCATGCGCTGCATCACCATCACCTCGGCGTTGCACCAGTCCCAGTAGACCTCGGGCACGAGCAGCAGCGGCGAGTGCAGGAAGTTGCGCCTGAGCTGCGAGCAGTTTGCCGCTTCGCGACCGAGGTCGAGCTCGTCGTGGATCGTCTTGTCGAATTCGGCGACGACCTCGCGCGGCTTGAGTCGTCTGCCGTCCGACCAGAGCTTCTCCGCGGCCCAGGCGCCGGTCTGCATGAGCGCGAGATCCTTTTCGATCGTCGCAGAAATGTTGGGCCGCAGCACCTTCACCGCCGCAGGCGTCCCGTCCGGGAGCTCCGCAAGGTGGACCTGCGCCACCGACGCGCTCGCCACCGGCTCCAGTTCGAAGCTCCTGAATACCTGCTCGGGGGGCTTGCCGTAGACGCGGCTCAGCGTCGCGAAGACCTGCTCGGTGGCGAACGGCGGCACCCGGTCCTGGAGCCTGGCGAGCTCGTCGGCAATGTCGGGCGGCAGCAGGTCGCGCCGCGTCGAGAGGACCTGCCCGAACTTGACGAAGATCGGCCCCAGGGCTTCGAGCGCGAGCCGCAGACGTGTGGCGCGCGGCGCGGACGTGTCGCGCCAGAAGGTGACGGTGCGCGCGGCGGGCCTCAGCCAGCGGAAGCGCTCGTGCCCGAGCAGGAACTCGTCGAGCCCGTACTTGAGCGCGACGAACCAGATCTTCGCGAGGCGGAACCAGCGCATGCCCGCGGCCGCCGCGCTACCTCGCGGCCGTTGCCATGATCTCGACCAGCAGCTCGGGCCGCCACAGCGGTGCGCCAACACAGGCGCGGACGGGGGGGTTGGCCTTGTCGACCCAGACGTTCCATTCTGCGTTGTGCTCCGCGAACAGAGACATGTCCTTGAGCCACACCTGTGCGGTGAGAAGCTTCGACTTGTCGGTTCCCGCCGCTGCAAGCAGTTTGTCGATGCGCTCGAGTACCTGCCGTGTCTGGCTGCGGATGTCGCCGACGGGTTCGGGCGTTACGCCGCAGAGGTAGACGGTGTCGCCGTGCGCGACCACGCGGCTGATGATGGGCAGTCCCGGGCCGGCGTCAATGATGCCCTGCCTGGAGATGGTCATGGTCGATTTCCTTTGCGTCGTTTGGGTGTCGGAGGCCGCGGGTGCTGTTCGATGCGCGCGACCTGCCGCTCGAATGGATCGCGGCGTGAGATCACGCGGCTCTGCCGCGCCGCCAGCAGCGGGAAATGCCGCAACGCGTCTAGCCGATCGTGCAGCTCCCAGCAGCCGCGCTCGTTCGTGACCCAAAGCGAAGGGTCGACTCGACGCAGATCGAGCGGCAGTGAATAGCTGCGCAGCGTCTTGCGCCCGCGCTTGTCGAAATACTCGTGAAAGTACGACATCGTGAGCTCGCGCAGGCTGCGATACAGGGGATCGCGGTAGCGAAGCTGAGGGCCGTTGTGCTTGGAGATCGCACCCCAGAAGCCGCCGCGGCGGAACAGGGTGATCACGTGCGGATAGTCGGAAGGCTCGCAGTCGAGGTGCGCGATGAGAGGGGGCTCACCGTGAATCCAGAATGCGCAGGCAGCGACCAGGGCTCCCTCGATACAGTGCGCGCGGCGCTGCCGCAGCACGTCGCGCACCGACAGGCTCGTCTCGCCGCCGATCTCGTGATTGGCCGGGATCGCACTTACGAAGAGCTGCACTTGCTGTGGCGTGCGCAGCCGCCGCAGAATTGTGTACTCGCTGCGGCTGAGGCCGAGGTCCTTGCGGCGGGCGAAGCGCCGGTTCGCCAGGGAAGCCATGCCCGGGCGATGATAGCACCGCAAACAATCCGTCCCCGGGAGGCTAGCCATGCATCAGTCCATCCGTTCCGCGGTCGTTGCCATCGTGGGGGCGTGTCTGCTCGCAGCCTGCGCGACCGCGCCGCGGCAGGCGACCGACGAGGAGCGTGCGCGCCAGGTCGCGGACACCGAGCGCGCCTTCGCCAAGACGATGGCCGACCGCGACTTCGCGGCTTTCAATTCGTTCCTGTCCGAGGAGACGATCTTCTTTTCCGGGGCCCAGCCGCGGCGCGGCAAGCAGGCGGTGAGCGCGGTGTGGCAGAAATTCTTTCAGCAGCCCGAAGCGCCATTCTCCTGGGCCCCTGATCGGGTGGAGGTATTGGATTCGGGCAACCTCGCGCTCAGCACCGGGCCCGTGCACGATCCCAGCGGAAAGCTGATCGGGCGCTTTACCTCGATCTGGCGCCTCGAAGCACCCGACACCTGGCGGATCATCTTCGACCAGGGTTGCGAGGTCTGCGACTGCGCGAAGAGTTAGC
>DASVFM010000072.1:0-6090 GCA_036380055.1 Casimicrobiaceae bacterium
GCGGCGCAGATACCTGCCGCGGCTAGCCACCGGTGAATGGATCGGATGCTTCGGTCTGACCGAGCCCAATCACGGCTCCGATCCCGGATCGATGGTGACACGGGCACGCTCGGTAGCGGGCGGCTACAGCCTCTCCGGTTCAAAGATGTGGATCTCGAACTCGCCGATCGCCGACGTTTTCATCGTCTGGGCCAAGACCGACGATCGCGTTATCCGCGGCTTCATTCTGGAAAAGGGGATGAAGGGGCTGTCGGCACCGAAGATCGAGGGGAAGTTCAGCCTGCGCACCTCCGTTACCGGAGAGATCGTGCTGGACGAAGTCTTCGTGCCCGAAGAAGACCTCCTTCCCGGGGTCGAGGGTCTGAAGGGTCCGTTCGCCTGCCTGAACAGCGCGCGCTACGGTATCGCCTGGGGCGCGCTCGGCGCAGCCGAGTTCTGCTGGCACGCGGCAAGGCAGTACACGCTCGATCGCACGCAGTTCGGGCGCCCGCTCGCCGCCAACCAGCTCATCCAGAAGAAGCTCGCCGACATGCAGACGGAGATCACTCTCGGTCTGCAGGGCTGTCTGCGCCTCGGGCGGCTCAAGGACGAGAACAAGGCCGCGCCCGAGATCACCTCGATCATGAAGCGCAACTCCTGCGGCAAGGCACTGGAGATCGCTCGGATGGCGCGCGACATGCACGGCGGCAACGGGATCGTCGACGAGTTCCACGTGATCCGGCACGTGCTCAACCTGGAGACGGTCAACACCTATGAGGGAACGCACGACGTGCACGCGCTGATCCTCGGCCGCGCGCAGACGGGAATATCCGCTTTCGCCTAGTTGCAGGGCCGCGTTGGGGGGCACGATGAAGCTTTACGGCTACTTCCGCTCGTCGGCCGCCTACCGCGTTCGTATCGCGCTCGGGCTCAAGGGGCTCGGCTACGAATACGCCGCCGTCCAGCTGCGCAAAGACGAGCAGAGCGGCGAGGCCTATCGCCGCGTCAACGCACAGGGGCTCGTGCCCGCGCTGGAGGACGGACGCGGACGCTTCACGCAGTCGCTGGCGATCATCGAATACCTGGATGAGCGCTATCCACAACCGTCGCTGCTGCCTGCTACGCCCGAAGCGCGTGCGCGGGTGCGTGCGATCGCGCTCGCCATCGCTTGCGACATCCATCCGCTCGACAACTTGCGAGTGCTGCGCTACCTCTTGCGCACGCTCGGTGCGAGTGAAGAGGCGAAGGACGCCTGGTACCGGCACTGGATCGACCTCGGGCTCGCGGCGCTCGAGACGCAGCTCGCTGGCGACGCGGCGACCGGCGCGTTCTGTCACGGCGGCACACCAACGCTGGCCGACATCTGCCTCGTGCCCCAGCTCGCCAACGCGCGCCGGGCGGGCATTCCGCTCAGTGCCTATCCGACGCTCACCGGCATCGAGGCGCGGTGCAAAGCGCTTCCCGCCTTCGAGCAGGCCGCGCCGGAGAGGCAGCCGGACGCCGAGTAGCCGGCAAATGCGACGATGACGCAGCTGCCCGCCGAGTTCGTCGAGCGCGAGTACAACCTCCGGGCGGCGTTTCCCGATCACCCGCAGTGGTTCGCGCGCTGGGCCGAGGAAAGCGAAGCTGCGCGGTCGCGCCTCGAGCGAAGGCTCGATCTTCGCTATGGCAGCGGGCCGAAGCAGACGCTGGATCTGTTCCCCGCCGAGCGAGCGCGCGGCGCGTTGTTGTTCATCCACGGGGGTTACTGGCGGGCGCTGGACAAGAGCGAGCACTCGTTCGTCGCGCCGCCATTCGTCGCGCAGGGCATCGGCGTGGCCGTCATCAACTACGACCTGTGCCCGGACGTCAGCATCGCGCGCATCGTCGATCAGGTGCGTGAGGCTCTCGCCTGGCTGTGGCGTGAAGGCTCGCGCCATGGCTTTCCGGCACAGCATATCGTCGTGAGCGGACACTCGGCGGGTGCGCATCTGGCAGCGATGCTGCTCGCTACCGACTGGGCGGCGCGCGGGCTGCCCGCGACGGCGATCACGGGCGCCGTAGCGATCAGCGGCGTGTTCGATCTCGAACCCCTCGTGCAAGCCTCGATGAACGTCGATCTCAAGCTCGATGCCAAGCGCGCGCACGCCCTGAGCCCGATTCACCTGCCCCCGCGCGTGCCCGTGCCGCTGCTCCTAGCGGTAGGGGAACGCGAGACCAGCGAGTTCATCCGTCAGTCCTGGCTGCTGTGGGAGCACTGGCCGGAGTGCCATCCACGCGGCCGTCACGGCCCGCTCTTCATAGCGGAGCGACACCACTTCAGTGTGCTTTCCGATCTCGGCGCTGCGAAGAGCACGCTGGTGAACGAATCCCTGCAGATGTTCTGAGTCCGCACGCTGCGCCGAAAGGGCTCTTCCGCGGCGGGCAAGCGATCGCTGGACGTATAATGACAGTTCGCAAAGTGCTCGAACCCCAAGTGACCACTCCCCACCTGCGCGCCGTCGAGGCCCGCGATCAGCCGACGGCGATAAGCCCGATCCACGAGATCGTCGATGAGCTCAAGGCCAGACGCGTGGCCATCCTCGTCGACGAGGAGGAGCGCGAGAACGAGGGCGATCTGTTCTGCGCCGCGGACTACGTCACGGCCGAGATCGTCAACTTCATGGCCAAGCACGGCCGCGGCCTGATCTGCATGCCCATCACGGCGGAGCGCGCGCGGCGGCTTGAGCTTGCGCCGATGACACCGGTGAACCGGTCGCAGCACGGGACGAACTTCACCGTTTCGATCGAAGCGGCCGAGGGGGTTACCACGGGAATCTCCGCCGCTGACCGCGCGCACACGATCCGAGTCGCCTGTGCGCCCGACGCCCGCCCGCAGGACATCGTCACGCCGGGCCACGTATTCCCGCTCGTCGCGGCGGAGGGCGGGGTTCTGGCGCGCGCCGGCCACACCGAGGCGTGCTGCGATCTGGCGCAGCTCGCGGGGTGCTCTCCGGCGGCGGTGCTGTGCGAGATCATGAAGGACGATGGGACCATGGCGCGACTGCCCGATCTCGCCGAGTTTGCGCAGCGACACGGGGTGAAGATCGGCGCTATCGCGGACCTGATCCACTATCGCAGCCGCACCGAGCGCCTCGTCGAGCGGGTTGGAGAGCGCTCCGTCCGCACGGCGCACGGCGAGTTCCGCCTGATCACCTACCGCGACAAGCTGACCGACGCGACGCACCTGGCGCTCGCCTTGGGCGAAATCGCGCCGGAGCGTGAAACGCTGGTGCGCGTGCACGAACCGCTGTCCGTTATCGATCTGCTGGACCACGACAGCCGCACGCACTCGTGGACGATACCGGCGGCGCTGGACGCGATCGCGCGTGCCGGCCGCGGAGTGCTCGTGCTGCTGCATCGTCCCGAGTCGGCGCAGGAGCTGCGTCGCCGCGCGGTGGCCGACCTGCCGCCGCCGGAGTCGCGCATGGATTTGCGCAACTACGGCATAGGCGCCCAGATCCTGCGCGACCTCAGCGTGGGCAGGATGCGGCTGCTCGCCCGGCCGCGGAAGATGCCGAGCATGGCCGGCTTCGGGCTCGAGGTCGTGGGCCACGAGGATACTCCGCCCGGGCGCGCCGCTAGCCAGGACTGATGCTTCGATTGCATCAGCGCGGTATCACGCAGAGCTAGCCAGAGGGCCGCGGGATCGTCATGGCCGTTCGCCGGATTCCTCCCCATACGCGCGGTGAGCACATGCGCGTAGGTATCGTGTTGTCGCGCTTCAACGCGGAGGTCGGCGAGCGCCTGCTCGCGAGCGCGCTGCGCGCCCTGGTCGACGCGGGAGTCGCCGAGGACGCGATCATCGTGGCAACCGTGCCCGGAGCGCTCGAGGCGCCGCTGGCGCTGCAGCGCATGGCGCAGACAGGCGATTACGACGCGCTCGTCGCGCTCGGCGCGGTGATCCGCGGCGAGACCCATCACTTCGAGATCGTCGCCAACGAATCGGCAGGCGGATTGGCCAGCGTTCAGCTCGAGTTCGGCATCCCGATCGGCAACGGGATCCTCACCACGGACGACGAAGAACAGGCCCACGCACGGGCCGGCACCAAGGGAGGTGAGGCTGCGCTCGCCGCGCTCGAGATGGCCAACCTCCTCACCGCGATCGATGACGAATGAACAAAGGCAGGCAGAAGGGCGGCGTCAACCATCGCGCGAGCAAGGGGGACTCTCCCGCGAAGAGTGCGACGTCCGAAATTTCCGCCGGCGATCCACGCGCGAAGGACGAGTCGAAAGGATCTGCCCACCGGGGGAGCCGCCATCGCTCACGCGAGTTCGCGCTGCAGGGCCTCTACCAGTGGTTTCTCGCCGGCACTGCGCCTGCCACGATTCGCACTCAGTTGAGCGAGGCCGGCGGCTTCGCCAGGTGCGATACAGCGTTCTTCGATCGCCTATGGCAGGGGGTCACTGGAGAATATACGACGCTGGTCGCTGCCTTCGCCCCTTACCTCGACCGTGCGCCGGAGCAGCTGTCGGCGATTGAAAGAGCGGTGCTGACGATCGGCGCGTGGGAGCTGCTGCGCCAGCCCGACATCCCGTATCGGGTAGCGATCAACGAAGCGGTCGAGCTCGCCAAGGCTTACGGAGGCACCGACGGCCACAAGTACGTCAACGGCGTCCTGGACCACCTCGCCTCCGCGACGCGCGCGGCGGAGGTCAGTGCATCGCACCGCGCGCAGTGACGCGCGCAATGCGCCGGCACGAAGCTACGCCAACCGCTCGTGCCCCGAGAAAGCGCTCGCCGGCACTCGGTGAATTCGAGCTGATCGAGCGGTTCTTCCGGCGGAACACGCGCCACACGCTCCTCGGGATCGGCGACGACGCGGCACTGCTGGCGCCCACGCCGGGCTGCGAGCTCGCCGTCTCGACCGACATGCTGGTCGAAGGCCGGCATTTCTTTCGCGGGGAGGATCCCGAAGCGCTCGGCTACAAGACGCTCGCCGTGAATCTGTCCGATATGGCCGCGATGGGCGCAACGCCGCGATGGGCGCTTCTTGCCGGGGCGTTGCCAGCCGCGGACGCGGCCTGGCTCGCTCGCTTCGCGCGCGGTTTCTTTGCGCTGGCGGAGGTGAGCGGCGTCGACCTTATCGGCGGCGACACGACGCGGGGCCCACTCAACCTGTGCGTGACGATCCTCGGCGAAGTGCCCTCGGGGCAGGCGCTGCTGCGCAGCGGTGCGCGCCCCGGCGACACGATCTACGTGTCCGGTGCGCTGGGCGACGCCGCGCTGGCCGTCGCGTCGCGGCGCGGACGAGTTGCACTCGACCGAAGCGAGCTCGGCCGATGCGAGGAGCGACTGCAACGCCCGCAGGCGCGCGTTGCTCTGGGGGAGCGGCTGCGCGGCGTTGCCACCGCCGCGATCGACATCTCCGACGGTCTGATCGGCGATCTCGGCCATGTGCTCGACGCCTCTGGGGTGGGCGCTGTGATCGAGCTCGCGGCCATTCCGCGTTCGCGGGCGATCGAGCGTCGGCTCGCCGGCCGGACGCGCGCGCTGGCCCTGGAGTGCCTGCTCGCTGGTGGTGACGACTACGAGCTCTGCTTCACGGTGCCTCGCGGGCGGGCCGAGGAGATCGCTGCCCTTGCCCGGACGCTCGGCCTGTCGCTTGCTCGCATCGGAGCGATCGAAAAACGCGCGGGGCTGCTCGTCGCCGACGAGAAAGGGCGCGCCCTCGCATCGTTGCCGCGGGCCTTCGATCACTTCGCGCGATGAGCCGCACTCCATCGCTAAAGTTTCTCGTTTCACACCCAGCGCACTTCATCGCGCTTGGCTTTGGCGCGGGGCTTTCCCCGGTCGCGCCCGGTACCGCCGGAACGTTGGTCGCCATCCCGCTCGGGGTGCTGCTGCACGACTATGCGAATGATCTCGGCTACCTCGCGGCCGTCGTCGTCGCGTTTGCGCTGGGCATCTGGGTTGCCGACCGCACGAGCCGGGATCTCTCCGCCGTCGATCCACCCAGCGTCGTTTGGGACGAGATCGTGGCGTTCCTGCTCGTGATGTTCATCGTCGGCGTGCAGCCGCTGCGGGTCGCGTTCGGGTTTCTGCTGTTCCGGCTTTTCGATATCGTAAAGTTGCCGCCGGCCACCTTCATC
>DASVFM010000073.1:0-29783 GCA_036380055.1 Casimicrobiaceae bacterium
ATGAAAAGCACTATCTCCTGGCGAACGATGATTGCGATCGCACCGAGCGCGGCGCCGAGCGCGAGCGCTCCGACATCGCCCATGAAGACCTCGGCGGGGTAGGCGTTGAACCAGAGGAAGCCCAGACCCGCCCCCACCACCGATCCGCAGAAGACCATGAGCTCGCTGGCCCCGGGAATGTGCGGAAGCAGCAGATACGTCGAGTAGTCGGGACGCCCCGTGGCGTAAGCGAAGACGGCGAGAGCGCCCGCAATCATCGCCGTCGGCATGATCGCGAGGCCGTCAAGCCCGTCGGTGAGGTTGACTGCATTGCTCGAGCCCACGATCACGCAATACGACAACGCGATGAAACCCCACACACCCAGCGGATAGCTCACGGTCTTGAAGAACGGCACGATAAGCGCTGCCTTCGGCGGCAGATCGAGGTTGAAGCCGCTGGCGATCCAGGCCAGGAACAGCTGCAGGAACTGCGTGTTCGACGGCGCCGAGACCGAGAATGCGAGATAGACAGCCGCGACTATCCCGATTGCCGACTGCAGCAGGAGCTTCGTGCGCGCCGACAATCCTTTCGGGTTGCGGTAGACGACCTTTCGATAGTCGTCGATCCAGCCGATCGCGCCGAATCCGAGCGTCACGATCAGCACCACCCACACGAAGCGGTTGCGCAGATCCGACCACAGCAGCGTAGTGATGACGATCGAAATGAGGATGAGCGCGCCGCCCATCGTCGGAGTCCCGGCCTTGGCAAGATGGGTTTGCGGGCCGTCGTCACGAACCGCCTGGCCGATCTTGTACTCGGTCAGCTTGCGGATCATGCGCGGTCCGACCACGAACGAGATCACGAGCGCCGTCATCGTCGCCAGTACGGCGCGCAGCGTGATGTAGCTGAAGACGTTGAACGTCCTGACGTCCGCGGCGATCCAGTTGGCGAGGGCGAGAAGCATCAGTGAACGTCCTGCACCGCGCCGTCGGTCAGCGCCGCGACGACGCGTTCCATGCGCATGAAGCGGGAGCCTTTGACGAGGAGCGTCGTCGGCGCTGCGGATTCCTCTCCCAGCTTCTCGCGCAGGGCGGCGATGAGCTCATCGACATGATCGAAGTGTTCGCCGCCCGGCCCAAAGGCTGCGACCGCGTGGCTGGCCAGCGTGCCGGTGGTGAGCAGCCGATCGACCCCGGCGGCCCGCGCGTACTCCCCGATCTCGCGATGAAACGCAGGGCCGTGCGCGCCCACCTCGCCCATGTCGCCCAGGACGAGCCAGCGTCCGCCGCGCGCTTTGGCCAGCACGGCGATCGCCGCCCGCACCGAGTCCGGGTTCGCGTTGTACGTATCATCGATGATCGCGATACCGGAGGGGCCGCTTTTCATCTCGAGGCGCCCAGCAACCGGGCGAAACCGCTGCAGTCCCAGGCGTACCGCATCGATGCCCGCGCCCGCGGCGGTCGCGGCGGCGATCGCAGCGAGCGCGTTCGCGGCGCTGTGGCGTCCCGGCGAGTGAAGCTCGATCCTTGCCGTTCCAGCGGGCGATTCGACGTCGATCACGCTCCCCCACTGCTCGGCGCGATAGCGCGCCGACACGGCGGCCGGGGAGAGCAAACCGAAGTCGCGCAGCTGAAGGCTCGCGCCTTCGGCGTTGCGCCGTCCGACGACCTCCCGCCAGAACGCCGCGTAGTCATCGTCGGCATTGATCACTGCGATCCCGTCCTGCGGCAGGGCGTTCAGCACGGCCGCATGCTCGGCGGCCACGTCGGCAACGCTGCGCATGAACTCCTGATGCTCGCGCTGCGCGTTGTTGATCACGGCGATTGTCGGCTGCGCGACGGCGGCGAGCGCGGCGGTCTCGCCCGGGTGGTTCATGCCGATCTCCAACACAGCGACGCGATGGGCAGCGCGCAGGCCGAGCACCGATAGCGGCAGGCCGATCTCGTTGTTGAGGTTGCCCGGCGTGGCGAACACCTGCGCAGCGCCGAATTGCGCCCGCAGGATTGCGGCGACCATCTCCTTCACCGTCGTCTTGCCATTGCTGCCGACGATCGCGACCACGGGCAGGTCGAAGCCGC
Source organism: Casimicrobiaceae bacterium (assembly GCA_036380055.1). GTDB lineage: Bacteria > Pseudomonadota > Gammaproteobacteria > Burkholderiales > Casimicrobiaceae > PALSA-1003. The sequence continues at coordinate 2,059 of DASVFM010000073.1, forward strand.
GGCGCCAGTACGCCGCGAGCGCGCCGAGTGCCGTCAGCGGGTCGGGCACACTGAGAAGGCTGCCGGCGATGCGTCCTTCGTACGCGCCCGCCCGGTCGGTTGCGACGAGCGCTGCCGCTGCTCCGCGCTCGAGCGCCTGCACCACGAAGTCATGTCCGTCGAAGCGGCTACCCTTGAGCGCGACGAACAGGTCGCCGGCCTTGAGCGTGCGCGAGTCGGTCGCCACGCCCTCGAAGCGAACGTTCGCGCCGATGAGCTTGCCCGCGATGGCGCGTACGGCGGTCGCGGCGTCCATCATCGTTCGCTCCATGCCGCCAGCGCCCGCCGCGCGTGGTCCGCATCGATGAACGGCTCGCGCGTGCCGGCGCGCTCCTGATACGTCTCATGCCCCTTGCCCGCGAGGAGGATGACGTCACCGGCCTTCGCCTCGCCGATGACGCTCGCGATCGCGCTGCCGCGATCGAGCTCCACCGCATAGCGCCGGTTTCCGGTGCTGCGAATGCCGTGCACGATATCGCTCGCGATCGCTTCCGGATCCTCGCTGCGCGGGTTGTCGCTGGTGACGACGACCCGGTCGGCCAGGCGGGCCGCGACGCGGCCCATCTCCGGGCGCTTGCCGCGGTCGCGATCGCCCCCGCACCCGAACACGCATACGAGCTCGCCGCCAGACGCAACCGCCGAGCGCAACGCGCTCAGCACCTTGTCCATGGCGTCGGGCGTATGCGCATAGTCGACCACCACCAGCGGAGCGCCACCGCCGCCAAGGCGCTGCATTCGCCCGGGCGGCGCTTCAGCGCGCGCGAGGAAGACGAGCGCCGGCTCCAGCGCCACACCGCTCACCAACAAGACGCCGAGCACACCGAGAAGATTGGCGGCGTTGAAAGCGCCTACGAGCTGGCTGTGTATCTCGCCTTTGCCCCAGGGTGTCTCGACCGTGAAGGCGAGGCCTGAAGCCGAGGTGACGAGGCCGCCGCCGCCGACATCGGCCGCGCCGAAGCCATAGGTCAGCACCTTGCGTCCCTTGGCGCGCGCCGTGTCGATCAGACTCTGGCCGAACGGATCATCGGCGTTGACAACGCTGACGCGAAGGCCGGGCCAGGCGAAGAGCCTCGCCTTCGCCGCTCCGTACGCCGCCATCGTGCCGTGGTAGTCGAGGTGATCGCGCGAGAGATTCGTGAACAGCACGACATCGAAGGTCACGCCATTGACCCGTCCCTGATCCAGGCCGTGCGAGGACACTTCCATCGCCACTGTTTCGGCGCCAGAACTCTTGAGCGCGCGCAGCAGCTCGTGCAGCTCCGCCGCGTCCGGGGTTGTATTGGTGGCGGGTTGCAGCTTTCCCCACAAGCCGCTCCCGAGCGTCCCCACAAGTGCGGAGCGCCTTCCCGCTGCGTCATGAGCCGCGGCGATCCAATGGCTGCACGATGTCTTGCCGTTGGTGCCGGTCACGCCCGCGATCCACAACTCGCGCGACGGATGCCCGTACACTTCATCGGCGATCGCGCCGAGCCTCGCCTTCAGGTTTTCGATGGGAACGTGGGGGACCTTCCACTCGCGATTCCAGCTGTATCCCTGAGGCTCCCACAGCACCGCGCCGGCCCCGCGCGCGATCGCGTCGCCGATGTAATGGCGGCCGTCCTCCCGTGTGCCGGGATAGGCTGCGAACGCGTCGCCCGGGCGCACCCGACGGCTATCCGCAACCACGCGCGATACCGGCGCCGGCAACGGCGCAAGCAGCCCGGCAGCGTCGGCGTCCTGAGCAGTCGCGCTGCTCATGTTTCCTCTTGTATCTCCGCTCCTTCCGCAGGAAGGATCACGTTGTTGCTCGGCGCATCCGGTGCTACGCCGAGCAGGCGAAGCGCAGTTCCCATGACGCTGCTGAAGCAAGGCGCTGCTACGCTCCCGCCGTAGTACTGCCCGGCCGAAGGCTCATCGATCATTACCGCCACCAGCAGCCGTGGATTCGAGACCGGGGCGAAGCCGACGAACGACGAGACGTAGCGGTTGACGTAGTTGCCGCCTTCGAGCTTGTGCGCCGTTCCCGTCTTGCCCGCGACGCGGTAACCGATCACCTGCGCCTTGGGCGCGGTACCGCCAGGACCGACGACCATCTCCAGCATGTGCCGCACCTCGCGCGCGATCTCCGGTTTGAGAACCGGACGACCCGCTACCGGGCCCGCCTCCTTGAAGAGCGTCACCGGCTTGAGCTCGCCGTCGGTTGCGAAGATGGTGTAGGCGCGGGCGAGCTGCACGAGATTCACCGAGATACCGTGTCCATAGGCCATCGTCGCCTGCTCGATCGGCCGCCAAGATTTCGCCGGACGCAGCCTCCCTGCGACTTCGCCGGGAAATCCGGTCTTGGGCGGCACGCCGAAGCCGGCGCCCGAGAGCGTGTCCCACATCGCCTCGGGAGGCAGCGTGAGCGCGAGTTTCGCTGCGCCGACGTTCGAGGACTTCTGGATCACCTCCTCCACCGTCAGCGGGCCGCTGCGATGCGCGTCGTGGATCGTGGCCTTGCCGATGGTGAGCGTGCCCGGCGAGGTGTCGACGATCGACTTCGGGCTGACCTTCCCCGACTCGAGCGCGGTTGCGATGGTGAAGGGCTTCAGGGTCGAGCCCGGCTCGAAGCTGTCGGTCAGTGCGCGGTTGCGCAATCGGTCGCGCGTCGCACGCGCGCGATTGTTCGGGTTGTACGAAGGCCAGTTCACCAGCGCGAGAATTTCGCCCGTGCGGGGATCGAGCATGACTAGGCCGCCGGCCTTGGCTTTGTTTGTCTCGACCGCGGCCTTGAGCTCGCGGAAGGCGAGATATTGCAGGCGGCTGTCGATCGACAGCGCGAGATCGCGCCCCTCCTGCGGGGCACGAATGCTCGCGACGTCCTCCACGACCTCGCCGCGGCGGTTGATAATGACTCGGCGACTGCCGGGAATTCCGCCGAGCCATGGCTGCTGCGCGAGTTCGAGGCCCTCGAGACCGACATCGCCGTCGCCAGTGAAGCCGAGCACGTGGCTCATCACCTCGCCGCCCGGGTAATAGCGCCGGTACTCATCGTCGTCGTGCACGCCGCTGATGCCGAGGGCAGCGACCCGCGCCGCGACCTCCGGAGCAACCGCCTTCTTCAAATAAACGAAGTCGTTCCCGTGTTCGAGCTTGGCCTCCAGCGCGGAAGGGTCGATCTCGAGAGACGCCGCGAGGCTGCGCAGTTGCTGCGGCGAAGCTTCCACCTTATCCGGCCAGGCCCAGATCGCTTTGACCGGTGTGCTGATCGCCAGCGGCTCGCCGAAGCGATCGAGAATCCGGCCCCGATGCGCCGGAATCTCCAGGTCGCGGCTATAACGCGAGGAGCCCTGTCCCTGCAGGAACTCGTTGTTGAAGGACTGGAGATATAGCGAGCGAGCGAGCAGGACCCCGAAGAGGAGCAGCAATCCGCCGAACACCAGCGGTGCCCGCAGCCTCGGCAGGACGGATTGCGCGACGGCGCCGCGCGCGGCCGGAGTCCTCATTTCTGTCCCCCGGTCACGACCTGAATGCGCCCGGGCCCCGGAATCTGCATTTTCAGTCGCTCGCGCGCGAGCCGCTCCACGCGCTCAGGCGCTGCCCACGTGCTCTGCTCGAGTTGCAGCTGGCCGTACTCGATCTCGTAGGCACGACTTTGCCCCTGCTGGCGCTCCAGCTCCACGAACAGCTTGCGCGCCTGATGTCGCGACGTGATCAGCGAGAGCGAACAAGCGATCAGCGCAGCGAGCAGCAGAAGGTTCAGCCGCACCATCATCCGAGTGGTCCTGCAGTGCGTTCGGCCGCGCGCAGCCGCGCGCTGCGCGCGCGCGGATTCGCGGCAGCTTCGGCGACGCTCGGACGCTGGGCGCGGCCGACGAGTCGCAGCGGCGGCACCGGCAGCGCGGCTGCCGCGATCGGCACGCGAGACAGCCGGATGTCACCACCAAACGGCTGCGTGTGACGGCGGAGAAAATCCTTGACGAGGCGATCCTCGAGCGAATGGAAACTGATCATCACGAGACGCGCTCCGGTGGCGAGCCGTGGGAGCGCGCGCTCCAGCCCTAACGACAATTCCTGGAGCTCCTGGTTGATGTAAATCCGTATAGCCTGGAAAGTCCGCGTGGCCGGATCCTGACCCCGATCGCGCTGCGCCCGCGCGCCGATGGCTTCGGCCACGATCGCGACCAGTTGCCGCGTGCGGAGGACCGGCTCGCGCGAGCGAGCCGCAACAATCGCTCTTGCAATCTGTTTAGCAAACCGTTCTTCACCATAGTTTGCGATTACCTCCCTGAGTTCTCGCTCGGTCACCGAGCCTAGCCACTGCGCGGCGCTCTGCCCGTGCGAGGGGTCCATGCGCATGTCGAGCGGGCCATCGCTGCGGAAGGAGAAGCCGCGCTGAGGATCGTCGACCTGCGGCGAAGACATGCCGAGGTCGAAAAGCGCGCCGTCGACTTGCGCGGTCCCTTCCGCATCGAGGATGTCGGCAAGCGCGGAGAACGACGCGCGGTGGAAACGGAAGCGCGGATCGCGCCATTGTTCCGCTTCGGCCTGCGCGGCCGGATCGCGGTCGATGGCAATGAGCCTGCCACCGCGATCAAGTAACTCGAGGATGCGGCGACTGTGTCCGCCGCGACCAAACGTCGCATCGAGGTAGGCGCCGCTCGGTTTGATCGCCAGTGCAGCCACGGCTTCGTTGAGCAGGACCGGTCGATGCGCCGCATCGGCGGTCAAAGCGAGAAACCGTCGAGCTCGGGCGGCAGACCGTCCGCGGGAAACGCGACCGCCTGTGCCGTGCGCTCCTGCCACTTCGTCTCGTCCCAGAGCTCGAATCGCTTGCCCTGACCCACGAGGACTACGTGCTTGTCGAGTGCTGCGAACTGCCGCAGCGAGGGCGGCACGAGTATTCGTCCGGCGCCGTCCAGCGCAACATCATCTGCGTGACCGACGAGAAGACGCTGCAGACTGCGAATCTTTTCGTTGAAGCTCGACAGCGCCATCAGTCGCTGCTGGATCGGCTCCCACTCGGGCAGCGGATACAGCAACAGGCAGTGGCCGGGATCGGCGGTGAGAACGAGTCGCCCCTCACCGTTGTGTGTCAGCGTGTCGCGATAGCGAGCAGGAATCGCCAGGCGGCCTTTGTTGTCGAGCGCAAGATGCGTGACCCCTCGAAACACCACGCTTCCTCCTGGAGCGCCTCCCTGCGGTGAGCGCCCACTTTGACCCACTTTTACCCACCATTTGCCACTATAGGAGAATCGATTGAGCGGGTCAACATGATTTTGTTTTTTTAACAAGGACTTACGGCATTTGTTGTACTAATCACAAATATGTAATATAAATAGTGGGTTAGCATGTGTTTTGAAGGTTTCGTATCAGCAGTCGCCCGTAACCCGCACTCGATCTCCTCCGCGAGGGCAGTCGGGGCCTGTTCCAGGCGATATGCCAACGGCATCGAACTCGTTGTTTTACGGGTCGTTGGGGCTATTCCGGCTCGCTTCTTGGCGGCCCGAATAGCAGGCCCCCCGCAGAGAGGGGCGGAGCTTTCCGCGCGTTAGGCGGGGTCGCGTTGCGCGCTTGGTCCCCTCGCGCCGCTCGGATCCGCGCAGGTTCTCGCGGCGCGTTCAGCGACATATCGCCGGATGGCGCGATCTACGCCAGGTGTGCTGCAGATCGAGCGAGCTCTCGGCGCAGAGCGCGCGTGGGAACCTGATGCACGAGTGTTACCGCGCTTTCGGCGCGACTCAGGCGAACGGAGAGTAGCGACGCGAGGTGCGGCGCGCGTCTTGCGGCAGGTCGATCTCGTCGAACGCGGTCAGCGCGCGCCTAATCTCGCGAGCCCAACCACGTTGCGGTCCACGAGCTGCCGAGGCGTTACCAGCGTGGAGGTCGGCGGGTAACGCGCGGGGATTGCGGCGGCGAAGTTATCGGTGGCGCGCCCGACAGGAGTCGAACCTGTGACCTTTGGCTTCGGAAACCAACACTCTATCCAACTGAGCTACGGGCGCACGCGGCGGATTTTACCGCGCGCGGAGAAGTGACGTCCATCGGACTTCGCCGCAGAACGCGTCGAACGCTATAATTTAATATTTGTCCGCGGCCGTATCAGCGTGCCGCCCTTCCGAGGAAGGTTCGATGAGCGACGAGCACAGCTCTTTCATCAAGACCCCGAAGCAACTCGCCATTGTCGTCGTGCTTGCATTCGCGATCCCGGTGACGCTCATCGTGCTCCTTTCGCAGCTCGTGACAGGAATCACGCCCGGATCCGGCTCCCAGTCCGAAGCCGAGGTGCTCGATCGAATCCAGCCCGTCGGTCGGGTCACGCTCGCGGAGGCCAAAGCTGCGACCGGAAGCCAGAGCGGAGAGCAGGTGTATCAGGCCGTGTGCAAAACCTGTCACGAGGCTGGCCTTGCCGGAGCTCCGAAGTTCGGCGACAAGACCGCGTGGTCGGCGCGAATCAATGCCGGCATCGATGCGCTCTACGCGAGCGCGCTCAAGGGCAAGAACGCGATGCCGCCAAGGGGCGGCTCGCCGGATCTGAGCGATCTCGAGCTGGAGCGCGCGGTCGTATACATGGCGAATCGTGCGGGCGCGAGCTTCAAGGAGCCGCCGGCACCGACCTCTCCCGCCGCGCCTGCTGCGTCTTCTCCTCCGACAGTCGCCGCTGCGGCGGCGTCGCCCGCGCCTGCCGTCGCAGCGGCGCCCGCGAGCGCTGGCCCGCTCGACTTGGCCAGCGCGACCGCGTTGATGCAAAAAGACGGATGCGCGGCGTGCCACGCGGTCGACAAGAAGATTGTCGGACCCGCGTATCAGGACGTCGCGGCCAAGTATCGCGGCGACAAGGACGCGTTCGCCAAGCTGGTCCAGAAGGTCAAGACAGGAGGTGCCGGCGTTTGGGGCACGATCCCGATGCCTCCGAACGCGCAGGCACCCGATGCGGACGTACGGGCGTTGGTGAGCTGGATCCTTACGCTCAAGAAGTAGCAAGCGGGTTCGCGCCCGGTCGCGCGTTTTCCTCCCCGCAACGAATCGGCCCGCCGTCCTTTGGCTTGCCAATGAGCCACTACGTCGTCGGAGACATTCAGGGCTGCTACGACGAGTTCAGGCAGCTCCTCGATATGATCGCGTTCGATCCGGCCCGAGATCGTCTGTGGCTGGTGGGCGATCTGGTCAACCGCGGGCCCGATTCGCTATCGGTCCTGCGCACCGTAATGTCGTTCGGCGCTGCGGCGACGACAGTGCTGGGCAATCACGATCTGCATCTGCTGATCGTCGCCGCGGGTCATCAAGCTCCGCACAGAGCGGACACCCTGGCGCCCATTCTCGCCGCGCCCGACCGTCCCGCGCTGCTCGACTGGCTGCGCCGGCGCCCGCTCGTCGTGCGCGAAGGCAGCATGCTGCTCGTGCACGCCGGCCTCCTGCCGTCGTGGACGCCGGAGAAGGCGGAGAGCCTATCGCACGAAGTCGAGACGACGCTCGCCTCGGAGCGATGCGACGAGTTCCTGCGCACGCTCTACGGCGACGAGCCCTTGCGCTGGAGCGATGCGCTCACGGGCTACGACCGGCTGCGAGTGATCGTGAACGCCTGCACACGACTGCGCTTCTGCAGCGGCGATGACACGATGACCCTAGTGGAAAAGCGCGGCCCCGGGCACGCCCCGGCCGGCTACGCGCCGTGGTTCGCACACGCGCAGCGCATGTCCGCCGGTGTCACGGTGTTCTGCGGGCACTGGTCAGCACTCGGCCTGCTGCTCGCGCCGAACGTTCTGATGCTCGACTCCGGCTGCCTGTGGGGCGGCACCCTGACGGCGGTGAGGCTCGACGACCGCCGGGTGTTCCAGGTCCCCGGCCGAGCCGCCGTCGCGCCAGTCGCGATGGACTAGAAGAGTGGCTCGCCGAAAGCCGCGGCGTACCTCGCGGCGATCGCTGCGCGCTCGAGACTGTGGTTCTGGCCTCCGCGCGAGGCGATCTTGATCGAACCGAGCAGAGAGGCGAGGCGCCCCGTGCGCTCCCAGCTCCAGCCGCACGCGATACCGAAGAGCAGTCCGGCGCGGTAAGCGTCGCCACACCCGGTCGGATCCACCAGGCCCGCGGGCTCCACGGCGGGTATGTCGATCACGGCGCCGGCAGCGTAAATGCGTGATCCGTCACCACCCTTGGTTACGATGAGCGCCTGCACGCGCTTTGCGATGGCCTCGAGCGCGAGGCCCGTTCGTTCGCAAAGCATCCGACCTTCGTAATCGTTGACCGCGACGTACTCCGCGCGATCGATCATCTCGACAAGCTCCGGCCCGGAGAAAAGCGGCAGCCCCTGTCCCGGATCGAACACGAACGGAATCCCGGCGCCGTCGAGGTCGCGCACGTGCTCGTACATGCCCTGCCTTCCATCGGGCGCGACGATCCCCAGGGCGATATCCCCGACATCCGCTACGCGGTTGCGGTGCGATTCGTTCATCGCCCCGGGATGAAAAGCGGTGATCTGGTTGTCGTCGAGGTCGGTGATGATGAATGCTTGTCCCGTATAGGTGCCGGGAACGATGCGCACGCCTTCCGTGCCGATCCCCAGCGTCCGCATACGCTCGACGTAAGTTTGTCCGTCATCGCCCAGCGTTGCCATCACCACCGGCTCGCCGCCGAGCGCCTTGAGGTTGTAGGCGATGTTGCCGGCGGTTCCTCCCCACTCGCGGCGCATCTCGCCGATCTGGAAGGAAACCGAGAGGACGTGCGTTTGCTCCGGCAGGATGTGCCGCGCGAAACGGTCGGGGAAGACCATGATCGTGTCGAGCGCCAGCGACCCGCAGATCAGGGTGCGCGCACTGGCGCTGCCGGCGCGCCGCACGACCTCAGCCGCCATGCTCGCGTCCGATCTCGCGCACGATGAATTGCTGGCGCCGAGACACGGGCAGCGCCTCGTTCACGCCGCGCAGGAGCACCTCCCAGTGCGCGTCGCCGTCCGCGCTCACCTGGCGCTCGAAGCCGCGGATTGCGTCGCGCGCGACGAGGCAGTTGCGATGAACGCGGACGAAGCGCTCCCCGAACTCCTCCTCGAGCTTGGTGAGCGACTCCTCGAGGAGGAATTCGCGCTCGGCGGTGCGGATGGTGATGTACTTGAGCTCGGCTTTCAGGTAGATGACCTCCTCGATCGGGACCAGCACAACGCGCGAGCGCTCGGTCACTGACAGGAACCGGCGCGCCGCCGCCGGCAGGCGGTCGAGCCTGGTCTCGGACAAAGGCTTCAGCCGCGGCACCTTCTGCAATGCGGCAAGCAGTCTCTGCACGCGCACGGGCTTGACGAGATAGTCGATGGCGTGGACCTCGAAAGCTGCGATCGCGTGCTCGTGGTAGGCGGTAGTAAAGATCAACACCGGGGGCAGCGGAAGCTTGAGCAGATGCCGGGCGAGCTCGATGCCGTCCATGTCGGGCATGTGGATGTCGCTCAGCACCAGATCGGTCGGAGTGGTGCCCAGCAGTGCCAGCGCCTCGCGCCCGCTCGCCGCTTCACCGATCACGATCAGCGGCAGGGCCGAGGCGCAATCATCGAGCAGCTCGCGCAAGCGCCTGCGCGCCGGCGCCTCGTCGTCGACGATGAGCACTCGCAGCGGCGCTTCAGCCATGCTCGCTCTGCGGCAGTGCGGCGGGCCGATACGGCATACGGATGTGCACCTCGTAGCTCTCTCGATTCAACCGACTCTCCAGGCTCGCCTCGGCGTCGAAATGCAGCGCCAGTCGCTCGCGGATGTTGTCCATCGCCATCTTGTTGCCCGCGTGATGACCGCCGACGGACTGATAGGGGTTGCGCAAAATGGCGTGCACTTCGCCGCGACGCAGGAAGATGTTAATCGCGATCACCCCCGGCGCGCTAGACGGCTCGATGCCGTGGTAGACCGCGTTCTCCAGCAGCGGCTGCAGCACGAGTGGCGGCACCAGGGCATCGCGTGGCATGTTCTCCGTGTGCCACTCGACAAGCAGCCGCTCTCCGAGGCGGAGCTTCTCCAGATCGAGGTACTGTCTGCAGAGCTCGATCTCATCTCCCAGCGGGGCAAGCTGACGATTGTCGCGCATCAGCACGCGGAACAGATCGGCGAGGTCCTGCAGCGCCGCCTCGGCGCGGCGCGGCTCTCGCCGCATGAGCGACAGCACGGCGTTGATGCTGTTGAACAGGAAGTGCGGGCGAATGCGGGCCTGCAGTGCCTGCAGCCGTGCTTCCGAGATTGCCGGCGACAGGGCTTTCGCGCGCAGGTGAAAGTAGAAGAGCATCCCGGCCGCGGAGAACAGCGCGAAAGCGACGTGGTGCGAAGGTGCGGCCGCGAAGGGGTCGAGGCGGAGCGCCGCGAAGGCGGAGCTCAGGCCCAGCGTCACGACCGCGATCAACGCCAGTATGCACAGCACGCCGATCCTGTACGGCAGCCCCTCCAGCCAGGGCGCCAGGATGTACAGCAGCAGCAGGTTGACGAGCAGATGCGGCTCGAGGAGCGCGGCCGTCTCGAACCATGCCGACGCAACCCCGCTCCAGTGTGGCTCCCGGGCCAGCACCGCAAGCAGAGCGAATCCGTTGACGGCAAGGAGGATCCGCAGGATGGTGCCGAGATTGCGCAGTTCCGGCAGACGGAGCGGGACGGCCTTTTGATTTATAATCGCGCGCATCGTTGGCTGTCGATCCGGAATCGAGAGGCCTCGCGCTCCGGGCGCGGCAGCACCAATTCGTTGCCGCCGGTTATTGTGGGCAAGAGCCCCCGGTGAGGCAAGCCATGGCGACCCGCAAGCCCGATCGCGACGCACCGCCTGCTCGCAGCCGCTCCGGCCGTTTTGACGAGCCGATGTCGGAGCGCATGCAGCGCTTCAACGCGTCGGTCGACTTCGATCGACGCCTCGCTACCGCGGATATCGATGGCTCCCTGGCGCATGCCAGGATGCTGTCAGCGGCCGGCATCATCGAGGCGGCGGATCTCGCGGCCATCGAGAACGGCCTGGCGCAGATCCGCCGCGAGATCGAGAGTGGCGAGTTCGTCTGGCGGCGCGATCTCGAGGACGTCCACTCGAACATCGAGCAGCGGCTCATCGCGCTGGCTGGCGACGCTGGAAAGAGGCTGCACACGGCGCGCTCGCGCAATGATCAGGTCGCTACCGATCTGCGGCTGTGGCTGCGGGGTGCCATCGACATGCTCGCGGGCCGACTGCGCGAGCTGCGGATCGCGCTGCTCGACCTCGCGGAAAAGCACGCCGAGACGATCATGCCCGGGTTCACTCATCTGCAGGTCGGTCAGCCCGTGACCTTCGGGCACCATCTGCTCGCTTACGAGGCGATGCTCGCGCGCGACAGCGAACGGCTGGCAGAGTGTCGCCGACGCGTCAACCGACTTCCCCTCGGAAGCGCAGCGCTCGCCGGCACTGGCTTTCCGATCGACCGCCGCCGCGTGGCGACGGCGCTCGGCTTCGAGGCGCTGTGTGAAAACTCGATCGACGCCGTGTCGGACCGCGACTTCGCGGTCGAATTCGCGGCGGCCGCCGCGCTCGCCATGGTCCACCTCTCCCGCCTCGCCGAGGAGCTCGTGCTGTGGTCGAGCCCGCGATTCGGCTTCGTGCGGATCGCCGACCGCTTCTGCAGCGGAAGCTCCATCATGCCGCAGAAGAGGAACCCTGACGTTGCGGAGCTGATCCGCGGCAAGAGTGCGCGCGTCATCGGGCACGCGACAGCGCTGCTCGTGCTGATGAAGGCGCAGCCGCTGGCGTACAACAAGGATAACCAGGAGGACAAGGAGCCGCTCTTCGACAGCGTGGATACACTCAGCGACTGCCTCGCTATTGCGACCGAGCTCGTGGCCACCGGGGTCGAGGCGGTGCCCGAGCGGATGCGCGCCGCCGCGAGCGAGGGTTTCGCGACCGCCACCGACCTCGCGGACTATCTGGTGCGCAAGGGCCTCTCGTTCAGGGACGCGCACGAAGCCGTCGCGAGAGCCGTCCGGCGAGCCGAAGAGAAGAGCTGCGATCTGCAGGACCTCCCGCTCGAGGAGTTGCAGCGATTCGCGCCGCAGATCGAAGGGGACGTCTTCGGCGTGCTCACGCTCGAAGGTTCGGTGGCGAGTCGTCGCAGCCCGGGTGGCACGGCTCCAGTGCGCGTGCGCGCGGCGATCCGCGCCGCCCGCGCTGCGCTTGGCAAGCGATGAGCCCGGAGGAGCGCCGCCGCCGGCGCGGATCGACAATAGCAACCTGAGGAGCGAGCATGGAGGCGAAGAAGACGGCCTTTCTGGGCCTGGGCGTGATGGGCTTCCCGATGGCGGGACATCTGGCGCGAGCCGGCCATGCGGTAACCGTCTACAACCGCTCGGGCGCGAAGGCGACGCAGTGGGTCGAGAAGATCGGCGCCGAGCATAGCGGCAAGAGCGCGCCCACGCCGGCAGCGGCAGCCGCCAGCATGGATCTCGTCATGGTCTGCGTCGGCAACGACGACGACGTGCGTGCGGTAACGCTCGGTCCTGACGGTGCGCTCGCGGCAATGAAGCCGGGTGCCGTCCTCGTCGATCACACCACCGCCTCGGCAACCCTTGCGCGCGAGTTGTATGCCGCCGCCAAGAACCGAGGTGTGCGCTTTCTCGATGCGCCGGTCTCCGGCGGGCAGGCAGGTGCCGAGAACGGCAAGCTCACCATCATGGTGGGCGGTGACGCGGATGCCTTCGCGCTCGCCGAGCCCGTGCTCTCCTGCTATGCGCGAGCAGTCACGCTCATGGGTGGAACGGGCTCCGGACAACTCACGAAGATGGTGAACCAGATCTGCATCGCAGGTCTTGTGCAGGGTCTGTCCGAGGGCATCAACTTCGGCATGCGCGCAGGCCTCGACATCGAGCGAGTGCTCGACGTGATCGGCAAAGGCGCCGCGCAGTCCTGGCAGATGGACAACCGAGGCAAGACGATGGCCGCCGACAAATTCGACTTCGGCTTCGCCGTCGACTGGATGCGTAAGGATCTCGGAATCTGCTTCGCGCAGGCGCGCACCGACGGCGCGGCGCTGCCGGTCACTGCGCTTATCGACCAGTTCTACGCGCGGATTCAGGCGCGCGGCGGCGGCCGCTGGGATACCTCGAGTCTCATCCGCCTGCTGCGCGACAAAACCTGAAGCGGCTTCGATGGCTCAGGACGCCGGCTGCGACTCGAACTCGATCTCGAAGGTGATCTCCGCAGTCTTGGCGAGCATCAGCGTCGCAGAGCAGTATTTCTCTTTCGACAAGCGCACGGCGCGCTCGACCTGAGCGCGGTTGAGCCCCGCCCCGCTGACGCGATATCTGAGGTGAATGCGCGTGAACACCTTTGGGTCTTCGGGGGCTCGCTCGGCCTCCGCTTCGACGACGCAGTCGCCGATGGGCTGACGCGCTTTGCGCAGAATCCAGACGACGTCGAAGGCGGTGCACGCCGCCGTTCCGGCAAGCACGAGTTCCATTGGGCGCGGCGCGAGGTTGCGACCTCCTGCCTCCGGCGCGCCGTCAACGAGAAGTGCATGCCCGCTGCCCGTCTCGCAGACGAAGCTGACACCGTCGATCCATTTGACCTTGGTCTTCATCGCATAACCGGTTTTATTGAATCAAACTTGCTTGCTCGGTCCCACGGAAGGCGGGCTAGCTTGCGTTGTGCGCTGCAATATGCGAGCATGAAAACAGCTTGGCGGGCGGCCGCCTCCGGCGGCCCGACGCGGGCCATTCCTCCATCCTCCTCCTATGGCGGAATGTTTGCGCGGCCTTCGGGCCGCGTCTTTTTTGCACCGCCACGAAGAGGAGGTGGTCGGCGCCAGGAAGGTCCACCCGGCAGGAGGGCGGGTTTGACAGCATGCTTTGCCCCATATTATCATTTAAAGCTTTGAAAAATCGAACCGAACCGGCACTTTGACCATGAAAACCTACGTCGCCAAACCCCAGGACATCCGGCGCGACTGGTACGTCGTCGACGCGAGCGACAAGGTGCTCGGGCGGTTGGCCAGCGCCATTGCGAAACACCTGCGCGGCAAGCACAAGCCAATCTATACGCCTCACGTGGACACCGGCGACTTCATCGTCGTCACCAACGTCGAGAAGATCAAGGTTACCGGCACCAAGGCGGACGACAAGCTCTACCATCGGCACAGCGGCTACCCCGGGGGCGTACGCACGGTCAGCTTCGCGCAGCTGCAGGCGCGCTTTCCCGAGCGCGCTCTGGAGCGTGCGGTCAAAGGCATGCTGCCTAAGGGACCGCTTGGCTACGCGATGCTGAAGAAACTCAAGTGCTACGCGGGCCCTGCACATCCGCATGCCGCCCAACAGCCCAAGCAACTCGAACTGTAAGGTCTCATCATGATCGGCAATTACTACTACGGCACCGGCCGCCGCAAGAGCGCGGTAGCGCGTGTCTTCCTCAAGCAGGGCTCCGGCAAGTTCGTAGTGAACGACGCCCCGGTGGACGAGTTCTTCACGCGCGAGACCGGACGCATGATCGTTCGCCAGCCGCTCAAGCTCGTCAATCACGAGACTACGTTCGACATCCTGGTCAACGTGCATGGCGGCGGCGAGTCCGGGCAGGCGGGCGCGGTGCGGCACGGCATCACCCGTGCGCTGATCGACTACGACGCGCAGCTCAAGTCGGCGCTTTCCAACGCCGGGCTCGTGACCCGGGACGCGCGGGAGGTCGAGCGCAAGAAGGTCGGGCTGCACAAGGCGCGACGCCGCAAGCAGTTCTCGAAGCGCTGATCGGTCGAGGAGTTTGATACGGAAAAGGGCCGCGCAGCGCGGCCCTTGGTTTTTCACGCCGCATCGATCCGCGCGATCCCGCCGCAAAGGATCAAGCCCCTATTCCAATGTCATAAATGCGATTGTGCGGTGCTAGAATCGAAAGCGCATGCGCGAGGGCGAGATGATCGAGGTTGGCATTGTCGGCGGTACCGGCTATACCGGCGTTGAGCTGCTGCGCCTGCTCGCCACGCACCCGCAGGCGAAGGTACGCACGATCACCTCGCGTAAGGAGGCGGGCTTGCCGGTCGCGCAGATGTTTCCCAGCCTGCGCGGACATTACGACGAGCTTAGCTACTCCGACCCCGCGACGGCCCGCCTCGATCAGTGTCGGGTTGTCTTCTTTGCCACGCCGCACGGTGTGGCGATGGCGCAGGCCCGGGAGCTGGTCGCAGCAGGCGTGAAGATCATCGATCTCGCGGCCGACTTCCGCCTCAAGGACGTCGCGGAGTTCGAGCGCTGGTACAAGATGCCGCACGCCTGTCCTGAACTCCTCGCCGAATCGGTCTACGGGTTGCCGGAGATGCATCGCAAGGCGATCCGCGGCGCGCGTATCGTCGGCAACCCAGGCTGCTATCCGACGGCGATTCAGCTCGGCTTCCTGCCTCTCGTCGAGGCGGGTATCGTCGACTGTGCTCACCTCATCGCGGATGCGAAATCGGGCGTCTCGGGCGCCGGCAGGAAGGCGGAGCTCGACCTCACGTTCAGCGAAGCATCCGACAATTTCAAGGCTTACAACGTAGGCGCTCATCGCCACCACCCGGAGATCGTCCAGGGGCTCGGCGCAGTAAGCAAGGAGCCCCTGAAGCTCGTGTTTACGCCGCATCTGACACCCATGATCCGCGGCATATTTGCCACGCTCTATGCGCGGATCACCAAGCCGGAGGTCGACCTGCAGGGCCTCTACGAGAAGCGTTACGCGGGGGAGCCGTTCGTGGACGTGATGCCGGCGGGCAGCCATCCCGACACGCGCTCGGTGCGCGCTGCGAACGTCTGTCGCATCGCCGTGCACCGGCCGCAGGGCGGCGATATCGCCGTCGTTCTCGCCGTCGAGGACAACCTCGTCAAAGGCGCTGCCGGGCAAGCGGTCCAGAACATGAATCTGCTGTTCGGCCTGCGCGAGACGACCGGTTTGATGGGGCCCCCGGTCCTTCCCTGATGCCGCAGACGATTCGCACGCTCGGTCGCCGCCTGCGACAGACCTTCGGCATCAGCGCGCCGCGCATGGCCGTGCGCACGCACCTGTCGTGGCGCTGGAGGGTCCCGGCGCTCATCGCAATTCTCGTCGTCATTGCCGGCATGTGGTGGTGGGGCTTCGACTTCGGGCAACTGCTGAGCGGCTTAAATCGCAGCGCGGTAGCCGAGAAGCAAGCCAAGCTCGAAGCGGATCTCGCCGCCGCGGTGAGCGAGAATGCTCGGCTGCGCGCCAAGGCGGCGGAACTCGAGAGCGACCTGAACATGACTCGCGGAGCGCAGGCTACTCTGTCGAAGCAGGCGCTCGATCTGCAGAACGAGAACACGCAGATGAAAGAGGAACTCGTCTTCCTGCGCACGTTGTTCAGCGAGAGCGGCAAGCCCGGGTCGATGAGCATCCAGCGCTTTGCGATGGACCCGGATGGTGACGGGGCGTACCACTTCAGTATCCTCATCGTTCGGGGTGGAAAGCCGACCGACGATTTCACCGGTCAGATGACGCTCCTCGCCGCGGTTTCCGAAGGCGGACATACGTCGACGCTGAACCTGCCCGACGACCAGCCGGAGACCGCGGGGGTGCTCAGCCTCCACTTCAAGTATTATCAGCGCATCGAAGGCACGTTCCGCGTGCCGCCCGGCGCTCTGGTGAAAAGCGTCCAGGCCCGCGTGCTCGAGCCGGGGCAGTCGTCGCCGCGGGCGACTCGCAGCTTGAATCTCACGTAGGAGGGCCCAATGTTCAAAAAAGGCAAATCCCCGCCGCAGAAGCGCATCGACAGCCTGATCGGTGCCGGAACGACCGTGCATGGGGACGTGAGCTTTTCCGGTGGGCTGCGCATCGACGGGGCGGTATACGGCAAGGTCGAGACTACGGATAACCAGCCCGGCACGCTCGTCGTGAGCGAGCACGCGCGCATCGAGGGCGAAGCCCGGGTGTCGCACATGGTCATCAACGGAAGCGTATCGGGCCCCGTGACCGCAAACGATTACCTGGAACTGCAAGCGAAGGCGCGGGTCAACGGTGATGTGGTGTACCGCACGCTCGAGATGCACGTCGGCGCGGTCGTCCAGGGCAAGTTGATCCACAACCAGCCCGAGTCGGCTGACGTGGTCGAGTTGAAGCGGGCGAACTCGGAGTAGGTGGCCCGACGACGTGGTTGACCGCGGGCACCGCCATCTGCTACCTTGAATCGAAGCAACCTGGGAGCTGGCAATGAACGCAATGACTGAAATGCCTGCGCCGCTGGTCTTTACCGACGCGGCTGCAGCCAAGGTAAGGACGTTGATCGACGAGGAAGGCAACCCCGACCTGAAACTCAGGGTGTTCGTCACCGGGGGCGGCTGCTCGGGGTTCCAGTACGGGTTCACCTTCGATGAGGAGGTCGCCGAGGACGACACCCGGATGGAAAAGAACGGCGTCACGCTGCTCATCGATCCGATGAGCTACCAGTACCTTGTCGGCGCAGAGATCGACTATCAGGAAGGCCTCGAGGGCGCGCAGTTCGTGATCAAGAACCCGAACGCGACCTCCACCTGCGGCTGCGGTTCTTCGTTCTCCGCCTGACGGAGCCAGTTTCGTTCGAGACGGGGGCCGCGGGCCCCCGTTCTTTTTGCTCGTCCGCTAGGCGGGGTAGATCGCGCCGAGCACCCTCGGGCCGCTGGCGCCCGTCGCCGCGGGAAGGTTGGCTGCGCGGCCGGCAAGCGCCTCTCGCGCGAGCCACGCGAAGGCGAGCGCCTCCACCTCGGTGACGGGCACGCCGTAGGCGGCGGTCGACGCCACGCTCCGCGGCGCCAGGGCCGACTCGAGCTCGCGCATCAGCATCCCGTTGTTTGCACCGCCGCCGCAAACGAGGAATTCGGCGGCGTCTGCACAATGTGCTCGTGCCGCGGCCGCGATAGTGCGCGCGGTCAGCGCAACCAAGGTTCGCTGGACGTCTTTCGCAGAGTAGGCGGACTGCAGATGTTGCTCGACCCATTGAAGGTTGAAGTAGTCGCGACCGGTGCTCTTGGGCGGCGCCAGAGCGAAATAGCGATCGGACTCGAGCTCAGCGAGCAGCCGCGGAACCAGTTTCCCACCGGCGGCCCAGGCGCCGTCGCGATCGAAGGGTTGCCCGAGGTGACGCTCGCACCACGCATCGAGCAGGACGTTACCGGGCCCCGTATCGAAGCCGCGTACGGTCCCATTCGGGGGAAGGTCGGTGAGATTGGCAATGCCGCCGATGTTCACGACGGCGCGATGGGCGCGCGAGCCGCCGAACATGACGCCGTGAAATGCGGGCACCAGCGGAGCGCCTTGCCCGCCGGCCGCGATGTCGCGGCTGCGAAAATCGGCGACGACGGTGATGCCCGTTCGCTCCGCCAGCCGGGCCGGGTTGGCGAGCTGCACGCTGTAGGCGAGCTCGGGGCGATGGCGAACCGTCTGGCCATGAACGCCGATCGCCGCGACCATCTTCGCCGCGAGTTGCGCCCGGGCCAGCACGGTGGCGACTGCCTCCGCGCAGCAGTCCATGAGTGCGTTGGTCGCCAGCGCAGCGCGATGGATCTCGTCCTCGCCCGCGCGCTGCAGTCCGATGAGCTCGTTGCGTAGCCCCGTCGGAAACGGCACGTACGCCGCGGCAACCCGGCGCAGCGGCGCAGCACCGAAATCGGCGACGACCGCGTCGACACCGTCGACGCTGGTCCCGGACATCAGCCCGATGTAGATCTCGGACACACGCTCGGTCACTCGCCGCCGGCGAGCGCCACGCCGCGCGCCAGGACGAGCTCCGCCGCGAGCGGCGCGACCACTGCTGCGTATGCCTCGCGCTGGTCCGCCGGCACCGGCTGCGCATTGGGCAATGCAATCGTCAGCGGGTTGCGCTGCACGTTGCTCACGCGAAATTCGTAGTGCAGATGCGGCCCGGTGGCCCAGCCCGTCTGGCCCACGTAGCCGATCAGCTCGCCTTGGCGCACTGTGCTGCCGGCCTTCAGACTGCCGGCGAAGCGCGATAGGTGCGCGTACAGCGTCGAGTACGCGCCTCGATGCTGGATCACGATCACGTTGCCGTAGCCTGTCTCGCGCCCGACCAGCACGACTCTTCCGTCGCCGGTTGCGCGCACTGGGGTGCCTGTCGGAGCGGCGAAGTCCACTCCTTTGTGTGCGCGCCAGGTGTGCAGGAAGGGATGCAGCCGTGCGAGCGAGAAGCCGGAGGTAATGCGTGTGAATGCGACCGGGGAACGCAGGAACGCTTTCCGGAGGCTCCTGCCGTCCTCCGCGTAATAGCCGTCGCCGCCATCCGGTCCATGCCAAAGGAAGGCACGATAAGAGACGCCCTTGTTGACGAACTCCGCGCTCAAAATGCGGCCGGCGTCGACAGGTTCGCCCTCGATGTAGCGCATTTCATAGACGACGGCGAAGCGATCGCCGACGCGAAGGTCGTGAAGGAAGTCGATGTCCCCCGAGAAGATATCGGCAAGCTGCATCGTCACCGCGTCCGGCAAGCCGACGTCGTCTGCGCCGGCAAAGAGCGACGACCGGATAGTTGCGGATCGCAGCTCCAGTCGAACGGCAACCCGGGGCCTGCGCTTTTCGGCAACGAATCCTTCGCCCACCCGGTCCACTGCGAGCTGCTCGCCGGTCGGGAGCAGGTATCGCAGCGCCATGATGCGTCCATCGGTATCGGTCTGGACGCGCACCGGCTTGCCCGGACGAAGCTGATAGAGCGCTCGCGCGCCCACATCGGTATGAAAGTAACGCATGGCTGTGGAGTCGCCTGCGCCCAGCCGCGCGAGCACGGCTCCCAGCGTGTCACCACGCCTGATCCGCTCCTCGCGCCAGTAGCCATCGTCGGTCGACGCCGGCCCGAACGCCGGCAGCGCAAGCTCGCGGAGCACGCGCTGCGTTTCAACATTCTCCTGCGTCGTGCCGGGCACCAGCCCGAATGCGGCGACGACACCCACCAGCGTCAGCGCTGCGACCGCAGCGAAAGGTCCGAGCGACCAGCGTCTGACTGACGCCAGCATGCTTTGCGGTAACATTGCGAGCTTCTGTAGCAACCTTTGATCCACTCGACCTTCCATGCTTGCGGCTCCGCTCGCGCGGTCCGCCGGATTGTAGCAGAAGCACCAACCACGCCATGAAATTCGACATCGAGCAGCAGCTCGCCGTGTTCAAGCGCGGCGCGAACGAGTTGATCGTCGAAGCCGAGCTCGCCGAGAAGCTCGGCCGCGGCCGCCCGCTGCGAATCAAGGAGGGCTTCGACCCGACGCGTCCGGACCTGCACCTGGGTCACACCGTGCAGTTCAACAAGCTAAGACAGCTGCAGGACCTCGGCCACCACATCATCTTTCTGATCGGAGATTTCACCGGCATGATCGGCGATCCGACCGGGCGCAATGTCACGCGTCCGCCGCTCAGCCGCGAAGAGCTCGATGCGAATGCCAGGACTTATACGGATCAGGTGTTCCTAATTCTCGACCGCGAGAAGACCGAGGTGGCGTTCAACTCGAAGTGGCTGCAGGCGCTCGGCGCCGACGGGATGATCCGCCTCGCCGGGAAATACACGGTCGCACGCATGCTGGAGCGCGAGGATTTCGCCACACGCTACCGGGAGGGCCAGCCGATCGCCGTGCACGAGTTCCTTTATCCGTTGGCGCAAGGTTACGATTCGGTCGCCCTAAAGGCCGACGTCGAGCTGGGAGGAACCGATCAGAAATTCAACCTGCTCGTCGGGCGCGAACTGCAGCGACACTACGGCCAGGAGCCGCAGTGCATTCTTACTCTGCCGCTACTCGAGGGCCTCGACGGCGTCAACAAGATGTCGAAATCCCTCGACAACTACGTAGGTATCACGGAGCCGGCGGGCGAGATGTTCGGCAAGCTGATGTCGATCTCCGACGATCTCATGTGGCGCTATTACGAGCTGCTCTCGTTTCGCCCGCTGGCGGAGATTGCTGCGCTCAAGCGCGAATGCGCTGAAGGACGCAACCCGCGCGAGGCGAAGGTGATGCTCGCGCAGGAGATCGTCGCGCGGTTTCACTCGAAGGCGGCGGCGGAGCATGCGCTCGCCGAGTTCGATGCGCGCTTCAAGCAGGGCGCAATGCCGGAGAACATGCCGGAGTACACGATGACGGTGCCAGGCGCGTTTCCGAACGGCTTTCCAATCGCTCAACTCGCCAAGGCCGCAGACGTGGTCGCTTCGACTTCGGAGGCGTTGCGCCTCATCCAGCAGCGCGGTCTGCGCGTCGACGGCGACGTAGTCACCGACAAGTCGCTGACGATTCCTGCAGGCCGCACGGTTGTCATCCAGGCCGGCAAGCGGAAGTTCGCGCGCGTCACGCTGCGCTAGCGCCGACAGCCCCTAGGCGCGGAGACCCGGATTTCCGGCCACGCCTTCGAGTGCTGGCGACTCGACGGTCACCGCGGAGATCGTCTTCTTCGAGCGCAGATAGCGCGCCAGAACATCCCAGACGGGCTCGCCGCCCGCAGCGCGCGCCTCGTCGGTAACGGGCGCCCAGCCGGCGACTTTGTACTTCTTGTCCGCCTCCAGCGGGCTACCTCTCAGGGTGAGGTGCGAGATGCGTGCACCCATGCGAGCGTTCGGAGCGCAGGTGTAGCGCAGTCCCCCGACTCGTACCATGTCACCGCCCTGCTGGTAGTAGGGATCGGGGTTGAAGAGATTATCGGCCACATCCTCGAGGATCGCTTTGATCGCCTCGCCACTCAGTTCGCTCACGGTGACGTAAGGATAGGTGATCGCCGTCTGGTTCAGGATCTGCTCCATGTCGATCGCCTCCCCCGGCACGAGCGTCGGGCCGAAGCGAAACCCGGGCGAGAAGGCGATCTCGGCATTCTTCTCCGCCATGAGGCCGTCGAGGATGAGCTGATCGAAGCTGCCGTTGAAGTTGCCTCGGCGATAGAGCAACGTTTCCGTTACCGCGAGCCTGTCCTCGAGTCGGCTGCGATACGGTTCGCGGAGCCGCTCGATGAGTGCCGCCATGTCGCGGTCCTCCAGGAGCAAGTTCGAGAACACCGGCAGCAGCCGATAGCGATAACCGCTGACGACGCTGCCCTTGACCTCGAAATCCAGCACGGCGAGGAACTTGCCGTTGCAGCCTGCGTTTGTCACGAGGGTGCGGCCGCCGCGATTGCCGACGATCGAGGGGGCCGGCACGCCGTCGTGCGTGTGGCCGCCGAGGATCGCGTCGATGCCGCTCACGCGCGAGGCTAGCTTGAGATCGAGGTCCATGCCGTTGTGGGACAACAGGACGACCACGCGAGCGCCCTTGGTGCGCACGCCGTCGACGAGCCGCTGCAGCCCTTCCTCGTGGATGCCGAAGGTCCAATCGGGAACGAGATAGCGCGGGTGGGCGATCGGCGTGTACGGGAATGCCTGGCCGATCACCGCTACGAGCACGCCGTTCTGCTCGCGCATGACGTACCCCGGGAACACGGGGTCGCCGAAGTCTGCCGTGCGGACGTTCTGCGCCACGAATTCCGTATGGCCCTTCAGCGCACCGACGAGCTCCTGCACGCGGTCAGCTCCGTAGGTGAACTCCCAGTGCGCCGTCATGATGTCCACGCCGAGCTGCTTGGTCGCCTCGACCATATCGCCGCCGCGCGTCCAGAGCGCCGTTGCCGATCCCTGCCAAGTGTCGCCGCCGTCGAGCAGCAGCGCTCCCGGACGATCCGCCTTGAACCGCTTGACCAGTGTGGCGAGGTGGGCGAAGCCTCCAAGCTTGCCGTAGGTGCGCGCCGCGTCGGCAAAGTCGAGATAGGTGAAGGCGTACGCCTGTCGCGTTCGCGTCTTCAGCGCGAAGTGCCCGAGTAGCGCCTCGCCGACCAGATGCGGCGGCTTGCCCGTCGCGGCACCCACGCCAAGGTTGACGCTCGGCTCGCGGTAGTAGCCGGGAAGCAGCTGCGCGTGGCAATCCGTGAAGTGCAGCAGATGTACGTTGCCGAAACGCCGCACGTCGTAGAAGCCTTCGGCGCTCGTCTGCGCTCGCGCAGGCTCGTCAGCGAGCGGCAACCCAGCCGCCGACGCTGCGGCGAGGGTCCTGAGGAAGTCGCGCCGCTTCACCCGGGAGTTGCTTCGCGCGCCGAGGCGGCGATCACTGGTTTACCGGAGACGCGGGGTCGAGCAGGAGCGCCGTGAGATCCTTGATCTGCTGCTCGCTGAGAATGCCCTTGTAACCGAAGCGCGGCATGTTGCTGCAGGCAGCGAAAGCCTCGGAGTTGTAGATCTTGCCGAAGGTGTAGCGCTGGACGTCCGCGCTCTGACCGCGCGCTTTGCCGTACTGATAAAGGCTGGGGCCGATGGTGCCGAAAGCCAGCTCGGACTTCGTCAGCTCGTGGCACGCATAGCAGTTGCCGCCGACAGGCCCGCGGGGATCGTCGGAGAACTGCTTTCCTCGCCCTTCCTGAGCGAGTTTCTCGCCGTTGCGCCAGTCGCCGACAAGCTTGCCATCGGCGGGATAGCGGATGGTCGCAAGATTAGCCTTCTCGATCTCCGCGGCGGCTTCCTTGGAGACGGGCTTGCCGGCCGCAGCGCTGCAAATGCGCTGCGCGTCGTCCTGCTCGAGGCGGTCGAGGCCCGCCTGCCCCGCCGGCTTGAACGATTGCTTGAGAACCGCCGTCGCCTTGCTTGCGATTTCCTGGTCGCTGGCCGTGGTCGCGCAGCCGGCGACCGCTACCGCCGCGATGGTCAGCACCCGCAGCCGACCCTTTCCTCCGAGCGTTCGCTCAACGCTTGATCGCAGGCGCATCGAAGACCGCACCGTTGGAGTTGCGGGCCAGGAACATCGTCAACGCGATCGCGGCATCGGAGCCGAACACCAGCTCGGGGAAGCGCTGCTGGCGGAAGCAGTCGTAGAGGCGCCACTCGAAACTCCGCAGCTCGCCCTGCGACACGCGATAGGCCGGCCAGGTCGTGTACGCGCGCTGCGCCCCCTCTTTGGTCACCAAATTCGGCAACTCCTGCAGGCGGATGCGCTTGCCGTCCTCGCCATGGCAGGTCGCGCACGCGAAATCGTGAGTCCCGCCCCGGAAGAAGAACAACTTCTCGCCCACCCGGTACGCCTCCGCTTCCTTCGGGTGGGTAAGCGGCACATTCATCTTCACGCCGCGGGACTCCGAGGTGATGTAGGCAACCAGCGCCTCGATGTCCGATTTCTTGTCGTTGCCGCTGCCGAAGGGGTTTCGCTTCGCGTCCGCCTCGCTGTAACCCTGAAGCTGGACCATGCACCAGACAAGCCGCGTCTCGAGATCCATGACGCGATCGGTATCGGCAAAATAGCGCGGTAGCTCGGCATAGACGCCCTTCACCACGCCCGGCCCCTTGCCGAGATCGCAACGCTCGAGCGTCGCCTGTTTCGGCCCGCGCTTTTCCCGCCAGAGGCCCTCGCCGCGCGCCTCCCACAACTCCGCCGGATTGCCATCCTGAAGCGCAGCGCGGTACTTCGCGATCTCTTCGCTCACCGAGCCTTGTGCCGCAGCGAGCGGCGCGGCAGCGACGGCAAAGGCAGCGAACAGCGCGCGCAGGCCCGCACGTGCCCGGGCGGCGAGGTGCCGCCCTTCAGGCGATGATCGCCTCATCGGTGCGCTGGTCGCCGCGGTTGTCGACCCAGTGAATGACGATCTTGTCGCCCTTGGTGCCGCCCTTGAACTTGAAGGACAGAAACGGGTTCTTCGACACTGCGGGACCCCATTGCGCCGACAGGACCGTCTTGCCGTTCCAGGTCACGCTAACGTTCTGAATGAACCACGCCGGGATCGTCTGGCCATTCGCATCCTTGCGCTGGCCGGTTTCCATCTCGTGGCTCATGAGCACCTTCACCTCGGTGCTGTCGCCCGCGAGGCTCGCGCGAATCTTCATCGGTTCGCTCATTTCAGCCCCCGCATCCGCCGAGCGTCACCTTGATCTCCTTGGACGCGATGTAATAGCGGCCATCCGCCTTCACCAGGGCGTAGACGTTGGACGTCTGCGCCATCTTCACGCGCGTGAAAACCGCGGCTTCGGTGTCGGGGGCGATATCGAAAACGGCAGCGAGTGTGTTCGGGTTCTTTTCGATCAAGATCGCGATGGCTTCGGTCTTGGCCAGCGCGCTTGCGACCCCGATGGGCACTACGGCGCCGTTCTCGGCGATTTCCGGGGTCTGCACGAAGGCGATGTCCTTGCTCTGGGCCGGCTCGCCCGCAGCGAGTCCCTTCAGCGCTTCGCCGAGGCTGCGCGCGTCGAACGCGGATTTGTTCCAGCCTTCGGCGCGAGCATCCTCGGGCTTGATCAAGCCCGCAGCCGCAGCCAGCGCGACGAGCGTCGCCTGACCTGCGGATCTCAATATCGCTCTGCGTCCGCCGTCCATGTGCAAATCTCCGACGCGCGTATTCTAGCAGGCGGCCACGCCTGCTATGCGGCGACGAGCTCGCGCACGAAGTTGGGAAGCGCGAAAGCGGCGCGGTGCATGTCGCCGTTGTAGTACTGGAGATCGCGGATGTGCCGTTGCGCGATGCGACGATCTACTTCGAGCGGGGTGAGATACGACGGGTTGAGCGTGGCTGACGCGCAAGCCATCATCCACAGCCCACCGTAGAGGGGAATCGGTACGAGGTAGGGAACGACGGTTGCAAAAGCAGCGCGCAGGTTCGCCATCCCGACACGAATCCGGTCCGGGTGTGCCACGGGCGAGGCGATGTGCAGCGTCATCGCGCCCGTCGGATTGAGCCGCGCCGCGCAGGCGCGATAGAAATCCGCGGTGTACAGCGGCTCCGACGGACCACCCGGATCGGTGAGATCGAGAACGATGAGATCGTAGGTTCCGCTCGCGTTGCGCACGAAGGCGAGGCCGTCCTCCACCTTGACCTCCAGGCGTGGATCGGCCAGCGCGCCGCGGTGCACGACATCCAGGTACTTGCGGGATATGTCGATCACCGCCAGATCGATCTCAACCAGAGTCACTGACTTCATCGTCGGGTACTTGAGCAGTTCCTCGGCCGAACCGCCGTCACCCCCGCCGACAATCAGCGCCCTCTCCGGTGCAGGGTGCGCAATCGCCGAGGTGTGGACAAGATTCTCGTGGTAGAAGAACTCGTCCTTCTCGGAGGTCATGAAGTGACCGTCGAGACGGAACAGCTTCCCGAAGGGAACCGTGTCGTGGACCTCGACTGCCTGGAACGGCGACTGGAAGCGCTCGAACTGACGTGCCGAGCGGACGAAAAATCCGGTCTCTTCGGTCAGGTACTCGGTAAGCAGGCCTGGCTGGATGTCTCCCGCACCCTTGCCTTCAGGCATCGCGCCCCCCGCGATGAATCGCCTGGAACTTCGTGCGCTCCGGTCGCAGCGCTTCTTGTATCGTGCGAAACAGCCGTTCGGCCTTCTCCGTGTTGTCGGTCGTGTAGTTGCAAACGTACACGTCGATGGTAACGAAGCCGTGCTCGGGCCAGGTGTGAATCGCGAGATGGGATTCTGCGAGCAACACGGTGCCGGTCACGCCCTGCGGCTCGAATTGGAAGAAACGATCACCTACGATCGTCATGCCGGATGCCTGGCTCAGTTTCAGACAGAGCGTGCGCAGATCTTCCGAGCGGATCATCTCCGGCGCACTGGCCGGGCAGCCATACCATTCTCCGAGCAGATGAATGCCATCCACTTTTCTTCTCCCCCAGAGTCACGGCGAAATATTGCAGGCCGGTTAAATCGAATATTATTGCCCAAATTCGGTGCCTGGGCGATAATTTTAGCTGCTTTGCGGCAGCGCCACGCAGCCCCGCGGATCCAGGCGGCCGAGCGCCGCCTCCCGCGCTTCGATCCCTCCGCTTCCAGGACGATGACCGCACCGTTGACCGCGCCCGATCGCGCGCCCGCTCCGCTGCCGGGAGCCGCCGCTGACACCGTACTGCTCGCCAACGCGCTGCGCGCTTTGGCGATGGACGCCGTGCAAGCGGCGAACTCCGGGCATCCGGGAATGCCGATGGGGATGGCGGAGATCGCGGTGGCCCTGTGGAGGCGACACCTGCGCCACAACCCGGCCAATCCGCGCTGGCCTGACCGCGACCGTTTCGTGCTCTCGAATGGCCACGGGTCGATGCTGCAGTACGCGCTGCTGCATCTGACCGGCTACGCGTTGCCGCTCGAGGAGCTGAAGCGCTTCCGCCAGCTCAACTCCAAGACCCCCGGGCACCCCGAAGTCGGCGTCACGCCGGGCGTCGAGACAACGACCGGTCCGCTCGGCCAGGGACTCGCCAACGCCGTCGGAATGGCGCTGGCCGAGCGCCTGCTCGCCGCCGAGTTCAACCGCTCCGGGCACGCGATCGTCGACCATCGCTGCTACGCCTTCGTCGGCGACGGCTGCCTGATGGAAGGCATTTCCCACGAGGCCTGCTCGCTGGCGGGCGTCTGGGGCCTCGGCAAGCTCATCTGTTTCTGGGACGACAACGGCATATCGATTGACGGCCACGTCGAGGGCTGGTTCGCCGATGACACTCCCAAGCGCTTCGAGGCTTATGGCTGGCACGTGGTGCGCGATGTCAACGGCCACGACCCCGTGGCCATCGAGGCGGCCATCGAGGCAGGCAAGCAGGTCAACGACAAACCCACCCTGATCTGCTGCAAGACCGTGATCGGCATGGGCTCGCCCAACAAGGCCGGCACCCACGACGTGCATGGCGCGGCCCTGGGCGAGACCGAGGTCGCGGTCACGCGGCCCCACATCGGCTGGCACTATGCCCCGTTCGAGATCCCGCAGGAGGTGTACGAAGCCTGGGACGCCCGCGCCCGGGGCAAGAAGCTGGAGGGTGATTGGAACAGGAAATTCGCCGAG
>DASVFM010000074.1:0-11038 GCA_036380055.1 Casimicrobiaceae bacterium
CTGCAGCACGTCCTCGTCGGTCGAGGGCTGGCCCGTGGCCGTCTTCTTCACGACCGGAAGCTTCATGCGCTCGAAGAGAATCTCGCCGAGCTGCTTCGGCGAGGCAGGGTTAAAGGGTCCACCGGCAAGCTGATATGCCTGCTGCTCGAGAGAGATGAGCCGCTCGCCGAGCTCGCGGCTCTGCGCGGCGAGCCGCACCGGATCCAATAGCACGCCGTTGCGCTCGATGCGATAGAGCACTGCGCGCGTGGGCAGCTCGATCCTCTCGTAGATGTAGGCTAGCTTGGGGTCGGCGGTGATCTTCGGGTGAAGCGCGCCGTGCAGCCGCAGGGTGACGTCCGCGTCCTCCGCGGAGTACTCGGTCGCGCGATCGATCGGGACCTGGTCGAAAGCGATCTGCGCCGCGCCCTTCCCGGTGACATCGGCATAGGCGATCGTCTTCAGCCCCAGATGTCGCCAGGCGAGATCGTCCATGTCGTGGGAGCGATGTGATTCGAGGACATAGGATTCGAGCAGCGTGTCGTGCGCGACGCCGGCGAGCGCGATTCCGTGGTTGGCGAGCACGTGCTGGTCGTACTTGAGGTTCTGCCCCAGCTTCCGCGCGGCGTCGCTCTCGAACCAGGGCTTGAGCCGCGCCAGCACGCGCTCGAGCGATAGCTGCTCGGGAGCGCTTGCGTAGCGATGGCAGAGCGGAACATACGCCGCGCGGCCTGGTTCGACCGAAAAGGAGAGACCGACGATGCGGGCCTGCATGGGATCCAGGCTCGTCGTCTCGGTGTCGAAGCAAACGAGCGGAGCTGCCTCGATCGCCCGCATCCATTCTTCGAAGCCGGCATGGTCGAAGACGGTGACGTAGTCGCGCGGCAGGGTCTGCGCGTGAGGGGGCTCGCTTGCCGGCGCGGCGGGCGCCGGCTCCGGACGCGCTCCAGCGGCCTTCGTTGGCGCGTCATCCTTGAGCCAGCTCCTGAACTCGAAGCGTTCGTAGAGGCCTTGCAGCATCGACTGATTCGCGGGCTGTATCGTGAGGTCGGTCGGCCCGAAAGGAAGCGCGCAGTCGGTCTTCACGGCGAGCAGCCTGCGGCCCTGGGGTAGCCAGGGCAGCGCCGCTCGCAGATTCTCGCCGACCACCCCGCCGATCTCGCCGGCGTGCGCCGTGAGGTTTTCCAGCGTACCGTAGGTCGCGAGCCATTTCGCGGCGGTCTTCGGTCCGACCTTCGACACTCCCGGCACGTTGTCGACCGAATCTCCCGTCAGCGTGAGCAGGTCCAGTACCTGATCGGACCGCACTCCGAACTTGGCCTGCACGCCCGTCTCGTCGAGAGTCTCGTTGCTCATGGTGTTGACAAGCGTTACTTTCGGCGAGACGAGCTGCGCGAGATCCTTGTCGCCGGTCGATATCAGCGATTGCATCGCGCCTGCTTCAGCCTGACGGGCGAGCGTCGCGATCACGTCGTCGGCTTCGACTCCTTCCACCATGAGCAGCGGCCAACCGTGCGCGCGAATCAGTTCGTGCAGCGGTGCAATCTGTGCCGCAAGATCGTCTGGCATCGACGGCCTGTTCGCCTTGTACTCGGGATACAAGTCGTCGCGAAATGTCTTGCCTGGTGCATCGAACACTACGGCGAAATAATCCGGCTTGCCGTCCTCCACCAATCGGCGCAACATCGCGACTACCCCGCGAATCGCGCCAGTGGGCTCGCCGCGCGACGTGCGCAAATCGGGCAGCGCGTGAAAAGCCCGATACAGATACGACGAGCCGTCAACCAGAATTAACTTCGGCATGATCCAAACAGAGAAGATTCCCGAGTTGATCGATCCACAGGCGATGTACTCGACCAACGGACAGGAAGCGTGGCGGGTGCTCGGCATTATGGCAGAATTCGCAGTCGCGACCGAACGCTTGCGCGGAGTGAGACCTGCGGTGAGCATGTTCGGCAGCGCTCGCATCAAAGCGGGACATCCCTACTATGAAAAAGCTGAGCGCGTAGCGCGCCTGCTTTCCGACGCGGGATTTGCAGTCATCTCGGGCGGCGGTCCGGGAATGATGGAAGCGACCAACCGTGGTGCCTATGCCGGACGCTCGCCGGCTGTCGGTCTGAACATCCTGCTGCCGCACGAGCCGTCCGGCAATCGCTTCCAGGACGTCAGAGTCGATTTCCGCTACTTCTTCGCGCGCAAGATGATGTTCGTGCGCTTCGCGTCGGCGTACGTCGTGATGCCGGGCGGATTCGGGACGATCGACGAGCTCACCGAGTGTCTCACGCTGGTGCAGACTGGGAAGAGCCGCAAGATACCGATCATCCTTGTCGGCGCGGAATTCTGGCGCGGACTGCTCGACTGGATGCGCGACAAGCTCGTCGCCGAAGGCATGATCGCCGCGTCCGACCTTGAGTTGATGCAGATCATCGAGGAACCCGAAGCGATCGTCGAGGCGATCTTTAATTATTACGAGACGCGCGGCTTCCAGCCGACACGGGCCGAGCGCGACAAGATGCTGAACCTCTAGTCGCCTGCGGGAGAACGTGACTCCTGCGGCGGGCAGCCGCGGTCGATCTGCTAGAATTCATCCTCTACTGCGTGCTCGCGCCATGCGCCATAGCCTCGCTTGCCTGACGTTCGTTGCAGCCCTTGGCTGGATACTCGGGGCAGCGGCGCAGCCCGCTCCTCCGCCGCCGCCTGCAAAGCTCGAGCCGCTCCCCGAAGCACCGCCGGCTCCTCCCGCGGTTGCTTCCGACCCGGATCTCGAGCCCCAGGTCACGATCATCCAGCGCGAGAACGAGACCATAGAGGAATTTCGCGTGAACGGACGGCTCACGATGGTCAAGGTAACACCGCGTCACGGCAGGCCGTACTTTCTCATCCCCTCCGCTGACGGAATCTTCATTCGCCGCGACAGCCTTGATTCGGGGTTGGGGGTGCCGCTGTGGATGCTGTTTTCCTTCTGAGCCGATAGCGGCGCTGCACCGGGGATCGCGGCTGCAGTGCGCCGCGCGCGAGGATGTCTGTCTACACAAAGGTCACCGACCAGGAGCTGGCAGCGTGGCTCACGCGCTACGCCCTCGGCGAGGTGCACGCGTTCGAGCCGATCGCCGCCGGGATCGAGAACACGAACTACTTCCTCACGGCGGACAAGGGTCGCTACGTTCTTACCCTCTACGAGCGCCTGCCGCCCGAGGAGTTGCCGTTCTACCTCAATCTCACCGCGCATCTCGCGCGTGCCGGCGTCAAGGCGCCAGCGCCGGAGCCGGATCGAACCGGCGCGCTGTGGAGCTTTCTCAACGGCAAGCCCGCGAGTCTCGTCGCGCGACTCGACGGCAGTCCAGTGACAGCGCCGAACGAGGCGCATTGCGCCGCGGTAGGCGCGGCCCTCGCCGAGCTGCATCTTGCGGCGAAACAGTACCGCGGCCGACTCGGCAACCGGCGCGGCCTCGGCTGGTGGCGTCAGGCCGCGCGCGCCGTGCGACCGTTTCTCTCTCCAGAGCAAAACGCGCTCGCTGCCTCGGAGCTGAAGCACCAGAGCGCGCTCGCCAAGGTGAAGCTCCCCCGCGGGGCGATCCACGGAGACCTTTTCTGCGACAACGTTCTGTTTGTCGACGGCCGCGTCTCGGGGATCATCGATTTCGGCTTCGCGGCTACCGACGCGCTCGCCTACGATGTAGCGATCACTGTCAATGACTGGTGTAGCGCCGGCGATGGCGCGGCGGCCGGCGTCCTCGATGCCGAGCGCACGCGGGCGCTCGTCACTGCGTACAACAGCGTGCGCCCATTCGACTTCGACGAGCGAGCGCAATGGAGCAACCTGCTACGCGCCGCCGCTCTGCGTTTCTGGCTGTCGCGGCTGTACGATCTGCACCTGCCGCGGCCAGGAGAGCTGACGCACGCGCACGATCCGTCCGCATTCGAGCGGATCCTTCGCGACCGCGTCGCCAATCCACCCCTCTTCCCCGATGCATGAGCACGCGCGCGCCAATCCCTTTTGCGCGGCGTGATTCACGTCGCGGCTTGTTCTGGCTGCGCCGCGCCTATCAGATGTTTCGCGCCGCGCCGCTGCCGTGGCTGTTGCTCCTGTTTACCTATTACGCCATGGCCGCGCTCGCCGAACTGGGGCCGTGGACGGCCGTCGGCAAGCTCGCCGCGTCGGTGCTGAAGCCGGTGTTCGCTGTCGGCTTTCTCGCTGCGGCATGGTCGCAGGACCGCGGCGGGACGCCGCGCCTCACGGATCTGTTTCGCGGCTTTCGCAGCGACCTGTGGGCGCTGATCGCGCTCGGAGTCGTCTTCGTCGCCGGGATGAGCCTCGCATTCACCGCCACCACCCTCATAGACGACGGCGCACTGCTCGGAATGCTGTCCGGATCACGCGAACCCAGCGACGAACTGCTCGACAGCGGGCGCATTCAGCTGGCGATGCTGTTCGGGGCGCTGTGCGCGCTGCCAACGCTCCTCGCCCTCTGGTTCGCGCCAGCGCTGGTCGTCTTCAGCGACGCGGGTGCGCTGACCGCGCTCGCTACCAGTCTGCGCGCCTCGCTCGCCAACTGGCGGCCTGTTGCGGTGTTCGGGCTGCTCGTGGTGTTTTACGGAGGCTTCGTGCCCGCGCTGATCCTCACCGTGGCGCGCCTGCTCGGAGCGGGCATTGCGACGATCGTCGGCGTCGCTCTGGTGCTTCCGTACCTCTTCGCCTTCCTTGCAACCTTCCAGATCGCGGACTACGTCGCCTACCGCGACGTCTTTCACGCCGACGTCCCGCTCCAGGAGGATCCGGCTCAGGCTGGCTGAAGCTTCGCGTACTCGAGCGCGAGCCACTTCACGCCGGCGTCGCGGAAGTTCACCTGCACGCGCGCGTCGTACCCGCGGCCCTCCGCGTCGATGATGATACCGAGGCCGAACTTCGAGTGCCGCACGCTCTGCCCGATCCGCCAGCCGGGACGCGCTACCGCCGCCTCGCGCGCCGGTGCCGTGCCCGCAGCGAGCTCCCGCGTGACGGGCAGGTCTGCGCGCTGCGGAGAAAGCCACTGCACCAGGCCGCGCGGAATCTCGTCGAGGAAGCGCGACGGGACGTTGTAGCGCAGCTGCCCATGCAGCATGCGGGTCTGCGCGAGCGTAAGGTAGAGGCGACGCCGCGCGCGCGTGATCGCCACGTAGGCCAGTCGACGCTCTTCCTCCACACCGTCGAACTCCGCGAGGCTGTTCTCGTGCGGGAACAGCCCTTCCTCGAGACCCGTCACGAAAACCGTGTGGAACTCGAGTCCTTTCGCCGAATGCGCGGTCATGAGCTGCAGAGCGGGCCGGCCCTCGGCCGCTTGCGTTTCTCCGGCTTCGAGCGCCGCGTGCGCGAGGAATGCACTCAGCGCGTCGCCCGTCTCCGCCTCCGACTCGCCGGCGACCTGCAAATCGGCTTCGCGCACGAAATTCTCCGCGGCGTTGACGAGCTCGCGAAGATTTTCGACGCGATCGGCGCCATCTTTCTCTGCGGCGTAATGGGCGCCGAGCCCGCTTGCGTGCAGGACGTGCTCGACCGCTTCCGCGAGCGCCAGGCCGCGGGTGGCCGCACGCATCGCCTCGACCGCGCGCACGAACGCGGCGAGGCTCGCGGCCGAGCGGCCGCCCAGGCTGCCTCCGCACGCTGCCTGCCACAAGCTGATCCCCGCGCCGCGCGCCTGATCCTGGAGGCTCTCGAGCGTCCGCGCTCCGACGCCACGCGGAGGAAAGTTGACGACACGAAGGAACGCCCCGTCATCGTCCGGCGACGCGAGCAGTCTCAGGTAGGCAAGGGCGTGCTTCACCTCGGCCCGCTCGAAGAACCGCATGCCGCCATAGACCCGATATGGCATGCCGGCGTTGAACAGCGCATGCTCGATGACGCGCGACTGCGCGTTCGAGCGATACAGCACGGCGACCTCGGCGGGCGAGACGCCCTGCTCGGCGAGTCCCTTCACGACATCCACGACGAACGCCGCTTCGTCCGTGTCCGATGGAGCTGCGTAGGCGCGCACCGGATCGCCCTTGCCGTCGGCCGTCCACAGGTTCTTTCCCAGGCGGCTGCGGTTGTGGCGGATCAGTGCGTTGGCGGTATCGAGGATGTTTCCCTGCGAGCGGTAGTTCTGCTCGAGCTTGATCAGCTTGACCGGTGTCTCGGGCGTGCCGAAGTCGCGCTCGAAGTGCCTCATGTTGGCGATGCTCGCTCCACGGAAGGCATAGATAGACTGGTCGTCGTCGCCGACGGCGAACACCGCGGCGTGGGGGCCAGCGAGCAGCTGTAGCCAGCGGTATTGCAGCGCGTTCGTATCCTGGAACTCGTCGACCAGGAGGTGCGCGAAGCGCCGCCGGTAGTGCTCGCGCAGCGGCTCATGCCGTGACAGCAGCTCGAAGGCGCGCAGGAGCAGTTCCGGAAAGTCGACGACCCCCTCGCGCTCGCAGGCCGCCTCGTAGAGCGAATAATGCTCGACCTGCCGGCGCGTGAACTCGTCGCCAGCCTCGACCTGATTGGGACGCTGGCCGGCTTCCTTGGCCGAGTTGATCAACGCCTGCAATTGCCGCGGGGGGAAGCGTTCCTCATCGAGGCCGTGGGCCTTG
Organism: Casimicrobiaceae bacterium; assembly: GCA_036380055.1. GTDB lineage: Bacteria > Pseudomonadota > Gammaproteobacteria > Burkholderiales > Casimicrobiaceae > PALSA-1003. Next base: position 6,571 of record DASVFM010000074.1, read on the forward strand.
TAGAGGCGCTTGATCAGAGCCAGCTGGTCCTGCGTGTCCATGATCTGGAAGAGCTGGGGCAGCCCCGCGTCGCGATAGTGCGTGCGCAGCATCCGGTTGCACAGGCCATGAAACGTCCCGACCCACATGCCGCGCGTACTAAGCGGCGTAAGCGTCGAGAGCCGCAGCAGCATCTCCTTGGCCGCCTTGTTGGTGAAAGTCACCGCGAGCACCGACAGCGGGCCTACCTGCCCGGTGGCGAGCAGCCATGCGATGCGCGTCGTGAGCACCCGCGTCTTACCGCTGCCGGCACCGGCGAGGATGAGCGCTGAGCCGTGCGGCAGCGTAACCGCCGCGAGCTGCTCCGGATTGAGGTTGCCTAGGAGAGGGGAAGGCATGCTGGTGAAGCCGACGCTCGACATTATAGCGGGGCACTGCGCTGCATTGAGTATCGTTCGGGATTTCAATAGACTCTGCGCAGGGCGGGATGGGATGAAGCTTGCGGGCATCTCGATGATCGGAAACGACGCGGACGTCGTCGAGGCCTTTGTGCGCCATACGCTCGGCCTGCTGGATCACTTGTTCGTCGTCGTGCACTGCTCGCAGGACGGAACGCGCGAAATTCTCGAAGCGCTGCAGGCGGAAGGCTTGCCGATCACGCTCGTGCTCGATAACGAACCCGCGTTTCTGCAAGGCGAGCGGCTGACGTGGCTCGCCCGCGAGGCCTGGACTGCGATTCAGCCCGACTTCGCGTTCCTGCTCGACGCCGACGAGTTCATCGTGCCGCCGCAGCGCCAGGTGATCGAGGCCGCCCTCGGCGCACTGCCGCCCATGGTGCTCGCCGCAGGGATCCGGCTGCTCACGTTCGTGCCTACGTCGGATGACCCCGCCGGTGAATTGCATCCGATTCGGCGCATCCAGCATCGCGTGCGCGAAGAGCCGCCCGTGTTCAAGATGGTGCTTACACCCGGCTTTGCGGCCGACCGCCGCTGGGCAATCGATCACGGCAATCATGGATTGCTGCCGATCGGTGGGCAGCAGCAGCTGAGCGTCCCAGGTCTCCGGCAGCTTGCGTTGGCGCACTATCCGGTGCGCTCGGCCGCGCAAGTCACGAACAAGACGATCGTCGGCTATCTCGCTCACCTCGCGGCCGGGCGCCCCGGGGTCGAGGAGCGGCGCATCGCGACGCACTGGCGTCGCTGCTACGAAGAGATGGTCGTGCAGGGGGCGACCCGCGGCATGACGGAGGAGCAGCTCGTGGGCTGGTTCCACGGCCGGCCCGATTTGCGGCCGCGTGCCGGGGAGCTCGTGCACGATCCCACGCCCACTCCACACGCGCTTCGCTACGCCCACCTGATCAGGAACGATCCGTACTCGACCCTGGCCCGGTTCACGGAGGCGCTCATTCGCAGCCGGCCCGGGCAGCTCGACGGCGTGCGCTTCGACCATCCCCCGGAGACATCCGGCGGCGACGGGCACGCGACGATCCGCCAGCGCCAATAGCGCCGTGGTGAGATTCGACCCTCAGTCGTTCGTGCCGTGGATCCGCGCGGCCGCGCCTTACATCCACGCCCTGCGCGGCAAGACCGTGGTGATCGCCTTCGGCGGCGAAGTGGTCGCCGACGATACCTTCCTCGGTGTGATCCACGACCTCAACCTCCTGCACAGTCTCGGCATCCGACTGGTGATCGTGCACGGATCACGACCGCAGATCGAAGCCATACTCAAGCAGCAGAACGTCCCCAGCCGCTACCACCGGGGCTTGCGCATCACGGATGCGGAAACGATGGACTGCGTGCTCGAGGGAATGGGACACGCGCGCAGCCGTATCGAAGCCCTTCTCTCGCTTGGTATCGCCAACTCACCGATGGCCGGCGCTCGAATTCGGGTCGTCGGCGGGAATTTCATCACGGCGAAGCCTATCGGCGTACTCGATGGCGTCGACATGGGGCTGACGGGCGAGGTCCGCCGCGTGGATATCGAGGGCATGCGCCAGCGCCTCGACGACGGTGACCTGCTGCTGGTCTCTCCGCTAGGGTATTCCCCGACGGGAGAGATCTTCAATCTCGCCGTCGAGGAGGTCGCGACCCAGGTCGCGGTGCGTCTGTCGGCGCACAAGCTCATTTTTCTCATGGAAACCGACGGAGTCCGCAACGGCCGGAAGCGGTTGCTGACCGAGCTGTCGACGCGCGAAGCGGAGGCGATACTCGCGCGGCAGCGCAAGCTCCCGCCCGACGTCCTGCACTATCTCCCCTGCGCCGTGCGCGCCTGCGACAACGGCGTGAAGCGCGCCCACCTCATCAGCCGCCATCGCGACGGCGCGCTGCTGCTCGAGCTGTTCACGCGCGACGGAGTGGGCACGATGGTGGCCGCCGCTCCGCTTGCGCACCTGCGCAACGCCACGATCGACGACGTGGGCGGCATTCTGTCGATCATCGAGCCGCTCGAGGACGAGGGCATCCTCGTTCGTCGCTCGCGGGAGCGCCTGGAAATGGAGATCGAGCGGTTCGCGGTCGCCGAGCACGACGGAGCGATCATCGGTTGTGCGGCGCTCTACGCTTTTCCCGAGGAACGCGCGGGCGAGCTGGCTGCCCTCGCGGTCGACCCCGACTTCCGACGCGAGGGTTACGGCGAGGCGCTCATGCACGAGATCGAGCAGCGGGCGAAGAAGCTGAGACTTGCGCGTCTGTTCGTCCTGACGACGCGCGCTTCAGGCTGGTTCCTCGAGCGGGGCTTCGTCGAAAGCGATGTGTCACGTCTACCGAAAGAGAAGCGCGATCTCTACAACTGGCAGAGGCGCTCGCTCGTCTACGAGAAGACCTTAACGTAGGTCGAGGCTGGTGAGATAATCGGGCTGCGTTGAACCGAGCGCTTCGGCGCCGGTGAGCGCAGCTTTCGCCAACATCGACTGCCGCGAGGTGATCCCATGGCACGCATGGTTCAGTGCGTCAAGCTCGGGCGCGAGGCCGAAGGGCTCGATATTCCGCCCTATCCCGGCGAGTTGGGCAAGCGCATCTACGAGAACGTCTCGAAGGAGGCCTGGCAGCAGTGGCTGCGTCACCAGACGATGCTGGTGAACGAGAACCGGCTCAGCCTTGCTGATCCCAGAGCGCGGAAATACCTCGCCGAGCAGATGGAGCGGCATTTCTTCGGCGGCGGGGCCGACGTCGCCTCCGGCTACGTACCGCCGAAATCCTGACAGCGGGGGTCCGAGGTGAAAGGCGGCGACAGGCTGGTGTTGCCCGCGTTTTTGCTCGCGCTCCTGGGCATGATGCTCGGCGGATGCGCCACGCGCCCGGTCAACCCGGCGATCACGCAGGTCGCTCCGGATACAGGCTACCGCTATCTGGTGCACGAGCAGCGTTTGGGAGAAAAAGAGAACCTTCTGATCCTCGCCTTCTCCGGCGGCGGAACGCGGGCGGCGGCCTTCTCCTACGGCGTGCTGGAGGCTCTTCGTCGCATCGAGGTGGTCGGTCCGAAGGGCAAGGTTCGCCTCCTGGATCATGTCGACATCATCACCGGCGTGTCGGGGGGCAGCTTTACAGCGCTGGCCTATGGGCTCTACGGCGAGAAGCTATTCGACTTCTACGAGACCGCTTTCCTCAAGCGCAACGTTGAGGGAGAGCTCATAGGCCGCGTCCTCAACCCCGTGAACTGGGGAGCGTTGTGGTCGCCCGGGTGGGGACGCTCTGAAACGGCTGCCGAGCTCTACGACGAGATCCTGTTTCACGGCGCGACGTACGCGGACCTGGCTCGCGGCAGCGGCCCGTTCGTAGTCGCGACGGCGACCGACATCGCGACGGGCACGCGTCTGGGCTTCAACCAGAGTGTCTTCGACATCCTCTGCTCGAACCTCGACGCAGTTCCGCTGTCGCGCGCCGCCGCTGCGTCGTCCGCGGTACCGTTCGCGCTCTCTCCGGTCACCATCAACAACTACGGCGGCAGCTGCCATTTTCAGCTCCCGCCGTTCCTCAGGGTGTTTTCCAATCCGGCGACCGCACCGCGGCCGGCGGCGCGCGTGATGGCTCAGATTCACGACCTGCAATCCTACGGGCAGGGCGACAAGCCCTATATCCATCTCGTCGACGGCGGCCTGTCCGACAACCTGGGTATGCGCGGTGTGCTGGAAGTTCTGGAGGAAATCGAAGCCCTCTATACGCTGGGTCAACCCACGCCCCTGGACCATGTGCGGCGGATGGTCATACTCATCGTCAACTCGCTGTCCACCCCGAAGACCAACTGGGACCAATCGGAGCGACCGCCCGGCGACATCACCTTGCTGATCAAGGCGACCGGGGTGCCGATCGATCACTACTCCTACGACAGCGTCGAGACGCTGCGCGACATTATCGCCAACTGGCAGAAGATGCGCCGGCTGCGCGACTCAGCCGCGTTCAAGGCCAACACCGATCCGGCCGTCGCGGCGCTCCTCCGGACGCCGGATATCGACCTGTACGCCATCGACGTATCGTTCTCTGCGATCAAAGAC
>DASVFM010000075.1:0-7578 GCA_036380055.1 Casimicrobiaceae bacterium
CGACACGCCGGGGCACACGATGAGCCACGTGTGCCTGCTGTCGAGGGGCGACGAGCGCGCGCTCTTCTGCGGCGATACCCTGTTCAACGCCGGCGCGGGAAACTGCCACAACGGCGGGCATCCCGAAGAGCTCTACAAGACCTTCTCCGAGCAGCTGGCGAAGCTCCCTGCCTCGACCTTGATCTATCCTGACCACGACTACATCGAGAACAACCTGCGCTTTACGCTCAGCCGCGAGCCGGACAACCGGCGCGCCCGCGAGCTGCTCGGCCGGCTCGCGGATCAGGATCCGGGCAACGCCTACGTCACCACGCTCGACGTCGAACGGGAGATCAACACCTTCTTCCGGCTTGCGAGCCCGACCGTGATCGCGAAGCTCCGCGAAGCGTTTCCCGATCTGCCGGAGAAGCCCGATCAGCGCACGGTGTTCCTGAAGCTGCGCGAGCTACGCAACGCGTGGTAAGCCGCGCGGCGGTCGTCGGCGTCTGGTTCACGCCCAGTCTGACGGACGTACTCCTACAGCAGAATCAGCAAAGGACTGATTCCCGCCCGAAAGCAGGCGGCCTACTGTACGTCCTCGCGCTGCGCCCTATGTTTCCCATGAACGAGACCACCCAACCGCTGCAAGTCTACGTCGTCGAGGACTCGCCGATCGTCCTGCGGATGCTGGGCGCTTCGATCGAAGCGACTGGAGCAGAGGTAAGCGGCAGCAGCGCCGACGCGGGTTCCGCGATCAGCAACGTGTTTGCGACGCAGCCCGATGTGATCCTGATCGACCTCCACCTGGAGCACGGAAGCGGGTTCGATCTGCTGAAAGCACTGAAGGACCACAGCCTCGCTCCCGACGCGGTGAAGGTCGTTCTCACCAACTACGCGCGAGAGGATTACGAGGAGCTCTGCTGTCGGCTGGGCGCCGATCGGTTCTTCGACAAGACCTTCGAGGCCAAGAAGTGCATGGGCCTGATCAAGAGCCTCGTCGAGGAGAAACGGCACGGACTCGCGGGGCGCGCTGCGCTGGAAGAAGTCGGCGCCCAGCAATAGCCTTCTCCAGCGCGCGGCTCACATTCTCCGCTTCGGCACGCGTGAGGTGGGCCCCGAAAAGTTCCTCGATGGCGGCTGAGTAGACCGGCCACATCCTACGGCGCAGTTTCCGGCCCTCGGCGGTGAGCTCGGCGTAGGCGCCGCGCCGGTCGTCCTCGGAAGCTACGCGGCGCACCAGCCGGGCCTTTTCCAGCCGGTCGACGAGCCGCGTGAGGTTGCTGCGCGACAGCACGACCAGCTCGGCGAGCTCGTGCATGCGTTTCCGGCCCTCGCCGAGGCGCTCGAGCGCCCACAACACGTCGTACCAGGCAAGCGGGGGCAAGCCGGCCTGCGCGAGCCGCGCCTCGACTGCCTCTACGAGCACCGCGTGCGCGGTGAGGAACACCGCCCAGGCGTGCCCTGCCGAATCGCTCACTGCCCTCAGTGCCATTTTGCCCGACGCCCTCCCGGCCCCCCTGCCGGCATTATAGTTGCAATTGCAATCAAAAGCGAGTACTCTTTAAAGTGGTTGCGTTTGCAACTATATGGAGAACTCAGGAGACCGTCATGCAACGCACGATCACTCGCGAAGAGCTGTCCTCTCTCATCGCCGCCGGCAAGGCGCCGCTGCTTCTCGAAGCGCTGCCCGTCACGTATTTCGACGACTGGCACCTGCCGGGGGCACGCAACCTGCCGCACGACGCGGTCGCCGAGCTGGCGCCGGAGCTCGCGCCCGTCAAGACGATGCCGATCGTCGTCTACTGCGCCAGTGCAAGCTGCCAGAACTCTCACATCGCGGCAGGCGTGCTGAAGCAGCTCGGCTACGCCGACGTGCGAGTCTATGCCGGCGGCAAGCAGGACTGGACGGAAGCGGGACTGCCGATCGAGCAGGGCAGCGCGGTCGCCGCCTGACCTGTGCAGCGAAGGACCGGGCCGGACGCGCGTCTCGGCCTAGGTCGACCTCGCCGGAATCGTCATCGCAGCCACGCCCGCGATGACGCAGGCGAGCCCGACGAGGGTCGTGGGAGCGAGAGCCTCACCCAGGAACAGGACGCCGATCGCCACTCCGATCGGAACGCGAAGGTAGGCCTGCGCGGTCGTGCCGACCGGCCCGAGCGTGTGGATGAGGCGAAAGTAGATCGTGAACGCGAGCGCCGTCGAGAACACCGACAGGCAGCCGAGCGCGGCGATCGAGCGCGCGGACGGCGCGAGCGTCCACGGCTGATCGACGACGAGGCTGAGCGGCGCGAGCACGATCGCTCCGCAGACGAGCGAGCCGGCCGCAGGCAGCATCGGGTCGAGCTTCGCGAAGTTTTTCACACCGAAGATCGCGGCGCCGGCGTAGCAGATCGTGGCCGCGACGATCGCGATTTCGGCAACAACCTCCCGCCCGACGCCCGAGAGCGCCTCTACGCCGACGATGAGACAGATGCCGATCATTCCCGCGACGACGCCCAAGAGCTTGCGGCCGGTCGCGGATGCTGCGCGGGTCAGGAGCAGAGCCAGGATGAAGGTGAAGATCGGCGACGAGGAATTGAGGATTGTCGCGATGCCCGCGTCGACAAACTGCTCTGCCCATGCGATCAAAGTGAACGGAATCACGCTGTTGAGACAGGCCTGCAGGAGAAAGCGACCCCACAGTGCCGGATCGGTCGGCAGCGCCACGCCCCGCCAGCGCAGGATGGCGAGCAGCAGGAGCGACGCGAACGCCGTGCGCGCGGCGATCAAGGTCACCGGCGGGATCGTCTCGACGCCGATCTTGATGAACGTATACGAGGCTCCCCAGAGCGTGGCGAGCAGAAGCAGCAGCCCGATCTCGGTCAGGTAGCCCGAATGGCCGGAGCTCCGCTCAACCGCCATGCACCTGCCGCGAGTCGTCCGGCGCCTGCGCGCGATCGTTCAAGCCGTAGTCGCGGATCACGTGCGCGATGCGCAGCCGATAGTCGGCGAAGATCGTTTTGCGCGCCTGGGCCTGGATGGCGCGATGCGCCTCGACGTTGCGCCAGCGCTGCACGGCCTCCTCGTCGCGCCAGAACGAGAGCGAGACGATCTTGTCGGGCGAAACGAGGCTCCTGAAGCGCTCGACCGAGATGAAGCCGTCCACCTTCTCGAGCTCAGGCCGCAGCCGGGCGGCGGCGTCGAGATAGGTCTTCTCCTTGCCCGGATTCGGCGTGACTTCGAAAATGACGGCGATCATTGAGAGCCTCCTCGCGTGAATGCCTGCTGCCCGAAAGTACCGTCGACCGCGGCGAGGAAGCTGCGCTCCTCGCGCAGGATCAATCGCTTCGACTGCGCCAGGGCGAAATTCTCACGCCCCTCCGGGTCGGCCTTGAGCCGCGCGCGGTAGCTCTCGTACGCGGCCAGGCTTTCGAACGCTATCACACCCCAGGCGACGTTGTTGGTGCCTTCGTGCGGCATGAAGTAGCCGACGAGGCGGCCGCCGCAGCGGGGAATGATGCGGCCCCAGTTCTTCGCGTACTCCTCGAACGCATCGCGCTGGAACGGGTCGATCTCGTAGCGGATGAAGCAGGTGACGTGCATGGCAATGGCTCCGGTCGAGGGATGCGCCATCATAAGGTCTTGCGCAGATTCGATGGTTCGTCTAGGATCGAACCATGAAAGACGGCCCGAGCATCGTCGGCATCGCCGCGCTCATCGGCGATCATGCGCGCGCGGAAGTGCTCACCGCGCTGCTCGCCGATCGCGCGCTCACCGCGACCGAGCTCGCCGCGGTGGCCGGCGTAACCAAGCAGACGATCAGCGCGCATCTCGCCAAGCTGGTGGAGGCGAAGCTGGTCGCGGTGGAGAAGCAGGGCCGGCACCGCTACTTCCGCCTCGCCGATCAGGACGTCGCGCATCTTCTCGAATCGCTGATGGGGGTGGCTTTCAGGACGGGCGCGGTGCGCGTGCGCTCGAGCCCGCGCGAGCCGGCGCTGCGGAAGGCGAGGGTGTGCTACGACCATCTCGCCGGCGAAGTCGGCGTGCATATCTACGAAGGGCTGATGCAGCGCCGCGCGCTTGTGTCGAGCGCCGATGGCCTCGCGCTCAGCGCCAGCGGCCGGCGCCTGTTCAAGAAGCTCGCCATCGACACGGACGCGCTCGCGAGCGAGAAGCGTGCGTTCTGCCGGGCCTGCCTAGACTGGAGCGAGCGCCGTCATCATCTGGCCGGTGCACTTGGCGCGGCGCTGCTCGATCGCCTCGTCGAGCTGGGCTGGGCTAGGCGAGCCAGGGATTCGCGCGTCGTGTCGCTGACGCCGGGCGGCCAGCAGGCGATCTACAGGATGTTCTGAAAGCCCGAATCGTCCCTACAGCCGCGAGGGGCTTTAGACGCGGGCGAGGCGCGCGAGTCAGCTACAGCCTGCAGCCGCGGGAACGCGGCCGGATCCGATTTCATCTAATGGGCAGGATCGAGAGCACGAAGCCCCATGACCGCCGCCGCCCCGCAGCCGCAGACCGACGACGCTCCGCTCGCATTGCGCATCGGCCAGCGCGACGAGCGCGCCTTCGAGACGATGATGCGCGCGCACAATCGCATGCTTTTCCGCATCGCGCGGTCGATCCTGAAAGACGACAGCGAAGCCGAGGACGTGCTGCAGGAAGCCTACCTTGCCGCCTACCGGAACATCGCCGGCTTCCGCGGCGGGGCGAAGCTTTCGACCTGGCTCGCGCGCATCGTCATCAATGAGGCTTACGCGCGGCTGCGCCGGCGCAAGCGCGACAGCGTCGTGATCCCGCTCGAGTCGGCGGAGCGCGGCGCGGTGGAGGCGATCATGGATGAAGCAACTGCGGAGCGTCCGGAGGCGGCCGCCATGCGCGCCGAGCTGCGGCGCCTGCTCGAGCGCCGCATCGACGCGCTGCCGGAGGCATTCCGCACCGTGTTCGTGCTGCGCGACGTCGAAGAGATGTCCGTCGAGGAAACCGCGGAGTGTCTCGAACTCCCGCCGGCGACCGTGCGCACGCGCGCTTTTCGTGCGCGGGCACTGCTGCGCGAGTCGCTCTCGCGCGACCTCGACACGGCCACGGTCGATGCATTCGGTTTCGCGGGAGAGCGCTGCGACCGCATCGTCGCAAACGTGCTCGAAAGAGTACGACAGTCCAACCCCCAAGGAGAAACAAGATGAAACGTTCGCTCATCGCTTTCGGATCCGCCCTGCTCCTGGCAGCGACCGGCGCGTTCGCCCAAGGCGCCGGACCGACGGACCCGCAGATTGCGCATATCGTCGTGACGGCAAACCAGGTCGACATCGATGCCGGCAAGCTCGCCGAATCGAAGGGCAGCAGCAAGGAAGTCCGCGACTTCGGCAAGATGATGGTCACCGACCACAGCGGCGTGAACAAGCAGGCGGTGGCGCTGGTGACGAAGCTCAACGTCAAGCCCGAAGACAACCCGACGAGCCAGAGCCTGAAGGCCGGCGGCGAGGAGAACGTCAAGAAGCTCAAGGGGCTCAAGGGCAAGGAATTCGACAAGGCTTACATCGATCACGAAGTCGCGTACCACGAGCAGGTGATCGACGCCGTCGACAAGGTCCTCATCCCCAACGCCAAGAACGAGGAGCTGAAAGCGCTGATCATCAAGGTGCGGCCGGCGTTCGTCGCGCACCTCGACCACGCCAAGATGATCCAGGCGAAGCAGGGGAGCTAGAAGGCAGATCGACATGCTGCGCGTCTCGCGGGCGCTCGGCGCGCTGACTCTCGCCGCCGGGCTCGCCTGCGCCGGCGGCGCGACAGCCGCCGGCAAAGCCACGACCCACACCATCGTCATCGAAGCGGTGCAGTACACCCCGCAGGCGCTGGTGGTCGAGCGCGGCGACACGATCGTGTGGGTCAACAAGGACCCATTCCCGCACACCGTAACCGCCAAGGGCGCGTTCGACTCGCACGACATCGCCGCCGGTAAGTCCTGGAAATACGTCGCGCGCAAGGCGGGGGAATACGCCTATATCTGCACGCTGCATCCGAACATGCACGGGACGCTGACGGTCAAGTGATTCGCTCCTCGCGTTGATGTAGACTGGGGACGCTGTCCGCGCGAGGAGATCCCGATGGCCAACGTCCCGCAATGGCAGGCGGAGGGCGAGTGGTTCGACGTCTGCAATTGTGACATTCCCTGTCCCTGCGAATTCGCCCGGGCGCCGACCTACGACGAGTGCGAGGGAACTCTGGTCTGGCACCTGCGCAAGGCCAACTACGGCGACGTCAAACTGGACGGGTTGAACGTCGTCGCCCTCGGCTACTTCAAGGGCAACATCTGGGAAGGCGCCAAGGTTTCGATGGGCGTCATCCTCGACGAGCGCGCCGACGCCCGGCAGCGAGAGGCGCTGCAGATGATCTTCGGCGGACAGGCGGGCGGCTGGCCGGGCAAGTTCGCGCGGAGCATCGCCGAGGTGCGCGGTATCGAATTCGCGCCGATCGAAGTCGTGATCGCGGGCGACCTCGCGCGTTGGCGCGCAGTAGTGCCCGGGCGTGTTGAAGCGGCTGTCGAGGCGCTGAGCGGCCCGACGACGCCACCGGGCAAGCGCGTTCAGACGATCAACCCCCCGGGCTCCGAAGTGGGCCCGGGCGGCGTGGCCACCTGGGGCAAGGTCACGGTCGACAGCGCCGACCTCTTTGGCTTCAAGCGGAACCGCAGCGGGCAGTCAAGCAAGCACATTCCGTTCAGCTGGCGCGGTCCCGATTGAGCATGGGAGCCGTGGACGCGCCGGAAGAGGATTCGCCTCGCGCGGCATTCGCGCTCCTGTCGTGGCGGGTCAATCTGACGCTCATCGTCGGGCTGATCGCGCTCTCCGTGCTCGCGTGGCGCAGCACGATTCAGGACGCCACCTCGATGCGCGGCATGGTGATGGGCCTCGGGCAGATCGGGTGGCTCGCGCAGGGCGACATGAGCGGCGGAGCCTTCCTCGCCATGTGGGTGACGATGATGGCGGCGATGATGCTGCCCACGATCGCGCCGATGGCGCTCGCGCACCTCGGCGTCAACCGCCGACGCGGCCGCGGAATCTATCCCACGCTCGTGTTCATCGCCGGTTACCTCCTCGTCTGGTCGACGATCGGTCTGGTGCCGCTCCTCGCCTACAAGGCTCTCGCGCCGCTCAGCGAGGACGCGGTGCTGCTGCGCTGGCTGCCGGCGCTGGCTGGCGGCATCCTGATTGTCGCCGGCGCGTATCAGTTCACGCGCTGGAAGCGCGTGTGCTTCGAGCACTGCCAAAGCCCCTTCGCCTTCGTCGCCTCGCACGATTTCGACGGCGGGGCCTTGAGCGCGCTGCGCGCGGGCGTGATCCACGGCATGATCTGCCTCGGCTGCTGCTGGGCGCTCACCGCGGTGCTGCTCGTCGTGGGGCTGATGAACCTCCTGTGGATGGCCGGGATTTTCGCGATCTTCGTCATCGAGAAGACTTCGAAGCGTGGGCTCGCCGTGGCAAGGGTTGCCGGCATTGGCCTGATCGCGCTGGGTATCGCGGTCTTCACCCGGCCCGCGCTGCTCGCGGTCATCGCGCTGTAGGCGTTCATACTCGTCGGCGGCTCGTTCGGCGCCGCGTGAGGCTACTGCCGGGCGAGGCG
>DASVFM010000076.1:0-14548 GCA_036380055.1 Casimicrobiaceae bacterium
TGCGTGGTCGACGTCTGAGGCGCAAGTGGACATCACGCGACTGATCCGCCGGTCCGAATGCGAATGGGAGCTGCCGCGCACCGGGGCGATGCGCGTCCCGGGGATCATCTACGCCGACGAGGCGCTGGTCGCCGCGATGGATGAGAAGGTGCCCGAGCAGGTGGCGAACGTCGCCGCGCTGCCCGGCATCGTCAAGGCTTCCTTCGCGATGCCCGACGCGCACTGGGGCTACGGCTTTCCGATCGGCGGCGTGGCGGCGTTCGATCCGCGGGAGGACGGCGTCGTCTCCGCGGGCGGCGTTGGCTTCGACATCTCCTGTGGCGTGCGCACGCTTCTCAGCGGGCTGCCCGCGGGCGAAGTGATGCGCGTGCAGCGCGCGCTCGCGGACATGCTCTACGCGCGCATCCCGGCCGGGCTCGGCAGCACCGGCGCGATCCGGCTTTCGGCCGCCGACATGGAGGCCATGCTAAGGGGTGGCGCGCGCTGGGCGCTCAAGATCGGCTACGGCCGCGCCGAGGACCTCGAGCGCATCGAGGAGCACGGCGAGATGAGCGGCGCGGACCCTTCCGCCGTCTCGGAGCAGGCGAAGAAGCGGCAGCGCGACGAGATGGGAACGCTCGGCTCCGGCAACCACTACCTGGAGGTGCAGCGCGTGGCGGAGATCTACGACGCAAGCATCGCGCGCGTGTTCGGTCTCGAAACCGATCACGCATTGGTCAGCATCCACTGCGGCTCGCGCGGGCTCGGTCACCAGATCGGCACGGACTACCTGCGCGAGATGGCGGTCGCAGCAAAGGCGGCGGGCATCGCGCTGCCCGACCGCGAGCTCGCCTGCGCGCCGATCCGCTCGAGCGTGGGCGAGCGTTACCTCGGCGCGATGCGCGCTGCGATCAACTGCGCGCTGGCCAACCGGCAGATTCTCACGCATCTCACCCGCGAGGCGTTCCGCGCCGTGCTGCCGGGCGCGAAGCTCACGCTTCTCTACGACGTCTCGCACAACACCTGCAAGGTGGAGCGCCACGCGGTCGACGGCAAGCCGCGCGAGCTCTACGTGCATCGCAAGGGCGCGACGCGCGCCTTCGGCCCGGGACACCCCGACCTGCCACCGGCATTCGCGCCGACCGGGCAACCGGTGTTGATCGGCGGCAGCATGGGGACTTCGTCCTACGTGCTGGCGGGTACCTCGCACGGCATGCGCGAGGCGTTCGGCTCCGCCTGCCACGGCGCCGGACGCAGCATGAGCCGCAGCCAGGCGAGCCGCCGGTGGAACGGCCGCCAAGTGGTCGACGAGCTCGCCGCGCGCGGGATCCTGATCCGCAGCCCGTCGCAGCGCGGCGTCGCGGAAGAAGCGCCGGGCGCCTACAAGGATGTGAGCGAAGTTGTCGACGCCGCCGATCGCGCGCAGCTCGCGCGAAAGATCGCGCGCCTCGAGCCGATGATCTGCATCAAGGGCTAGCGGGCGCCTCAGGCGCCGCCCGGGCCCACGACGTGCTTCGCCCGGAAGCAGGCGACAATGAGCCCGGTAACGAGCGCGAGCAGCGCGCTGTAGCCGCCGAGAATCATGAGCAGCGGCCGGCTCAGCTCCGGTGTCGCCTCGTACAGCAGCCAAGCCGCGGTAAGCGCGTAGCCAATCCAGAGAATGGCAAGCACCAGGGTTGCAATCGCGGGTCGTCTCATGGTTGACAGCATGAACCGGTCGTGGCGCAGGCGTTTTGACCTGGCTCAACGGCGGGCGTTAAGCTTCGCCCGGAACCTCATGAAAGCGGGAGTAATCGCATGGCCAGCGACGAGCTAAAGAGCACGATCGAGAACATTGTGAAGCCGGGCAAGGGCATTCTGGCGGCCGACGAGAGCGTGCCGACCATCACCAAGCGCTTCCAGGCGCTCGGCATCGAATCCACCGAGGAGACCCGGCGCGCCTACCGCTCGCTTCTTTTCACGACCAAGGGCGCGGAAGAGTTCCTGAGCGGCGTCATCCTGTTCGAAGAAACGCTCGGTCAGAAAAGCGACGACGGCACACCGCTGCCCGAGTTGCTGATGCGGGCCGGCATCATGCCCGGGATAAAGGTCGACAAAGGCACCGTGCCGCTCCCGGGCGCCGGTGGCGATCTCATTACGCAGGGGCTCGACGGCCTCGCCGACCGGCTCAAGGGCTACAAGGCGAAGGGCGCGCGCTTCACCAAGTGGCGCGAGGTGTACCCGATCACCGACAGCAATCCGACGGCGCTCGGCATCGCCGCCAACGCGGAGACGCTCGCCCGTTACGCTGCGGTCTGCCAGCAGGAAGGCTTCGTCCCGATCGTCGAGCCCGAGGTGCTGATCGACGGTAACCACACGATGGAGCGCTGCTACGAGGTGAGCGAAGCGGTGCTGCACGCGGTGTTCGACGCGCTGTTCCGCCATCGCGTCGCGCTCGAAGGCGTGGTGCTCAAGCCGAGCATGGTCCTCCCCGGGAAGGAGAACCCGAACAAGGCGAGCCCGCAGCAGGTCGCGGAGGCGACGCTGCGTGTCCTCAGGCGCTGTGTGCCCGCGGCGGTGCCGACGATCAACTTTCTCTCCGGCGGCCAGAAGGCCGAGGAGGCGACGGCGAATCTCAATGCCATGAACGCGATGAGCCCGCACGCGCCGTGGGTGCTCTCCTTCTCCTATGCGCGCGCGCTGCAGGACCCCGCGATGCGCGCCTGGGGCGGCAAGCGCGAGAACGTCGCCGCGGCCCAGCAGGCTTTCTACCGGCGGGTGAAGATGAACAGCCTCGCGCGCGGGGGACGCTGGACTCCCGAGCTCGAGCGGGCAGCGTAGCATCGACCGGTGGAAGCCCGTCCGGCGCCTGCGCCTCCTGACCTTCCACCGTTGGTGCACCCGCGGCTGCGAGGCGCGATGTGGCGCAGACGTCGTAAGCGGGTGGTTTGTGCGCGGCTACTCGTGGGTTGAGTGGCCGCCACAAACCGGGACCCGCTCGACGACCGCTTGCGCCACAGCGCCGAGCCACCGCGGGCATACCGAGAAGCGTCAGCGAAAGGCTTCGCCGATGCGTAGGACGAAGTCGTGCACACCCTCAGGCGGAAGGTGGTTAATCCCCGCCGCGGAGGCGCGCCCTCCCCCGCTCGCGAAGGCGCGGCACAGCGCGTCCGCGCCGGTGGGATTCGCTCGCGGGGCGCGCACGCTCACTACGTAGCCGCCCTCGGCGTTCGGCGTGAGGATGGCGTGCGCGCGATCTGGATTGCGCTGCGCGAGCTCGTTGCCGAGCGCGCCGCGCACGCGCCGCGACCACGCGGCGTCGGGCAGCACGTAGACGGCAGCGCGGCCGGAAAGATAGTCGGGCTCGGCTTTCGCCGCTTGCGCGAGATCCTCGCGCCGCGTCTCGGCGATGCGCGCGATGAGCGGCTCCTCGGCGAGCAGCCGGAACGGATCGGCGTACGGCGCGACGCGCCGATACAGCGCAGCGGGATGGACGATGAGATCGCCCTCGGTGTCGCCATAGGCATTGTACGCAAGCGCTTCACCGAGCTCCTGCAGGGCGCGCTGCTGTGCGCCGTCGAGGCCGAGCTCTCCGGTAAGCGCGCGGGCAGGCTCGATGAGATCGTCGCCGAACGCCGCAACCGCGGCCCAGACGCGCCGCTTACCCTTCAGGTAGCGATCAACGATGATTCCGGTGCACACGCGCGGCGAAGTGTCGATCGCCGCGGTGAGCTTAGGATGCTGCGGGAGCTCGCCGGGAAAGTGGTGATCGAAATACTGCACGGTGACACCGCGCTCGAGCAGCGCGACGAGCGCCGCGTGATTCGTCGCGGCCGACACGTCGAGAACGGTCACCGAGTCGCCGGCTGTCGCATCGACGCGAGGCAGGAGCTCGATGTCGCGCTTGGCGCCGGTGATGAGCATCGATTCGCGCGGCTCCTCGAGTCGGAGCTGGTGCAGCGCGCACAGCCCGTCCGCGTCGCCGTTGAATACGTCGTAGTGGGTCATCGCGCGGCGGCCCGGCCGCGCACTACCTTGTCGTACAGCCCCGGCAGCGCGCCTTTCGGATCGTAGCGGCGCTTGAGCGCAAGGTAGGTCTCACGATCGTAGATCGACCAGAACTCCTCCTCAGCGAAGTACGAGTCCGAGTACAGCGACTTGATGCCGCCGAGCTCGGTGACCTTGCGCTCGATCGCGCGGTTGTAGAAGCCGTCGGGCTGTCCTCTGCGGTCGTGGACCACGTCCCAGAAGCCGAAGTTCACGTATAGCGTGTCCTCACGCAGCGGGTAGAGCGGAAAGCGCGCGCCCGGCTGCGCTGCCCGGATGGGGCAGAGCCACACGGGCAGTATCCCGATGCGGGAGTGGAAGAACTCGAGAAACTCCGCCGCCCGCGCGAGCGGGATGTCGACGTCCTGGATTACCGACTCGGCCCGCGCGCCGGTGAGGCGCGAGAGCGCGCGGGTGAATCCCCAACGCGAGTTCCAGCGCATGATCTTCTGGTAGGTGATCGAGTTCAGCCGCTTGCGGCCGTAGAGGCGGCGCAGGAGCGGGTTCTGCGCTCCCAGGTTTTTCGAGCACCAGAACCAGTCCGTGTCCCAGCGCCAGAGATAGTCGCGCACGGTGAGGAAGTCGCTCGAGCGTTCGCGGATCGAGCGGTAGTAGATGCGCTCGTAGCTGTAGTCGCTCGTCGATGGCGCATTGTCGACGAAGCGCGCGCAGGACAGATAGAGCTCGCGCGGGTCGAACACGACCCCGTCGAGGAAATCGAGGCCGGGGTCGGCGGCGAAGCGCGCGACGTCGGCGAAGCAGGCCTCGGCGCCGGCGTAGCGAACATGCTCGACTGCGACGTACGGCTTCACCGGCAGCGTGCGCGAGGTGACCTTGAGCGCGTAGCCGAGCGTGCCGTATGAGTTGGGAAAGCCGAAGAAGAGATCCCGGTGCTCGTTGTCGGGAGTGCAGGCGAGAATGCGCCCGTCGCCGGTCAGTACCTCGAGGGCGACGACAGCATCGTGCACGAGCCCCTGGCGGAACGAGGTCGCCTCGATGCCCACCCCGGCGACCGCGCCGCCGAGGGTGATCGACTTCAACTGCGGCACGACCGCCGGCATCGTGCCGTGCGCGAGCGTGGCGTCGACGAGATCGGCGTAGCGCACCATCCCCTCGGCCTCGACCAGCCCTGGCCGCGCGTCCACCGCTACGACGTGGTTGAAACCCTTGAGATCGATCGTCGGCCGCGCCCGCGGCGCGCGGTCGCGAAAGAGATTCGAGGTGTCCTTGGCGAGGCCGAAATCCGCCGTTCCCGCGCCGAGCCTGGCGACGAGCTCGGCCTTGCGGTCGGCGTAGGCGTTCATGCGCTCGATCCCGGAACGGGCTCGTGGCGAGGCCGGCGCACCACGACCGTTCGCCCTCCGACAGCCTCAGGACGGACGGGAGCGGTCTCCCGTGTACAGGAACGCACGGCTCATCGGGTAGTTCTTGGAGTCGATGTTGCCTTTGCTCACCAGCACCTGGAACAGGTGCGTGTGCCCGTTCTTCGCCCGAAACATCTCAGCGCACGCCCAGAGGTAGGTGCGCCAGGTGCGGCGGAAGCGCTCGTCGAAGCGCTTCGGATCGAGCGCCTGGATTTTCTCCCAGCTCGCGTCGAAGCGCTCAGCCCAGGCGTCGAGCGTGGGCGCGTAGTGGCGGCGCAGGTTCTCGACGTCGAGCACTTCGAGGCCCGAGGCCTCCATCGCCTCGATCGCCTCGGCGAGGCTCGGGATCCAGCCGCCGGGGAAGATGCACTCGCGGATGTAGAACTCGGTCTCGAAGCGTCCCACGTGCCCGATGAAGTGGATCACGCCGAGCGCGCCGGGTTTCATCGCATCGGCGTGCGCCTTGACCACCGGCGCGAGCGAGTCGCGGCCCGCGTGCTCGAGCGTCCCGATGGAAAGGAGCTTGTCGTACTGCCCGGGTATCTCGCGGAAATCGCATTCGACGAGCCCGATCTTGTCCGCGAGGCCGCGCCGCGCGATCTCCGCACGCAGCTCATGCACCTGCTCGGTGGTCGTGTTGATGCCGGTCCCGAGCGCGCCGTAGCGCTCGTAGGCATGGAAGAGCAGCCCGCCCCAGCCGCAGCCCACGTCGACGAAGGTCTCGCCCGGCTTGAGCTGCACCTTGCGGCAGACGTGGTCCATCTTGTTGACCTGCGCCTCCTCGACGCTCTTCGTGCCCTCCTTCCAATACGCGCAGGTATACATCATGCCGACGCGGTCGAGCCAGTAGCGATAGAACGCCTCGCCCAGCCCGTAGTGGAAGCGCGCATTGGCCTTCGCCTGCGCGATCGAGCGATTGGAGAACCGGAATTCGTGCCAGAGGTTGCGCAGGTGCACCAGCCTGTTCGGCCGCGTGTCGAAGCCCGCCTCGAACGCAACACGGGCAGCCATCGCGAGATCGCCGTCGAAGTCGATGCCCCCGTCGAAGTAGGCTTCGAGCAGTCCGACATGACCGTAGCGCAGGACCCGCAGCTCGGCTTGCCGCGTGTTGAACGTCATGGTGAACGCCGGTGCCGTGTCGTGGTTCCGGTATGCGGAGCCGTTTGCGAACACGACCCGGAACGGAATGCTGGTCTGCCTGCCGATGCCGGCGAGGTAGCGCGCCGCCGCACCGGTCGCAGTCGGCGCCTCGGGCGCTGGCGTAGCAAATGTGGTCGCTCGGTCGTTCATGGCGGCATAAAATACCATGCGAGGCCCGTCCGGCGGCAAGTCCGGCGGGCGGGTACGAGTGAACCAGGGGCCCGCGCCGGCGGACGCCGGCCCCAAAGTGGAGGCACGCGGTGCAGGCGAGCACGCGCAACCGGTCCTGGGATCCGATCCAGTCGTCGGCGGCGTGGCTGTCGTGGGTGTCGCGGATGTCGGAGACCTGGTGGACGCGCAGCGGCGGCGCCGAGGCTATCGCCGTGGCGCGCCGGGAACGGCTGGCGCAGCTCCTCGCCTTCGTGCGCGAGCGCTCGCCGTACTACCGCGACGCCTGGCGCGGCCTTAGCGCCAATGCCCCGCTCGACGCGCTACCGGTCGTGACCAAGCGCGAGCTGATGGACGACTTCGATCGGTGGGTGACGGACCCGCAGATCAACCGCGCCGGCGTGGAGGCCTTCCTCGCCGACCGCGCGCACATCGGCATTCGCTACCTCAACCGCTACGCGGTGTGGAAGAGCTCGGGCAGCAGCGGCGTGCCCGGCGTGTTCGTGCAGGATGGCGAGGCGCTCGCCACGTACGACGCGCTGATCGGGGTGCAGCTCGGCGCGGCGGGGCTGGGTCGGCGCTACGCCGCAGGCGTCTTCGGTTCCGGCGGGAAGGCGGCGCTGGTCACTGCGCGCGACGATCACTACGCGAGCATCGTCTCCTGGGAGCGGCTCACGCGCGCGAGCCCGTGGCTCTCCCGCAAGAGCTTGTCGGTGCTCGATCCGCTGCCCGAGGTCGTGCGGGAGCTCAACGCCTACGCGCCAGCGTTCGTCGCCAGCTATCCGACCATGCTCGCGCTGCTCGCCGAGGAACGCGAGGCGCGACGGCTCACGATCGAGCCTTCGCTGCTCTGGTCCGGCGGAGAGTGCATGACGACGGGCACCCGCAAGGCGATCGAGCGTGCCTTCGGCTGCCCGGTCATCAACGAGTACGGAAGCTCCGAAGCGCTATCCATCGCCTACGGCTGCGACGAGGGATGGCTGCATGTGAACGCGGACTGGGTGGTGCTCGAGCCGGTAGAAGCCGACTTCAGCCCCACGCCTCCAGGCCGCAGCTCGCATTCCGCGCTGCTCACCAACCTCGCCAACCGCGCACAGCCGATCGTGCGCTACGATCTCGGCGACAGCATCACCGCGCTCGCGGGGCCCTGTCCCTGCGGCAACCCGCTGCCCGCCATCCAGGTGGAGGGCCGGCGCGACGACATCGTGTCGCTCACCGCGCGCGACGGGACGATCGTGCGCCTTCTGCCGCTTGCTCTGTCCACCGTGGTCGAGGAGGCCGCGGGGCTCCATCGCTTCCAGATCCTGCAGACGGCTGCCGACCGTCTCGCCCTGCGGCTCGACCCGCAGGAGGCGAGCGATCGCACCGCCGCGTGGGCGGCAGCGGCGCGCGGGCTGCGCGACTATCTCGCGCGCCAGTCGCTGCCCGACGTCGTGCTCACGCTCGAGCGCGACCTTCCCGCGCGCGGTGATCCGCGCAGCGGGAAGCTCCGCCAGGTCTGCGTCGTCTCGACTGCGCGGCACGGCTCGTAGCAGCGCCCCGCAGTTGCCAAAAAAACGAGCAATGGCATGTCGCATCGGCGCAACGCGTGCATAAGCTTTGGGCCTGTGCACAACATCGTGGAAAAGCAGTGCGCAATCGGTGCAGTGTTGGCAGATCGAGTGTTAGCCCACTGATTTTTGGACGCTTTTCCAGCTCCGCTTCTGTGTATCAAAAAGCGCTTGCGTCGCGGTAGCCAAGCTACTATGATTAGTGTTGATCTTGCACTTGAACACAAGATATAGTAGGTTTTGATTCCTAAGGGAATTCCGAAAGCCGCCGAGGAGCGCCCCCTGGGCGCAGGAGAGAAACAGGGAGGCCGGCAGCCGGAAACCCGCGCCAGCACTGGAATTCGCGCTTCCTGCTGGTCCGGGTGATCAGTACCAAGAACGACAAGATTTCGCCAGGAGAACGTACCATGCAAGTTGCCAGCTCTGCCGCCGTGCCATCCGTCACAAATCTGAAAACAACGATGGCAGGCGAGCAGGCAGCGCCGCTTGCAGTGAACACCGATCCCCGGCTCGCGCAGTACAAAGTCATCCGCCGCAACGGCGCGGTGGTGGCCTTCGAGCCCTCGAAAATCGCCATCGCGCTCACCAAGGCGTTTCTCGCCGTGAACGGCGGGCAGAGCGCGGCTTCCGCCCGCGTGCGCGAGCTCACCGCGACGCTCACCGACGTCGTGGTCGCAGCGCTCATGCGCCGCAAGCCCGAGGGCGGGGCGATCCACATCGAGGAGATCCAGGACCAGGTCGAGCTTGCGCTGATGCGCGGCGGCGAGCACGAGGTCGCGCGCGCGTATGTGCTCTACCGCGAGAAGCGCGCTCAGGAGCGGGCGCAGCAGAAGCAGAAGGAGACGAAGACCGAGGACGCCGGCGCGATCAACGTCGTCGACAGCGGCGTGTCGAAGCCGCTCGACCTCGCGCGACTGACCGAGCTGGTGCGTTCGTCCTGCGCCGGGCTCGCCGATGTCGATCCGGAGCGCATCCTCAAGGCCACACTCAAGGATCTGTACGAAGGGGTGGCGATGGACGAGGTGCGCCGCTGCGTCGTCCTCGCCGCGCGCACGTTGATCGAAAAGGACCCGGCGTACAGCCTCGTCACCGCACGGCTGCTGCTCGACGCGTTGCGCTACGAGGCGCTGGGCGAGGAAGCCACGCAGGCCGACATGGCGACCAAGTACGCCGAGTACTTCCCGCGCTTCGTCAAGCACGGCATGAAGATCGGGCTCCTCAACGAGGCGCTGCAGCAGTACGACCTGAAGGTGCTCGGCGCGGCGCTCGTTCCGGAGCGCGACCTGCAGTTCGGCTACCTCGGCCTGCAGACGCTCTACGATCGCTACTTCCTCGTCGACCAGTACGCCGGCGGGCGGCGCTTCGAGCTGCCGCAGGCGTTCTTCAT
The DNA here is from genome assembly GCA_036380055.1 of Casimicrobiaceae bacterium. GTDB lineage: Bacteria > Pseudomonadota > Gammaproteobacteria > Burkholderiales > Casimicrobiaceae > PALSA-1003. Next base: position 9,615 of record DASVFM010000076.1, read on the forward strand.
GCGCGTGGCGATGGGCCTCGCATTGAACGAGGTCGAGCGCGAGGCGCGGGCGATCGAGTTCTACAACGTGCTGTCGACCTTCGATTTCATGTCGAGCACGCCGACGCTGTTCAACTCCGGCACCCACCGCTCGCAGCTCTCGTCCTGCTACCTCACCACGGTGTCGGACGACCTCGACGGCATCTACGAGGCGATCAAGGAGAATGCGCTGCTGTCGAAGTTCGCCGGAGGGCTGGGCAACGACTGGACCAACGTGCGCGCGCTGGGCTCGCACATCAAGGGCACCAACGGCAAGAGCCAGGGTGTGGTGCCCTTCCTCAAGGTAGTGAACGACACCGCGGTCGCGGTGAATCAGGGAGGCAAACGCAAGGGGGCCGTGTGCAGCTACCTCGAGAGCTGGCATCTGGACATCGAGGAGTTCCTCGAGCTGCGCAAGAACACCGGCGACGACCGCCGCCGCACGCACGACATGAACACCGCCAACTGGATCCCGGACCTGTTCATGAAGCGGGTGATGGAGGGCGGCGAGTGGACGCTGTTCTCGCCATCGGACGTGCCGGACCTCCACGACAAGTGGGGTCGCAAGTTCGAGGAGGCCTACGCGCGCTACGAGGAGAAGGCGGCGCGCGGCGAGCTCAAGCTCTTCAAGAAGATCCCGGCCGTGCAACTCTGGCGCAAGATGCTCTCCATGCTCTTCGAGACCGGGCATCCGTGGATCACGTTCAAGGACGCCTGCAACGTGCGCTCACCGCAGTCGCACGTCGGCACTGTGCACAGCTCGAATCTGTGCACCGAGATCACGCTCAACACCAGCGAGAGCGAGATCGCGGTGTGCAACCTAGGGTCGGTCAACCTCCTGAACCACATGAAGTCCGTCAAGGGCGGCTGGGAACTCGACCACGAGAAGCTCAAGACCACGATCAAGACTGCGATGCGGATGCTCGACAACGTGATCGACATCAACTACTACGCGGTCCCCAAGGCGCGCAACTCGAACCTCAAGCACCGGCCGGTGGGGCTGGGCATCATGGGCTTCCAGGATTGCCTGCACCTGCTGCACACGCCCTACGGGTCCGAGGCCGCGATGGAGTTCGCCGACCGGTCGATGGAGGCGGTCTGCTACTACGCGTACTGGGCTTCCACCGAGATGGCCGAGGAGCGCGGCCGCTACAGCAGCTACAAGGGGAGTCTGTGGGACCGCGGCATGATGCCGCAGGACTCGCTGAAGCTCCTCGCCGAGGAGCGCGGCGGCTACGTGGAGATCGACGGCTCTTCGGCGATGGACTGGGACGTGCTGCGCGCGCGCATCAAGAAGCACGGAATGCGCAATTCCAACTGCATCGCCATCGCGCCGACTGCGACCATCTCCAACATCGTCGGCGTGGGCGCCTCGATCGAGCCCGAGTATCAGAACATCTACGTCAAGTCGAACCTCTCGGGCGAGTTCACGGTGGTAAACGAGCACCTGGTGGCGGAGTTGAAGAAGCTCAGCCTCTGGGATGAGGTCATGGTTTCGGATCTCAAGTATTTCGACGGCTCGCTCGCCAAGATCGACCGCGTGCCGGCCGAGCTGCGCACGCTCTACGCCACGGCATTCGAGGTCGATGCGAAGTGGATCGTCGAGGCGGGCGCGCGGCGGCAGAAATGGATCGACCAGGCGCAATCGCTCAACATCTACATGGCGGGCGCTTCGGGCAAGAAGCTCGACGAGACCTACAAGCTCGCCTGGGTGCGGGGGCTCAAGACAACGTACTACCTGCGCACGCTGGCCGCGACGTCCGCCGAGAAGTCGACCGGCAAGGGCGGCGAGCTCAACGCCGTGCCGAGCGGCGGCGGCGCGGTCGGGGCGGGCGCATCGAGCCTTGCCTCGAGCCTCAAGGCTTCCGCGTCGAAGCACGCGGTGGAGGAGCCCGAGCCGAAGATGTGCAGGATCGACGATCCGAATTGCGAGTCATGCCAGTAGCGGCTGCAGGCGCTGCGCAGGCAGCGCAAGACTCGCGAAACCGAGCAACGAGATCCGGCGCGAACCCAGACAGGAGCTGGTTGGGGTTGGCCAAGGAGAACGCCGGGCGTTACGACGCGAAACGCGTCGGGAGGGGTAATAGCGGAGGTATCTGAGGCAACCAACCGGAGGACCAGGTAGATGGCCCAGTACGAGCACGCACCATGTCATGTGGTGGATGCGCGGTATCTCGGTGACTACAAGGTTTGGCTGGAGTTCAACGACGGAAGAAAGGGTGTGGTCGATCTTGCCGACGAGTTGTACGGCGAGGAGTTCGAAGGCTTGCGCGATCGGGAGCGTTTCGCGCAGTTCTATCTGGACTACGGATTGGCCACCATCGCCTGGCACGAGGGCCAGGATTTCGCTCCCGATTACTTGTACGCGAGGCTGAAGGCGGTGCACTGACGGGATAGAGCCTCCCTTCCAAGGGAATCTCCGCGGCGGCGGCAACCGCACGCGGCGGCGTTTGTCCCCGTTCAATACCGCGAGAAAAAGAGTCCCCCGCCCCAAACTATGGTGCTGGGTGCGAGGGAGGACAGCGACAGAACAGCGACACCAGGACAGGAACCGAAACCGATTATGCTCACCTTCGAAGACGATTTCGTGACGCCCCCGACGCAGCCGCGCGTCACACCACCGTCACCGGAGACCATCCTCGCCCAGACCACGGGGGGCATCCTTTCGCGCGAGCCCGTGCACGACCTCGACGTCGAGGCGCAGGCGATGGCCAACGGCTTCCGCCGCGTCCGCGTGGAGGACAAGCTCGTCATCAACGCCCAGTCCGACGTCAATCAGCTCGTCCCGTTCAAGTACAAGTGGGCCTGGGACAAGTATCTCGCCGCGTGCGCCAACCACTGGATGCCGCAAGAGATCAACATGCAGCGCGACATCGAGCTGTGGAAGAACCCGAACGGGCTCACCGATGACGAGCGGCTGATCGTCAAGAGGAATCTCGGCTTCTTCGTCACTGCTGATTCGCTCGCTGCCAACAACATCGTGCTGGGCACCTACCGCCACATCACCGCGCCCGAATGTCGCCAGTATCTGCTGCGCCAGGCCTTCGAGGAGGCGATCCATACCCACGCCTACCAGTACATCGTGGAGAGCCTGGGCTTGAACGAGGCGGAGATCTTCAATGCCTACCACGAGATCAAGTCGATCCGCGACAAGGACGAGTTCCTGATCCCGTTCATCGACACGCTCACCGACCCGACCTTCAAGACGGGCACAATGGAGGCAGATCAGAAGCTGCTGAAGAGCCTGATCGTGTTCGCCTGCATCATGGAGGGGCTGTTCTTCTACGTCGGCTTCGTGCAGATCCTGGCGATGGGCCGGCAGAACAAGATGACCGGCTCGAGCGAGCAGTACCAGTACATCCTGCGCGACGAGAGCATGCATTGCAACTTCGGCATCGATCTCGTCAACACGATCAAGCTCGAGAACCCGCACCTGTGGACACCCGAGTTCCGCGAAGAGATCCGCGCACTGATGAAGCGCGGCGTCGAACTCGAATACGCCTACGCCGAGGACACGATGCCGCGCGGGGTGCTGGGACTGAACGCGACCATGTTCAAGGAATATCTGCGCTTCATCGCCAATCGCCGCTGCCAGCAGATCGGAATCGACCCGCTCTTTGACAAGGCCGACAATCCGTTCCCCTGGATGGCGGAGATGATCGATCTGAAGAAGGAAAAGAACTTCTTCGAAACCCGCGTCATCGAGTACCAGACCGGTGGCGCATTGAGCTGGGACTAGCAGCACGACATAAACCACAAACGACTTCGATCCTTCACAAGAGGCTCGAAAGGGCGCCGCCAGGGCGCGTGCATCAACCTGGCATCCGACGAGACCAACGCGGGGGGCGAGATGGTTTCGGCTTGGTGGTTGCTGGTGGCATTTGCAGGAGGAGGGTTTGCCGGAGTGCTGTTGATGGCACTCATGTACATCGCGGGCGCCGCGCAGGAGCATTCGCCGGCGTACTCGGTTACAACGGCTGATCCAGGCAGCACCGCCGGCGGATAAAGCCGGCGCGAAGCGCAGGAAGCTCGCCAACCGCGTGCGGTTGGGCGATTGGTGAGGTGTCCCCTGCGATTCGATCAAGACCCCGAAACAATGTGTCGGATACAGCCGGCCTCGTTCGCGGAGGCTGCCGGCGTTTGCTCGCGCGGACGGCGCTCAGTGCTCGACGTTCAGCGCGACCAGCAGGCGCGACACCATGTTGTAGGCGGCCACCGTAGCGACTGTCTCGAGCACGCCGCGGGCGTCGAAGCGCGCGGCTAGGCGCTGCATGATCGCGTCCGGCACGACGATGTCGCGGGTCATGGCGTCGGCGAGCGCGAGGACGAGCTTCTCGTCGTCGTCGTAGGTCAGATCTGCGGATTCGCTGGCAGCCGCGCCGGACAGATTCCAGGTGCGCGTCGCCTGGATCTTCGCCTCCGATAGCCCCGCCTTGCGCGCGGGTGGCAGGTGCTCGCTGAATTCGAATAGCGCACCGTTGAGCACGGCCACGCGCAGGATGATGAGCTCGCGCAGGTGCGCCGGGACCGTGCTGCGGTTGCGGACTGCCGTGAGCAGTTTTTCCCAGCCGCCGGCGAGCGGCGCGCTGTTGAGCAGCACCTGGTACAACGGCGAGACGCGCCCGCGCTGCGCAACGATCTCGCGCTCGATGTCCGCCAGCTCGGCGCGTGTACCCGGCGCGACCGGCGGAATCCTGTAATCCTTCGTCATGCTCACTCCGGCTTGATCTTGTTGGCTCGGATCAGGGCGCCCCACTTCTCTGTGTCCCTGCGCGTCAGCGCCCCGAGCAACGCTCGATGCCCATCCGCGCATGCAACGCGAAGAGATCCTCCTTAGGCGCCTGCGACGGCGTGAATCTTCTCCAATAAGGGCGCTGGTTCAGCGTCCCCGCCAAGGTCGTGGGACCGGTACGCTC
>DASVFM010000077.1:0-6863 GCA_036380055.1 Casimicrobiaceae bacterium
ACGCGGCATGGCTGGATCAGGGTTGCCCCCATTGTCCAAAATTCCCCACTGCTGCCTCCCGTAGGAGTCTGGGCCGTGTCTCAGTCCCAGTGTGGCTGATCATCCTCTCAGACCAGCTACCGATCGTCGCCTTGGTGGGCCTTTACCCCACCAACTAGCTAATCGGACATCGGCCGCTCCCATAGCGCAAGGCCTTGCGGTCCCCTGCTTTCATCCGTAGATCGTATGCGGTATTAATCCGGCTTTCGCCGAGCTATCCCCCACTACGGGGTACGTTCCGATGTATTACTCACCCGTCCGCCACTCAGGTGAGAGTTGCCCCTCACCCGCGTGCGACTTGCATGTGTAAAGCATGCCGCCAGCGTTCAATCTGAGCCAGGATCAAACTCTTCAGTTCAATCTCTGCAAGAAACTCATACTGACGTTGACCAAGTTCGCTTGACCCGCGCCCGCACCGGTTGCCCGGTACCTGCGAAGGTCGCTTTCCTGGCCACGGGTCGGAGATCGTGAAATCGTCCGGCCCGCTTTGCTTCAGTGTGAGCACTACGAAGTTTCGTGCACCCGGGCACCAAAAATGCCCGAGCGACCCCACCCCGAGCGCCCACACCTATCGGTTGTTCAGATTGTTAAAGAGCGGCGCCGGAAAACTAGGCGCGAAGAGGTGGAATTATACCGCACAAACGGGTCGGGTCAACAGTCCCTTACCCGGTTTTCCGCAGGTTATTGGCCCGTTCTCAGGCCTGTCGTATCGGCGCTGATAGAATGCGTGCTCGCGTTTGCGTCGTCCGGCTGTTCTCGGCTGTTCTCGGAAGCAATATCGGCTCGCGTTGGCCGCTGCGACCCGGGGAAAGCCGCCCGGGCAGGGGCCATCGCAATCTCTCGAAAGCAGACCGCACTCCGATGTCTTCCGAATCGCTCGCCCCGGCTGTGCCTCGGCCGGTAGCGCCCGCACGGCGAGCGTGGGCGGCACTCGCTTCGTTCGTTCTGGCGACCGCGCTCTGTCTGGTTGGCTATCTCTCGCTCACCGCTCATGGCAGGTGGATTGGCGGCGCCGTGCCCAAGCGCTGGAATGCGGACGATTTCTCGGTGCAGCGCGGAACTGCGCGCCTCGGCAAGGAGGGGCTCATCGTGCTCGCCCCGGACGAAACCGACACGGTCGTAATCTCGCTCAATACCACGTTTCGCTCGTCCGACTACCCCGTGATCGCCTGGCGTGCAGTGAACGTTCCAGACGACGTGCGGGCGGCCCTGCTCTGGTACAGCGACTACAAGTCATCGCGCATGTCCACGCGCGCGCTCGCTGTCGAGGCGGGGCAGATCGCTTCGGTCGATCTCGGCAACGACCCTGACTGGATCGGAACGATCGGCGGGCTCGCGCTGGTGCTGCGGGGGCATTTCTCCCAGGCGGTGACGATTCGCGGCGTGATCGCGAAGTCGATGACGCCGCGCGAGATCCTGGCCGATCGGCTGCGCGAGTGGCTCGCGTTCGAACCCTGGAACGGGGCGTCGATCGACACGGTCACCGGCGGCGCCAACGTCCAGGAGCTGCCGCTGCCCGGCCTGCTGGCTGCTATAGCAGTGCTCGGCTCGCTCATCTACGCCGCCCTGTCGCGATGGACTCCTCGTGCTGTCGGCTCCTTTCGGCCCGAAGTCATCGGCTACGTTCTCGTCGCCGCCTGGCTGCTGCTCGACGCCCGCTGGCAGTGGAACCTCGCTCGACAGACTGCGCGGACCTACGAGCGGTACGCGGGGAAATCGTGGCAGGAGCGGCATTTCGCCGCCGAAGACGGGGAGCTCTTCGCCTTCATCGAGAGGGCGCGTGAGCAGCTTCCCCCTGTCTCGGCGCAAGCTCCGCGCGTGTTCATGGTCGCCAGCGCAAACTACCTTCGCGATCGAGGCGCGTATCACCTCTATCCCTACAACGTGTACTTCGACCCTTGGCAGGACACGATGCCTCCCGCGTCCGCGCTGCGCAGCGGCGACTACCTCGTCGTCTATCGTCGCGGCGGCGTCCAATATGAACCTGCGGAAAGACGGTTGCGCTGGGATGGCGGGGCGCCCATCGCCGCCGAGTTGCTGCTCGCGGACACCGGGGCGGCGCTGTTTCGCATTCTCTAGGAGATGAGCTACGTCGCGCTCGCGTCGGGATGGGCTCTCGTCTGGCTGCTGGGCGTTGCCCTGCTTCTCGCGCTCGACTGGCCGCGCGGCGGTCCGGACGGGAACCCGGGACGCGCAGCGCTGCGGCTGGGCTTCGGGTTCATCGTCGGGGCTCTGCTGCTCACGCTGTGGATGCGTGTCTCGAGCGCGCTGGGATTGCGTTTCTCCTGGGCCGCGCTCGGACTGCCGCTCGCTCTCGCCGCCGCGGGACTGCTCGCGCTGGCCGCGCGGCGCGGCGCGCTCTCGTACGCCGCGACGAAGGCTGCGATTGCGCGGCTCTGGCGCCCGGGGCTGTCGCGCTGGCAAAGACTCGCCTGGCTGCTGCTGCTCGCCTGGCTCGTACTGCGCCTCGCGCTGCTGGCGGCGGACGTCGCGTGGCAACCGCTCTATCCGTGGGATGCGTGGGTGCAATGGGCCACCAAGGCCCGCGTGTGGTACGAGTTGGGTCGCATCGTTCCGTTCGAGCAGGCCGATGTCTGGCTCGCGGGGTCCACCGGCGCGTACTTCGATGCTGCGCCACGCGTGCCCGCCACCGTGCCGCTGCTGCAGGTCTGGAGTTGCGTGGCGCTCGGACGCTGGGATGATTCCGCGATGAACTGGCCTTGGCTTCTCACGTTGCTCGCGATGACGCTCGCCATCTACGGTGTGCTGCGCGACCAGGGCCTGGGACAACTCGCAGCGCTGACGTCCGCGTATCTGGTCGCGTCGATCCCGCTGGTCGGCGTGCATGTGGCGCTCGCGGGCTACGCCGATCTCCTGCTGGCCGCGGCATATCTGCTGGCGGCGTTGGCGCTTTATCGGTGGACGCGCACTCGCGATCGGCGCGACGCTTGGCTCGCTGTCGCGCTCGCTGCCTGCTGTCCGCTCATCAAGGCGCTCGGCGTCGGTTGGGCCCTAACCTTGCTGGCCGGGGTCGCCGTGACGGTGATGCCGTCGCGCGGTTTCAAGGTCGTCGCGATCGCGTTGGCAGTCGTGGGGCTGGGGCTACTCGGCATCGGTCAGCTCGGCTTCACGGGCTCGAGCCAACAGCTCGTGCTCGCCTTCCAATCGTCGTGGTCCTCGCTCGCACAGAACGAGTTGCTGTTCGCGAACTGGCACTTGTTCTGGTACGCCGCGATCGCGCTCGTGGTGTTTGGCGGGCGGCGCCTCGTGCGGGCGCCGCTCGCACCGCTGTCGATGATCGCAGCGGCGGGCGTCGGGCTGCTCATCGTCGTCTTCGCCTATCCGGGCCTCGTTGCCCTCGCCGGCGACTACACAACCGTGAACCGCGCAACGCTGCACCTTGCGCCGCTGCTCATCTGCCTCGGCGCGCTGCTGTGGCGCGAGCTCACTGCGGCGCTCGCGCCGCCACCCGAGGCCGCGCCTGTGCCGGCCGCCGTCGATGCTTGAGCTCGCGCAGGTCACGTTGTGCTGCATCGACACGGTCAACCCGGGGCTTGCGCTGCGCGCCCTGCGCCTCTCGAGCGCCGGGATCCGTTTCGCCCGCACGCTGCTGCTGACCGACCGCCCCCAGGAGGCAGAGGGAATCGAGGTGCGCAGCATCGCCCCGCTCGCTTCGCGCGAGGAATACTCCGCCTTCATCTTGAAATCGCTGCTCTCGCACGTCGACACCAGCCACGTCCTGCTCATCCAGTGGGACGGCTACGTCGTTAACCCGCAAGCCTGGCGCGACGATTTTCTTCGCTGCGACTACGTCGGCGCGAAATGGTTCTGGCATAACGACAGCCATCGGGTCGGCAACGGCGGCTTCTCGCTGCGCTCGCGCAAGCTGCTCGCGGCGTTGCAGGACGAGCGGATCCAGCTTGCGGGCAACGAGGACGAGACGATCTGCCGTGCATTCCGGCCGCTGCTCGAGCGCGAGCACGGCATCGTGTTCGCCTCCGAGTCGCTCGCCGACGAGTTCGCATTCGAAGCCGCCTATCCGGTCGGCAAGCCCTTCGGCTTCCACGGTCTGTACAACTTCTGCCGCGTCGTGCCGCCGCGTGAACTCGCCGAGCTCACCCGCGAGTTCACACCGGAAATCGCACGCTCGCCGCAGCTGCTGCAGCTCGGACGCAACTGCCTCGCGCTCGGGCAGTGGCTGCCTGCCGCCGCGATCTTCCGCAGGATCCTCGAAACGGTGCCCGAGAGCGCCGAAGCGCGCGCGAGCCTGGTAACGGCGCAGGGCAACCAGGCGATCGCGCCGCCCGCTGGTCGTAACGATCCTTGTCCTTGCGGCAGCGGCAAGCGCTACAAGCATTGCCACGGCGCGGCTGCGGCGCCGCAGCCCGCGGCGCGCCGGCTCCAGGAGGCGCTCGACGTCCATCGAAGCGGCGATGTGGAAGCCGCACTGCCCATCTACCACGAGGTGCTCGCGCAGGAGCCCGGAAATCCGGTGGCGCAGCACTTCCTCGGCATGATCCACTACCATCGCGGCAGCTTCGACGCGGCTCTCCCGTTGCTCCACGGCGCCGTCGACAAGTGGCCCGAGGAGCCCGAGTTTCACAACAATCTCGGCCTCGTCCTCGCCGCGGCGGGCCGCCTCGATGAAGCCGTCGCTGAATATCGCCGCTCGCTCGCGCTCAAGCCGGATCACGTGCTCGCGTGGAGCAATCTCGGGCTTGCCCTGCAGGCACGCAACGACCTGAGCGGCGCGATAGACGCGTTCCGCCGTGCACTCTCGATCCAACCTGATTTCGCTCATGCCCGCTGGAATCTCTCCCTCGCCCTCCTCCTCGATCGCCGGTTCGAGGAAGGTTGGCGCGAATACGAGGCGCGCCTCGAGCTTTCGGAGCTCGGCAAGACTCGTAGCGCCTATGAGGGCCGGCGCTGGGATGGCTCGTCCGTCGCGGGCCGTACGTTGCTGCTCTATCCGGAGCAGGGTTTGGGAGATGCGCTGCAATTTGTGCGCTATGCGGCGCCGCTCGCCGCGATGGGCGCCCGCTGCGTTGTGCGCTGTTCGAAGGACCTGGGCGAGCTGCTCGCAACCGCACCGGGCGTTGCCGAGGTGCTTACCGACGATGCGCCGCCGCCTCGGTACGATGTGTACGTGCCGCTGCTGTCGCTCCCGGGACTGCTCGGCACGCGGCCGGACAACATCCCGGCTGCAGTGCCTTACATCTCCGCCCCCGAGAATCGGCGCGCGCACGCTCGTGCGACGCTCAGCCGCGCGGCCGCGGGCCGCAGAATCGGAATCGCGTGGGCCGGCAACCCGAAGCACGCCAACGATCGCAACCGCTCTCTCGCGCTCTCCGCCCTCGTTCCGCTCCTCCGCACGCCTGGGGTCGCGTGGTATTCGCTGCAGTCGGGTGTCGCGACCGAGCAGATCGCGGCCACGCCCGGCGCAGACGCGCTGATCCCTCTCGCCGAGAAGGCCACGCTAGTCGATACGGCAGCCATCATCGCCGAGCTCGACCTCGTCATCAGCGTCGACACGAGCATCGCCCACCTCGCGGGTGCTTTGGCGCGTCCGGTTTGGATCCTGCTGCCTTTCGCGCCCGACTGGCGCTGGCAGCTCGAGCGCGAGGACAGCCCGTGGTACCCGACGGCGCGCCTGTTTCGTCAGCCCAGCGCCGGCGACTGGTCCTCGGTTGTGGCCCGCGTCGCCGCCGAGCTGTCCAGCTAGCTTCGCGCGCGCGATGCTGCCTCGCTCCGCGCCATGAACGCCGCCGGATCGGCGACCGCCGTCGCACTACGCGAAGCGAGCGATGCGCTCGCGCGCGGCGACGCGCAACATGCGGAAACCCGGTGCCGCGATGCGCTCGCCCTCGACGCAAAGGACGCGTCCGCCTGGACCCTGCTCGGCGCGATCCTGCGGCAGCGCGACCCGGCGGCGGCGCAGGCCGCGTTCGATCGGGCGCTGGAATGCGATCCTGCTCACGCCGATGCGCTCTTCCACCTTGGAAATCTCCACCGCGAGCAGGAGCGATACGGCGAGGCGATCAGCGCCTACGGGCGTGCCCTCGCTCTCGTGCCGGCGCATCCAAGCATCCTTAACAATCTCGGCCTCGCGCTGCAGCGCGATGGACAGCGCGAAGCAGCGGAAGTCGCCTATCGGGCCGCGCTCGCGGCGCGCCCGGGGCAGCGCCAGGCGCTGGCCAACCTCGCGCACCTGCTGTGCAGCGCGCGGCGTTATGAGGAAGCCGCCCCGTTGTGTTCCGAGTTCGTGCTCCGCTTTCCCGACGCCGAAGCGACCGTTTGGGTCGATTGGGGGATCTGCCAGCACCACGCACATGACAACGAGGGAGCCGAGGCGAGCTTTCGCCGCGCGCTCGCGCTGGCTCCGGACGACGCCTCCTGCCTGGTGAACCTCGGCACGGTGCTGATCGATCGCGGCGAGTACGAGAAGGCGGACGAGGTTCTGACGCAAGCCCTCGAGCAGGGCGGCTCACTTTACGCCGCGTCGCTGCTCGCCCACTGCCGCGCCGAGCTTTGCCGCTGGGACGGACTTGCCGAGCTGCATTCTTCAATCGCGACGGATCTGAGCGCCCAGACAGGCGAGGCGGCGAACGCGTTCGCTGCGCTGTCGATACCGCTGTCGCCGCTCGCGCAGCTGCACGTCGCACAGCGCTGGGCCCGTGATCTCGCCCCCGGGGCGTCGCTGCCCGTAACGTCCCGGGATGCGAGCGGCGAGCGAGCGAGATTGCGACTCGGGTACGTGTCTTCGGACTTCCGCAGCCACGCGATGAGTGCGCTCCTCGCGGAGGTTTGGGAGCGCCACGACCGTG
>DASVFM010000078.1:0-35531 GCA_036380055.1 Casimicrobiaceae bacterium
AAATACTTCGTTGCCCGGTATCAGCCTATCTAGGGAGGACGAAATGGCTGCAAGTTCGCAAGTCAGAACCACCAACGGACGGGGTCGTCTCTTCGACAGCGTGCTGGATACCGTCGGCGACACTCCCTGCATCCGCGTCAACAACATCGCGCCGAAAACCGTTCGCATGTATGTAAAGGCTGAGGCCTTCAATCCGGCCGCCTCGGTCAAGGACCGGCTGGCACTCAACATCATCGAGGCCGCCGAGCGCAACGGGACGCTAAAACCCGGACAGACCGTGGTGGAGGCGACGAGTGGAAACACGGGCATCGGCCTGGCCATGGTCTGCGCGCAGAAGGGCTATCCGCTGGTCGTCACAATGGCGGACAGCTTTTCGATCGAGCGCCGCCGGCTGATGCGAATCCTCGGCGCTAGGGTCGTGCTCACCCCGCGTACCGCGAAAGGGTTCGGGATGTATCAGAAGGCGGTCGAGCTCGCAGAGGCGAACGGCTGGTTTCTCGCGCGTCAGTTCGAGACCGAGGCGAATGCGGAAATCCACGAATCTACGACGGCCCGTGAGATCATCGCCGACTTCAAGGGCGAGCGCCTCGACTATTTTGTTACCGGCTACGGCACCGGCGGGACGGTCACTGGAGTCGCGCGAGTTCTTCGCCGTGAGCGTCCTGAGACGAAGGTCATTTTGAGCGAACCGGCGAATGCCCAGCTCGTCGGCAGCGGTAAGCCCCAGCCACGCAGTGCGGATGGCTCGCCTGGCGCCAGCCACGTGGCGTTCGAGCCGCATCCGATCCAGGGTTGGACTCCCGACTTCATTCCACTCGTGTTGCAGGAGGCGATCGACAAGTCCTACTACGACGAGTTGATCCCGATCGCCGGCGCAGAGGGTGTCAAGTGGGCGAAGGCGTTGGCGCAGAAGGAAGGAATTTTTTGTGGCATCTCCAGCGGCGCCACGTTCGGCGTGGCGATGCGGATCGCTGATAAGGCGCAGCCTGGCTCCGTGATTCTTGCGATGCTCCCCGACACTGGCGAGCGCTACCTCACTACGCCGCTCTTCGAGGGTATCCCGGAGGACATGGACGATGAGGAGCGAGCGATCTCAAGATCGACGCCGGGGTATCAGATGCCATAGCAGCGGCGCCCACAGGAATGCATAGAGTCTTATAGTCGCGCCGCTGGTGTGTTCACGAACGGCGCGCCTCGGGGGCGGCGGGCTGTCATAAAATGACATTAGGCTGGCATCGGATGCCAAGAAGCCCGGGAGCCGGGTGGCCGTTGCCTCTGCCGCCCATCTTGGCGGGAAGATGTTCCGACTTAGATCCGTGGAGGCCTCATGGCGACGATCGAAATCAATCCAGAGTACCGCACGTTCTTGGGCGAGCTGACGCGCCAGTTCACAGCCCGCGACGTGATTCTCTCCGACTACGCGCAAGGGTTGCTGTCACTCTCCGTGGAGGCCTGGTTCGAGGAGCCGCTTCCTTTCAGGGAGCCACAGCGCTTCCAGGAGCAGGAACTGAAAGACATGGCGCGCCACATCGTGGAGCGGATGTTGGGAGACCCACACATCAACGTCCGTCGCAACCGTGCAGCCGGCCGCACTAAGCTCTTTGATCTCCTGCCGGCGCTGGCGGACGCCGGCCGGAACGTAGTTCGCGAGTACATCGACAAGGGCTTCTGATGAGCTGCGTCGTCCGCTTCACGAGCGCCGCACGCGACAAGGCCAACGATTACGCCATCGAGGCCTTGAAGCAGCTGATCACGCTCGCCGCCGGGATCCTGGCCCTCAACATCACCTTCATCAAGGATTTCCTCGGCACCGCAAGGGCGACGGCCAGGTGGCCGGCCTTGGTGCCTTTGGGCTGGGTCTTTTTGCTCATTGCGATCTGGATGGCGTGGGTGGCGATTGCCAACGCCGCCCGGGGCCTAGGCATGGGGGAAGTGACCGACTACGCCTTCGCCAAGGGCACCTTTAACCGCACGCTTGCCCGCAACGCCCAGACTGCCTTCCTGCTCGGGTTGACAATGATCGGCGCCTTCGCGGTGGCGAACTTCGTGTTTTGAGAAGTGGAGGCAACACGCGGGCGAGCCATCGCCCTGCTCCGCCTCTCTGCATTATCTTGAAGGGCGCGGCACAAGGACCGCTTTGAAGAGATCTGGACGACCGCTAAGGGTTGCGGACGTTGCCAATGTCCGCTATCGGCCAGAAGCGGTCCTTTGTCACCAACGGCTGGGAGCAACCATTCGAAGTCCAGCGAGGCCCGTGACACTAACCGCGACTAAGCGGCTGCCTGGCCGACAATCTGTTCCTTCTTACCGACAGCCACTGCGATAGACCCACGGCTCGGTGTCTGGTGCTGCTGGCGCGCAGCACAGCGCATGCGTCGCGGTTCTGGATGAAGGACTATAGCGCGCGCTGCACGCGTAACACGCTGGCATCCCCCTGGATCGGATCAATCTTGAAACGGAGCTTCCGTGCCAGTCGCAGCATCGCGGTATTTTCGGCGATCACCCGACCTTCCATCACCCCGTAGCCATCGCGTCGCGCCCGTCGCACCAGGCTCGCCAGCAGCGTCGAGGCCAAACCGCTACCACGCCAGTCTTCCGCTACCGTGATCGCAAACTCGCACGTCTTGTCACTGGTTTCGTCTGCGCGTACGTACTGCGCGGCACCCACGATGTCGATGCCGTCGGCCGCCGGGATCGTGGCTACGAACGCGAAATCGCGCCCGGGAAGCGGGTGCACTCCGCGTTCGAGTTCGGCCGGGTCGAGTTGCTTCTTGTGCCACATGAAGCGGGAGTAGCGCGAAGCTGGTGACAGGCGCTCGAACGCCTGTACGATGTCCGGCGCATCGCCCTCGACGATCGCGCGAATTGTCACCTTCCGGCCGTCAGACAAACGGATGCAACGCGGACGATAACGCGACGGGATCGTCACTACGCTGACGCGACCCTCGGCTGCACATTGTTTGCTGTTGCGGCGGCATTGCCGTCGCGCAGTGCTCGCCGCAAGATCTTGCCTATGTTGGTCTTGGGCAGCGCCTCGCCGCGGAACTCGACGACGCGCGGCATCTTGTACGCGGTTAGATGCTGCCTGCAGTGTGCGAGCATCTCGCTTTCGGTCAGTGCCGGGCCCTTGCAGCACCACGACCTCGCTTTCGCCCCATTCTGTTGGAAAATTCCGCTGCAGTTGGTCTACTGAGTTTTCCGGGCGCAATAAACCATCAACGGTTCGATGGCAACCGTTCTAGGCGGTCCCATTTTGAAAGCGGTGATCACGGACTCGCACCATGGGTTCTTCAATAAAATGGACCACGAGCTGTTTATCAGGGACTCTGCGCGCCGATACATCGTACGATCTGCACCTCCCACTCGTCACCGGCCGCGTTTACAGCACTGCCCGTCATCGTCACGCCGGCGTGACCTCCGCCTCTTTCTTCGTCGCCTCGCGCAGGAGTCGGCGCAGGATCTTGCCGATCGGACTCTTCGGCAGCGGCTCAACCCGAAACTCGATGATCTTCGGAACCTTGTACCCAGTCAGGTTCTTCTTGCAGTGCTCCAGCAAAACATCTTCTGTGAGCTCCGGGTCCTTTTTCACAACGACGATCTTGACTGCTTCGCCGGACTTCGGGTCGGTCACGCCGATCGCGGCGACCTCCAGCACGCCAGGGTGCATCATCACCACGTCTTCGATCTCGTTCGGGAATACCTTGAAGCCGGACACCACGATCATGTCCTTCTTGCGGTCGGTGATCTTGAAGTAACCCCGCGGGTCCATGAAGCCCATGTCGCCGGTGCGGAGCCAGCCATCCGGCGTCAAGACCTTCGCCGTCTCGTCGGGACGGTTCCAGTAACCTTTCATGACCTGCGGGCCGCGAATGCAGATCTCGTCCACTTGGCCCACCGCGACTTCAACTCCTTGGTCATCCAGGATCGCGGCTTCGGTCGAGGGAATCGGCACGCCAATGGTTCCGGTCCAGTCTTGGAGGCCGAGCGGGTTGGAGATCGCGGCAGGCGACGTTTCCGTGAGCCCGTAGCTTTCCATGATGGGGACACCAGTGACCTGCTTCCACTTCTCGGCCACGGCGCGCTGCACGGCCATGCCGCCTGCGTTAGCCATCTTGAGGTTGTGCGTCTCCACCCGTGCAAATCCCGGGGCGTTTAGCAGCGCGTTGTACAGGGTGTTGACGCCTATCAGCGCGGTGAATCTCTGCTTCGTCAGCTCGTTGATGAAGGCGGGCAGATCTCTGGGATTGGTGATTAGGATGACGTGGGCACCGATCTTCATGAACACGAGGTTCGCAGTTAGCGCATAGACGTGGTACAGCGGCAGCGGAAGGATGGCCGTCTCCGTCCCGTCCTCCAGGTCGCGGGTGATCCACGCCGCCATCTGCTGCACGTTGGCTACCAGATTGCGATGAGTGAGGATCGCGCCCTTGGCCACACCCGTCGTTCCACCCGTGTACTGCAGGAAAGCAATGTCGTCATGGTGCAATGGCACGTCATCCAGCGTTTGCGTGCGCCCTCCACGCAATACGGCGTTGAAATCGATCGCGTTCGGGATTTGCCACGGCGGCACCATCTTCTTCACATGCTTCACCACGAGGTTAGTCAGCAGCGCCTTGGGCTGCGGAAACATGTCACCGATTTGTGTCGTGATGACGGTCTCGATCGCGGTGTTAGCGTGTACCTCCTGCAGCGTATGTGCGAAATTCTCTAGCACTACGATGGCCGTCGCGCCGGAGTCCTTCAGTTGGTGCTCGAGTTCGCGTGGCGTGTACAGCGGGTTGACGTTGACCACGGTCATGCCAGCCCGCAGCACGCCGAAGAGTGCTACCGGATACTGCAGGAGGTTGGGCATCATAATCGCCACCCGATTACCCTTCTTGAGACCGATCACCTTTTGCAGGTAGGCGCCAAACGCCCGGCTGGCGCGGTCGAGTTGTCGATAGGTGATCGATACACCCATGTTGCCGTATGCCGGAAGCTCGCCGAAGCGCTTACAGCTTTGCTCCAGGATGTCCTTAAGCGACGCGTACTCGTCGATATCGACTTCGGCTGGGACGCCTTTCGGGTATTGCTTTAACCAAACCTTGTTCACAGCGTTCTCCCGCAGGCCCTGTTATGGCTCTCCGCAACGAGGTCGCGACGTTGGTGGCAGAATCACGCGCAACGACGTGCGGCTTGGGCGACAAGGTTCAGCCTAGCCCTCATCTCGGAGGCCGTCATTGAGCGATGTCAATATCTGAGGCGGGCGCTGGGCCGCGCCGCGTTTAGCGTCTGGCCGATCCCGCTGTATTGATATTCGAGGCGTCCAACTAAACGGCTGAAAGGACCGCTTCGGGTCGAAAGAGGACACTTGGACAGACCGTCGACCAACCGATTAAGAATCCATTCGTCGAGAGGTAAACACGACGCAGACCGGCATTAAGGAAACAGTCAGTTGTAGCTGCGTTGTATGGAAGCGGAACGGATCGCCTTTCGCTTGGGTGCCGAAAGACGCGAGTGTGATTGCGCGAGAGCTTGCGCCTGAGTTCGAGTCCGAAGACGTGCTTAACCTCTTGAATCACACCGTCTATCTGAAGATCACGATCGACGGCGCTCCCTCGCGACCATTTAGCGCTTTGACGCTCAATCCCGATCAGGACGTAGCGCTCCGCTAGGGACGTGAAGGGTTCGCTACTTCACCGCAGGTAGCGGATTGATTGCCATCACTTCTATGGACGATTCGGGGATCTGCAAATGCGGGTGGCCTACAAATAATCTTGCCGCCGCTTCGTGCGAGGCCGCCTCGATGATTGAATAGAGCATGATGTCATTTCTCGTGTCAGAGGCGCCTTGCGCAGTGACGCACTTGGTCTTGCCCACGCCTGCCCCTACGTCAGCAAACGCCTTGGCATGGTCGCTCATCCACTTCTTCCATTCGCTCTGCATCTTCTCTTCTGCCGCCTTCCTCTTCTCGGGTTCGGTCTTCTTCCACTCGTCAATTACGCGGGCTGGTGCAAGATATGTCACAAGAAACTTTGCCATATCTCAGGGCTCCTCAAGAACAAAACTTCCATTGCGCGCCTTCGCTGCGTCCACCAATTCGGATGCGCAGCAGGCTGCGAACTTCTACTCTCAAGCAATGCAGTTCCTATACGCTTAGATAGTGAACAGCGCAAGCAGGTCGGGAACACTTGACGCACGTGTTCAGCTTTCGCGGGCAGCCGGTGCGCCAGGTCAGCACCAAGGCGTGGTACGAAGCGCTTGAGCGAGCCGGGATCGAGGATTTTCGGTGGCATGATCTTCGGCACACCTGGGCGAGCTGGCACGTGCAAAGCGGCACGCCGCTGCACGCGTTGCAGGAGTTGGGCGGGTGGGAGTCTTCCGAGATGGTGCGCCGTTATGCGCATCTCGGCGCGGAACATCTTGCTCCCTATTCGAAGAAGCTGTGCGCGTTGCGTGCCCGTTAGCTCGGAAAGTTATGGCACAAATTGGCACAGTCATGAAGTGAGTTAGCAGTCGCTATCTCGCTGAACCGCTGGGAATGGTGGGCCGTGAAGGGATCGAACCTTCGACCAACGGATTAAGAGTCCGCTGCTCTACCAGCTGAGCTAACGACCCGGGGTCTGCGCAAACTATGGATACCGACGTCGGTCCTTCTTTGGGATCGCGGACGGTGCAGAAATTATACGCGCGAGGCGCGCGCGACGGCAACGCGATCCCGCCTATTCGATACGCCCGCGTGTCCGGCCGCCGGCGCCCCGCCGCAGTCGCCCTAGTCGTCCTTGACGACGACGCCCTGCAAACCCGTCGACAGTCCGATCACGTAGATCGTGTATGTATGAGCCGCAATGATGGTGACGTTCGGCAGCTTGAGCACGGGGTTCGTCGTCCCGGCGACGTTGAAGTCGAACTCGAAGGACGTCCCCAGCGCTGCGTCGGCCGTCACCTCGTTGTAGCCCGATGCCGCGTTGGTCGCCAGGCCGCTGACCTGCTTGCTGAAGTTGATGTACACGTCGAGCGGTCCTTCGTCGGGCGAGCCGTTCACGAAGCGGATTCTTGCCCGGCCGATCGGCGGCGGCAGATTGTTGTCGGCAAGCACGGTCGCCTGCAGCGCTCCCGCCCCTCCGTTCAGCATGATCGACGTGTCCGTCGCGGGGGCGAGCGTCGTCACGAGATTCAGCAGATTGGCGCCCGGCGTCGCCGTGGCCTGCACGCTGAACGTGCGTTGTCCTTGCGCAATCGTGACGTAATTCGATATCGCAGCATAGGGTACATTCGACAGCGTGAGCGCCCCGTCCACGAGCACGTTGAGCGGCGAAGGCACCTGTGAGGCGTTTAGCACCTTGAAGTCCGCGAGCAGGCTGTTGTTGAGCTGTCCTGTTCCCGCGTCGTCGATGTTCAGCATGGCCACGTTGACGAGCTTGCTGCTGCCCGCCGTCAGGACCACCGCCTCGTAGATGTTGCCGGAGACGAAGGCCTGGGGAGGCGTGTCGTAGATCACGTCCTTCGTGCCCGCCGCGGTGGCGCGCAGCTCAAGCGCTCCCGCTGCCGGGGAGAAGACGAGACTGACTCCGCCGACCGGCGTATTCGCGATCGTAGGCGAAGTGCTGTTGAGATCGGTCCCCGGGGGAGTGAGGTAGACGTCCACCGGCCCTATGCCGGAGGCGACGTTGATTATGCGAATGCTGAAGTCGCCGGAGGGGGGCGAACCGATGCCGCTGTCGATGATGAGCTGCGCGCTCGCGGAGGACACCGGGTTGAAGACGATGTAGGTGTAGTTCGCGTTATTGGAGAGGCTGAGCGTCGTGTCGATGGCGTTCGACGTCCCCCCGTTCGCGCTCACCTTAAACTCCTGGTTTCCGCTGTCGGCGCCCCGGTACTGCGTGAGGCCCTGGAACGGCAGATTCGAGACAATGATCTGGTCGTTCACGGTCACCGTGATCGAGTTCGCGTCCGGCACAGCGTTGACGACACGCATGTTGGTGCTGCCGCCGCCGCCGCTGTGGCTGCAGGCGCCAAGCACCAAGGTGAGCAGGCACGAGAAGATACCGATGGCAATGCGTGAGTTCATTCTCTTCTCCAGACGCTGCCGCGCATGCGAGCGGCGGATTATACGTGCGCCGCCAAAGCGGCGCCAAGGGCGGGCTTCAGTCATCGGCCACTACTACGCCCTGCAGCGCTCCGACCGACCCCACAACGTATACGCTGTATGTCTTGCCCGTCGTGATCGTGACGCCCGGTAGCTGCAGCACTGGCGTAGAGGTCCCCGCCACGTTGAAATCGAATTCGTAGACCGTCATGCCCGTGGCGTCGGCGACGAGCTCGGTGTACGGCGACGCCGTGTTCGAGGCGACCCCGCCAAACTGCCTCACGAAGTTCACGTACACGTCCATCGCGGCGAGATCCGGCGACGCATTTACGAAGCGAATGCGCGCCCGGCCGGAGGCCGGCGGCGAGTTGTCGTCCGAGAGCACCAGCCCCCGCAGATCGCCCGCCGGTCCGCTCGCCACGATGGAGCTGTCGCTCGCCGCCTCGAAGCTCGTAACGATGGTTAGCAGGTCCGCACCGGGCGTGCTCGTCGATTGCACCGTGATGTTGCGGGTGCCCGCGGCCGTTACCTGGTAGCTCGATACGCCGGCATACGGCACGTTGGCGAGCGTCAACACGCCATCGACGAACACGTTCAGCGGCGAGCCGGCGGAAGACGCATTGACGAACTTGAACTCGGAGATGAGGCTGTCGTATACCTGCCCCGTGCCTGTGCTGTCGTTGTTGAGCACCGCGGCGCGCACTAGTCGGCTGCTCCCGGTGCTGAAGACGATGATCTGCGTGAGGCCACTGTCGGGGATATCCACGTCCAACGCATCGAACACGACGTCCTTGGTGTTGGCCGGCGTGATGCGAAGCTCGAAGGGACCGGCCATGCTCACGGTGCCGAAGGCGCCCAGCGTGTTGTACGTGGAGTTCTGGATCACTGGCGCCGTCAGCGAGATGTCGGCGCCGGGCGTGGTGAGATAGATGTCGACCGCAGGCGTCCCCGTGGCAACGTTGAGGGCGCGCAGGTCAAAGGTCCCGCTGCTGGGGAACAGGGTGACCGTGTCGACGATGAGTCTCGATTGAGCTGCCTCGACGTCGCCATAGATGGTGAACGTGTAGTTCACGCCCAGGAGGACCGGATTGGTTACCGTGATCAGCGTCGAGGGCCCGCCGGGAATGCTGACAGTGAATACGCGCAATCCCTGGTCGACCTGCATGTACTGCGTCAAGCCCTCGAACGGCAAGCCGGAAACCAGCGTCGAATCGTTGTCGAGCGTGACGGTGATGGCGGGCGCGCCCGATAGCAGGTTGATGACCCGGATCTGCGGCTTCCCGGCGGCAGCGCCGATGCCGTTTCCCGAGTCGCAGCCGGCGAGCGCGAGCGCGCTCAGGCACAACAGGGCACAGAATGCGCGACGCGCGTTCATCGTTCGGCGGAGGACGGGGCCTGCGAGCGGGCGGGTTCGTTGGGACTGGTAGGCCGTACTGGACTCGAACCAGTGACCAACGGATTAAAAGTCCGCTGCTCTACCACCTGAGCTAACGGCCCGCCGAAGGCCGCGAATTATATCACCCATGCGGCCGCCGCCCGGGCCGGGTCAGCTTCAATGCAGATCGCGGGTCAGGAATCCGGGCAGCGACATGAATTCGATGCCCTCGTCGTGCAGGTCCTGGGCTTCGTCGGGCGTAGCCTGACCGCGGATGCCTCGCTTGGGTGCTTCCTCGTAATGAATCTTGCGCGCTTCCTCGGGAAAGGCGCGGCCGACGTTCTCGGTATCGGCGACGAGACGCCGCACCAGTTTCAGCAATTCCGCATCACCGCCGATGGCGACGTGCGCGGGTTTTTCGGTTAACTCGTCGACCGGCTTCGGGTCCGGCTCCTTCTCCTTCTGCCCGATCCGCACCTGCGCCGATAACCGCTTCTCGATTGCCGCGTCATCGCAGATCGGGCACCGGATGAGCTCCGCTGCGCGCTGGCGGGCGAAATCCTCGGCCGAGCCGAACCACCCCTCGAAGGGGTGCCGGCGTGCACACACAAGGTCGTAGACGATCATGATCCCGTTCGCTCCCGCCGTCGCTTTCGCGACGGCCGGTTACTCCGCCCTCCAATACTGATACTTCAACGCCGTAACGCAGCCCATGATGATCGCACAAAACGCGAGCAGCGAGCCGAGCGCCAAGGTGGACAGGCCGGTCAGCCCTTGGCCGATCGTGCAACCCAGCGCCGTGACCCCCCCGAAACCCATTAACACGCCACCGACGATGTGGTTGACAAGATCCTCGGTCGACGTGAAGCCCTCCCATCGAAAACTGCGCGTGGCGAGGGCCATCCCCGCCGCTCCTGCCACCATCCCCAGCACGCCCGCGATGCCGAATGTAACGATTCGTGACTGGTCGCTCCAGAGGAGCAGCAGCTCCAGAGTGTACCCGACGGGCGCGACGAAGCTGTACGACTCGGGCCTGCCGGAGTTGGTTCCCACATACGCCTCCTCGAGCGTCCGCGGATCCTCGGCGATGTGCCCGAGATGCCCAGTGACGTACCACCCGGCGACGATGATCGCCCCGATCGCGAGCGCGCCGCCGATCATCGCCCTGCTTTGGCGGAATTCCGTGCTGGCGAGCGCGAACGCGGCAACGGCCGCCGCGATGCCAAGCGATAGCGCGACCTTCACCGACGCCCCGCCCGAGAGTGCGGTCAGGATCTCGCCGAGGTCGGAGTGCGTGGCGCCGAATGCGGCAGTATCGAAACGCAGCGTGTCGAGCGTGTTCACGCGCCACACGCCGAAGAGGCCCTTGAGCGTCATGTACGCGGAGAGCCCGAGCACGATCAGCGCCACGAGCGACTTGAGGTTTCCGGCGCCGAGGCGCAGCAGCAGCCTGCTGCCGCAGCCTGATGCGAGCGTCATGCCGAAGCCGAAGAGGAAGCCGCCGACGAGGTGCGAGGCCCAGGGGACCCTCGGCGCGGTATAGAGCGATTTGCCGAGATCGACGACCCCCATCGCTTCGAGCCAGGTCGCGCCGACGATCGCTACCGCGATTGCGAGCAACCACATGCGCATCCGTCGCCAGTCGCCTATCGTCACCACGTCGCTCACCGCGCCCATCGTGCAGAAGTTGACCCGGCTCGCGACTGCGCCGAAGACGAACGCGAGCGCGAAGCTGCTCCAGGCCACGAGCACCGTTACGTGTGCAGGATCGGTCATTGCCGAGGACACGCGAGGCGCGAATTATCGCATCTAACCCCTTTTTGGCTGCCGTCTCGTTTATACGTCCGGACCGCGCAATCCCGCTGCGGCAAAAGGAGAAGACTCATGTGGCAACGAGGAAGATCGATGACGGCGCTCGCCCTGCTGGGAGCGGCAGCTGCGCTCGCGCCCGATGACGGCGCCTTCGCGCATTGGCCTCAAGGCGCAACGCAGACCTCGGTCGAAGTCTTCGACCGCAGCGAAGGCCGCGTGCTGCCGGTGTACTGGTATCAGGGCCGTCGTTACGTCGTGGGCAAGCCCGGCAACGAGTATGCGATCCGCGTGCGCAACGCCGGCGGTGGCCGCATCCTCACCGTGATGAGCGTCGACGGCGTCAACGTGATCACCGGCGAGACCGCTGCACAGCTGCAGTCGGGCTACGTCCTCACGCCCGGAGAGAGCGCCGACATCGCCGGCTGGCGCAAGAGCATGTCGCGCACCGCTGCGTTCTACTTCACCGCGCTTCCCGATTCCTACGCCGCGCGCACCGGTCGGCCGGACAACGTCGGAGTCATCGGCGTGGCGATCTTCCGCGAGAGGATCCGCCCGGTTGCGCTCGACGCGCCGGTGCGCAAGGACGCGCGCGCCGAGGCGCAATCGGCTCCGGCCCCTGTTGCGGATGCGGCGAAGGCAGCCACGCTGGGCGCGCTCGCGCCGCAGGAAAGGCTCGGCACGGGCCACGGTCGCAGCGAGGCTTCCTATGCGAGCTACACGCAGTTCGAGCGCGCGAGCGACGCGCCGGATGAGACCATCACGATCTACTACGACTCGTACGAGAATCTGCTGGCGCAGGGCGTCCCCGTGGCCACGCCGCCGCTTGCCCGGTTCCGGCCCGATCCGTTCCCCGATCACGGGCGCTTCGTCCCGGACCCGAAGGCGCAATAGCGGCGCGAGCCCGCAGCGAGGGGCCCCGCGCAGCGGGGATCGCGCGTGGCGAGTCGACGCTGCCAGCGACACGCATCGCCGCGTTCGCGCTACCGATATAAGGAGCTGGCGGCGCGAACCGTGATCACTTGCCTCAGCACGGCCCGCCTCGCATACTGGGTGGGCCATGCCCGCTCCCGCCGAGCGCAGCGACGAGGAACTCATGCTCGCCTACGCCGCAGGTGACGCAGCAGCATTCGATGCGCTGTACGGGCGCCACCGCGGCGGCGTCTATCGCTACCTATTGCGGCAGTGTCGCCAGCCGGGCATCGCAGATGAATTGTTCCAGGATGTATGGATGAACCTGGTGCGCGCGCGCGAGAGCTACGTCCCCAGCGCCAAGTTCACGACCTGGCTCTACCGGATCGCGCACAATCGCATGGTCGATCACTTCCGCGCGAGCGCCCACCTGACGCTCGTCTCCGCCGATGACGAGATGCACGAGGTCGCCGTGCTCGAGCTGCCCGCGGCACGCGGCGCTCAACCCGAGGTCCGCGCGGAAGGCCGCGCGCTCGCCTTGCGCCTGCACGCCGCGGTCGAGGCATTGCCAGCAAGCCAGCGTGAAGCCTTCCTGCTGCAACAGGAGGCCGACCTGTCGCTCGCGGAGATCGCCGCGCTGACCGGCGTCGGCGTGGAGACAGTGAAGAGCCGGCTGCGCTACGCCGTCGCCAGACTGCGCGCGGAGCTGGACGACTTGGACGAGGACATGCGCGAGGAAGCAGGATGAGCGGGACCGAGCGCGATTCGCGCGTCGATGCCGCATGGCGCAGCGCGAGTCGCGAGGAGCCCTCGGCGGTCATCGACGAGGCGATCCGCGCCGCAGCGAGGCGCGCGGTGGAGGCGAGGCCGCGGGGCTCGCGCGACAAGCATTGGTGGTATCCGCTGGCCGCCGCCGCGACGGTGGCCGTTATCGCCGTCGGGCTGCTGCAGTTGACGCCTCCAGAAGAAGTCGCGCCGGTGGCCGTCACCGGCACCATCGGCGGCCTGAAGCGCGACGCGGACGCCGCCGCTACGCCAAGCGCGTCACCCGCGTCTGCGCCGCCCATGCCTGCTCCGGCGGCGCCAGCACCACCGCGCGATTCTGCGCCCGCGCTGGCCGTCACCGCCGTGGATAGGGCCGCTCCAGGTCGCGGCACGCTGAAGAAGGAAATCGAGCAGGCGGCGCCGGCGAGCAGCGCAGGCACGCCGCAAGGCGCGCCGCGAAGCGAGCCCTTCCCCGCAACGTCGGAACCGCAATCTCGCGCTGCGCAAGCACCGCCCGCCCCGCCGCGCGAAGCCGACGTGCCTCCACCGCCGGGCACCGGCACCGAGATGCAGAATGCGCCCGGCGCAGCGCAGTCCTTGCCCTCCGCTGCGCGGAAGGACGCCCGGGCGCTTGGCGCCGTGCCGCTCACACAAGGAAGCGGATCTTCCGCGCGGGCTCAGGCCTTCGCACCGACGAAGCCCAAGACCGCGCCGCGCGACGTCGACGATTGGGTCAAGCTGATTCGTGATCTGCGTGGCGAAGGTCGATTCGACGACGCTGCGAGGGAGCTTGCAGCGTTCCGCGACGCCTACGGCGAGCGCGCCGATGCGCTGCTTCCCGCGGACCTGCGTGAGCTTCCCGCGCCCTTTCCCCCGCCCAGCTCGAAATAGATGATCAGGCGCTTGCCCGCTCGCGCAGCAGCTTCTTGATCGGCGCGGGCAGCGCAGCGCCGGCGGCCTCCGCGAGCGGCAGCCAGAGCAGTCCCGGCTCTTCGGCTCTGTCCGCACCTTCCCGCACCGAGCATGGCCGCGGGTGCAGCCGCAGGCGAAAATGCGTGAAACCGTGCTCTATCGCCGCCAGTGCCCGTTGCGGTGCGACCTTCATGTGGAAGCGCGACCGGCAATGTGCGACGATGTCGCGCCCGGTCTCGATCTCGGGCAGGCTCCAGAGGCCCGACCAGATCCCGGTCGGCGGGCGCCGTTCGAGCAACACTTCGCCTTTGCGCTCGATGAGCAAAACGGTCAGCTCGCGCTGCGGCAGCGGTCTCTTCGGGCGCGGTGCAGGCAATTCCTCGATTCGACCGTCGCGGCGGGCGACGCAATCGTCTGCCACCGGGCAGCGTTCGCACTTCGGCCGTGCGCGCAGACACACTGTCGCGCCGAGATCCATCAGCGCCTGTGTGTAGGTCGCAACCTCGCGCGCCGGCAGCAGCGCTTCGGCGACTCGCCACAGACGCTGCTCGGCCTTCGCCTCGCCCGGAAACCCGTCGATGCCCTCGTGCCGCGCGAGCACGCGCTTGACATTGCCGTCGAGAATCGCGGCCCGCCGTCCGCTCGAGAAGGCGGCGATCGCCGCCGCAGTCGTGCGCCCGATGCCGGGAAGCGCGGCGAGCGCGGCCGCGTCGCGCGGAAACGCTCCGCCATGCTGCGTCACGACCGTTCGCGCGGCCTCGTGCGCAAGGTGTGCGCGGCGATAGTAGCCGAGCCCGCTCCAGAGCTCGAGCATGCGCTCGAGCGGCGCCGCGGCGAGGCTCGCGACGTCGGGAAACACCGCGAGGAAGCGCTGGTAATAGGGGATGACCGTCGCGACCTGGGTCTGCTGCAGCATGATTTCCGACAGCCAGATGCGGTACGGGTCGCGCGTGCGCTGCCACGGCAGATCGCGCCGGCCGTGGATTCGCTGCCAGGCGATGAGCCGGGTGGCGAAGCTCACCGTCGGGCGCTCAGCGCGCGGACAGCCGTTGCCGCGCCTTGCCCGCAGCCTCGGAGGTCGGGTAGCGCGAGACGAGGTCCTCGAGCGTGCGCCTCGCCCCGGCGTTGTCGCCGAGCTCGCTCTGGGAGCTCGCGATGTTGAGAAGCGCGTCGGGAACCTTCTGGCTGTCGGGATAAGTCGAGATCAGTGAGCGCTGCGTGGCGATCGCGGCCCGAAAGTCGCGCTGCGCGTATTGGGCGTTGCCCGTCCAGTACACGGCCGAGGGAGCGAGCGGGCTGCGTGGATAGGTCCGCACGAACGACTGGAAGCCCGCGATCGCCGCCGGATAGCCCCCGCTCTTGAATTGATCGAGCGCTGCGTCGTAGGCGCGCTGCTCGGTCGCGAGATCGACCGCACTCGGCGGCACGCGCGTTCCGGGTTGCCAGGTGGGGGCCGGCGGAAGCGACGGGGTATTACCCGCCGGTGGTGACCCACGCGCAGCGGTCCCCGGCAGCGATGCGTTCGCCGATGCGGGAGGTGTCGCACCTACATCGGGACCGGGCGCAGCCGCAGCCGGCGCGCTCGTCGCAGTCTCGAGCTTGCGCAGCCGTCCGTCGAGATCGATGTAGAGGTCGCGCTGGCGCTTCTGCGCCTGCTCGAGCTCGTAGGTAAGCACTTCCTGCTGGCCGCGCAGGGCGGCGATGTCGCTCTTGATCTGCTCGATGTCCTTGAGCAGGTCGACCAAGCCTTGGCTCTTTACCGTGCTCTCGAGCCCGTTCACCCGCCCTTCGAGCTGGTTGATGCGCTGGGTGAGCGCATCGACGCTCTTGCGCGCCTCCTCATCGGGAAACAGCGCCGCCCGCGCCGACGCCGCCGCCAGCGCAAGCGTGAGCGCGAAGAGAATGCGAGGCACTCTCCTGCTCACGCCGGCCGCTCCCCCGAAGTGCTCAGAGCGCAGAGAAAAGCAATGCGCTGTCCGTCACTCACCCGCGTAAACGAAATCGTCGCGCCGGTTCTCAGCCCAGGCGCCTTCGTCGTGACCGGAGTTCCTCGGCTTCTCCTTGCCGAAGCTCACGGTTTCGATCTGCACGTCCGTTGCCCCGTAGAGCAGCATCATGCGCTTGACCGTCTCGGCGCGGCGCTGTCCGAGCGCGATGTTGTATTCCCGGCTGCCGCGCTCGTCGGCGTTGCCCTGGATAGTCATCTTCGCGTTGCGGTTCGCTTGCAGGTACTTGGCGTGCGCCTCGATCAGCGGCTTGTATTCGTCCTTGACGGTGTAGCTGTCGAACTCGAAATAAACGCTGCGCTTGGACAGGGGGCTGCGCGGATCCTTGAGCGGATTGCCCTGCGCGCCCGTGGCGGTTCCCGTGACGCCGGCGCCTGTCGTGCCCGACGTTGCCGCGCCCGCGCCGGCGGCAGGGGTGCGCTCCTCCACTGGGGCGCCGCTCTCCGCCGTGGGCTTGCTCGCGCAGCCGCCGAGCAGGGCGAGGAGCGCAACGGCGGCGAAGAGGATGGGAATGGGACGAGCAGAGCTTGATCGATTCATCGGTTTATCTCCGGTGTTCGAGGTCATTTCTTCGGCAGCGGGCCCCATGCGGGCTCGCGCACATCACTTGCCGCCGCGGTTAGACGCTGCTTGACGCGGCCGTCGCTGGAGACTGCGGCCAATATACCACGCCCCCCGTTCTCGGACGCGTACAGGATCAGCTTGCCGTTTGGCGCAACCGAGGGCGATTCATCGAGCGAACCCTGCGTCAGGATCTGCACCTGCCGCGTGGCGAAATCCTCGCTCGCCAAGTTGAAGCGGCCGCCGTCGCGCCGCACGAAGATGAATCCCTTGCCGTCGGGAAGGTGGCGCGGCGATACATTGTAGTTCCCCTCGAAGGTCATGCGCTCCACCGTACCCGTGGCGAGTATGAGCCGGTATATCTGCGGGCTCCCGCCGCGATCCGATGTGAACAGTATCGACTTTCCGTCGGGAGAGAAGTTCGCTTCGGTGTCGATGCCCGGCGAATTCATCAGCCGGGTGACCCCGCTGCCGTCGGCGTTGATGAGGTAGAGCTGCGAGCCGCCGTCGCGCGAGAGGGTAACGGCGAGGCGGTTGCCATCCGGCGCCCACGCCGGCGCGCTGTTGCTGCCGCGGAAGTTGGCGAGCACCTGGCGCTGTCCGGTCGCGAGCGACTGCACATAGATGATCGGCTTCTTGTTCTCGAGCGAGACGTAGGCGATGCGGCTGCCGTCAGGTGACCAGACCGGCGATAGCAACGGCTCGTTGGAGGTAACGATGGTCTGCGGGTTGTAGCCGTCGGCATCGGCGACGAGCAGCTCGTAGTGGGTGCCCTGCTTGCCGATATACGCGATGCGCGTGCTGAACACGCCGACGTCTCCCGTGAGCTTCTCGTAGATGATGTCGGCGATCTGGTGCGCGGTCGTGCGAAACTGCACCGGGGTCACCACGTAGGAGAAGCCGGCAAGCTGCGTCTGTTTAACCACGTCGAGCAGAAAAAACCGGACTTCGACTTTGCCGTCGGTGCGCGGCGTCACGCCGCCGACCACGACCGCGTCGGCCCCGCGAGCGCTCCAATCGCCGAAGCGGACCTCCTCGGGTCGGGTCGGCCGCGGAGTGACCGCAGCGGGGTCGATCAGCTTGAACAGGCCGCTGCGGGCGAGATCGGCGCCGATGATGCTGGTGAGCGGATACGGGTAGGTTGCCTCGCCCGCGAACGGAACGATCGCGATCGGCACCGTCGTCGCGCCGCCGCCGATGATCTCGATGGTGAGCTGTGCGCCTGCCGGGCCGGCGCAGAGCGCGCAAGCGAGCGCCACGATGCCGAGCAGCCGGTGCATGCGGCGGACCGCCGGGGTTGCTGCTCGGGTCATTGCGCCTTCACCATGTTCTCCAGTCCAAGCGCGACGCGCAGGCGCTCGCTCGCCTTGCCCGCCTCCTCCCGCGTCGGATACGGCCCGACGACCACGCGGAACAGGCCGTCGGCTTGGTGCACCTTCGCTTCGACGCCGAGGCCGGCAGTTTGGTTCGCCAGGTGGGCGATGAAAGCCTGTGCATTGGCGTTGTTCGCGAAGGCGCCGAGCTGCACCACATAGCCGCTCGTCTCCTGCGAAACGAGTGCCGCCGGAGCGATGCTCGGAGCGCTCGCGACCGGCGGCAGCGGTTGCGCTGCGACGTTGACCGGTGCGCCCGAGGGCACAATGCTTTCGACCTCGACTTCCCCGCTGCCTTTCTGCGCGATGCCGATGCGCCACGCAGCCGCATACGACAGATCGACGATTCGCCCGGCGTGAAACGGCCCGCGATCGTTGACCCGGACCACGACGCTCTTGCCGTTGGCGAGATTGGTCACTCGCGCATAGGAGGGCAGCGGGAGCGTCGGATGCGCGGCGGTCATCGCGTACATGTCGTAAGTCTCTCCGGTGGATGTCTTCTGGTTGTGGAACTTGCGCCCGTACCACGAGGCGATCCCGCGCTCCTTGTACGGCCGCAGGCTCGTCGCCGGAACGTATTCGCGACCGAACACCGAGTACGGCCGGTTCGCGAAGCGATTGAGCGGCTCGACGCGCGGCGCGGGCTCGGCGATCGCGTCGAGATTCGCCGGCGGATTCTCGCCCGGGCCGTCGTCCTTGTAATAGCCGCCGGGGCGGGAGGAAGGTGGGGGTGCGGATACAGTCGCGGTTTCGGGCTTCGGCGGCGCGGGGGTGCAACCGAGAAGAATCTGAACGACGCCGATGATCAGGGCGCCTGCAGCAGCGCGGGCGCGGTTCCGACCCCCGTCGAGCGACGACATATGGGCGCGGATTATACTTCGCCCGCCCGCCGCCCACGTCCACTGGCGGCCGTCGCTACGTCTTCACGAGCTTGCGATTCGCCTGCACGCTCATAAGGATGCCCAATCCCACGAAGAGACTCACCAGGGCCGTGCCGCCGAAGGAGATGAGCGGCAGCGGCACGCCAACGATCGGCAGCAGGCCGCTCACCATCGCCATGTTCACGAAAGCGTAGGTGAAGAACATCAGCGTTATCGAGCCGGCGACCAGGCGCGCGAACAGCGTGGACGCATTGGCCGTGATCACCAGCGCACGCCCGATAAGCAGCAGGTAGAGCACCAGCAGAACCGCGTTGCCGATGAGCCCGAACTCCTCGCCGAACACGGCGAAGATGAAATCGGTGTGCCGCTCGGGCAGGAAATCGAGATGCGTCTGGGTGCCGTTGAGCCAGCCCTTGCCGATCACGCCCCCGGAGCCCAGTGCGATCGACGCCTGCGCGCTGTGGTAGCCGGCACCGAGCGGATCGCGCGACGGATCGAGAAAGGTGAGGATGCGCTCCTGGCGGTAGGCATGCAGGTGCGGCCACACGAGCGGCACGGCCGCGGCCGCCGCGACACCGAGGGTAACGATGATCTTCCACGACAGCCCGGCGAGATACAGCACGTAGAACCCGCAGGCCCCGATCATGAGCGCCGTGCCGAGATCGGGCTCGCGCTCGATCAGCCACACCGGAGCGGCGATCAGCACGGCCGCGACGAGGAAGTCGCCCAGGTTGACGCGCGCCTCGCGCCTCTGGAAGTACCACGCGAGCATCAGAGGCAGCGCTATCTTCATGAGCTCCGAGGGCTGGATCCGTCCCACGCCGAGGTTGAGCCAGCGGCGCGCGCCGTTGACGACCGTTCCCCCGGCAGCCACCGCGACGAGCAGGAGGAATGAGATCACATAGAGCGGCAGGGCGACGCGCGAGAGCTGCTGCGGCGAGATGTTGGCAACGACCCACATCATGACCAGTGCCAGGCCGAGCGAGGCCGCCTGCCCCATCACGCGGGCGATATTCTGCTCTGTGGCCGAGAAGAGCGTGACCAGCCCAACACCGACCAACGCCAGGGCCACGGCCATCAGCAGGCTGTCCACCGGCCGTGCGAGGCGCTCCCAGAGCTTGGCGAGCAAGGCAACGAGATTCGCCATCAGTCGCTCTCGTCGTCGCCTTCGCGAGCCGATTCCCCGGACCCGCCGCCCGGCGTCACGCCGAGCAGGTAGTAGTCGAAGACCGCGCGCGCGACCGGCGCCGCCGCCTGCGCGCCGAAGCCGCCGTTTTCGACCAGCACCGCCAGCGCGATCCTGGGCGACTCGGCCGGCGCGTAGGCGAGATACCAGGCGTGGTCGCGCAGGCGCTCGTCCACCCGTCCGCTCTGGTACTTCTCTCCTTCCTTGAGCGAGAAGAGCTGAGCGGTTCCCGTCTTGCCTGCGGAAACGTACTTCGCGCCGACGAAGGCACGAGCGCTGGTTCCTTCGCGCGGAACCCCGATCAGCGCATTCCTGATGACTGCGAGGTTCTCCGGCTTGACCGATAGACGGTGCGCAACCTCCGGGACGTATTCGCGCAGCTCACCCGTCCTCACGTTCTCGACGCTGTGCACGAGGTGCGGCCGGAAGCCGATGCCATCGTTGGCGATGGTAGCGATCGCCATCGCCTGCTGCACCGGCGTGAACGCGTTGTAGCCTTGGCCGATGCCGGCCGAGATCGAGTCGCCGAGATACCACTTTCGATGCTCCTCGCGGTAATTCTTGCCAGAGAACCGCTGGCGCTTCCAATCGCGCGATGGCAGCACGCCCGGCAGTTCGCCTTCGATGTCAATGCCCGTCTCGGCGCCAAAGCCGAGCTGGGCGAGAAAATCGTGCGTGACATCGATGTCGGTGTCGCCCGCGAGCATGTAGTAATAGGTGTCGCAGGAAACGATGATGGACTTGGTCATGTCCACGTAACCGTGCCCGCCCGGCTTGTCGTCACGGAAACGGTGCGCGCTTCCTGGGAGCTGGTAGAACCCGGGGTCGAAGATCGCCTGAGTGGCCGTGCGCTTGCCCGAGGTGAGCGCTGAGAGCGCGAGAAACGGCTTGATCGTCGAGCCCGGCGGGTAGGCGCCGCGCAACGGACGGTTGAGCAGTGGCTTGTCGGGCGAGTTGTTGAGCGCGTCCCAGTTCGCCGGGTCGATGCCCTCGACGAAGAGGTTGGGATCGAATCCCGGCTTGGACACGAAGGCGAGCACTGCGCCAGTCGCCGGATCGAGTGCGACCAGCGCGCCGCGACGATCACCGAATGCGGCCTCCGCCGCCTGCTGCAGCTTGATGTCGAGCGACAGCCGTAGGTTGTTGCCCGAGATCGGCGCCGTGCGCGAGAGCGTGCGCACCGCGCGCCCGCCGGCGTCGACCTCGACCTCCTCGAAGCCCGTCGTGCCGTGCAGTTCGCGCTCGTACGAGAACTCGAGCCCGACCTTGCCGATATAGTCGGTACCCTTGTAGTTGGCGGTCTGCTCCCACTCGTCGATGCGCTCGACATCGCGATCGTTGATGCGCCCGATGTAGCCGATCACGTGCGATGCGATCTCCCCGAAAGGATACTGCCGGAAGAGCCGCGCCTTGATCTCCACACCGGGAAAGCGGTAGCGATTGACGGCGAAGCGTGCGACTTCCTCGTCCGTCAGCCGCGTGCGCAGCGGCAGGCTCTCGAAATTCTTGGTTTCCTCGAGAAGCCGTTTGAATCGCTTGCGGTCCCGCGGCTGGATCTCGACCACGTCGGACAGCTCGTCGATCGTCTGCTCGAGGTTCTTCACCCGCGAGGGGGTTACCTCGAGCGTGTAGGCGGAATAACTCTGCGCGAGCACAACCCCGTTGCGGTCGGTGATCACGCCGCGATTCGGGGCGATGGGTACGATCGCGATGCGGTTGCTCTCGGCAAGCGTCTGGAAGTGCCGGTGCTCGACGACCTGCAAGTAGAAGAAGCGGGCGAACAGGCCGGCAAAGGCTACTACGATCAGCGCTGCGGCCACCGTGAGCCGGCGGTGGAAGTGAGCGAGCTCTCTTTCGGGATTCCTGAGCTCCGGGGCGACGAGCCCGAGCGAAGAGCGGCGGCGGGTGAAGAGGCGGCGCATGGGTTCGTCTCGCGCTCAGCGCTCCGCCGGCGACGGCGGGGGGCGCTGCGGCCACTGCAGCAGCACGGTGACCACCGGCCAGAGCAGTGCCCCCGTCAGCGGGCCCACTGCGTACGTCCAGCGCGGGAGCGACGCCCCGCTCACGAGGCGAATCACCAGAACCAAACCGGCGCAGAGCAGGAGTAACAGCGCGACCTGCGCTGCCTGCTGCCAGAGCGGAAAGCGCAGCACTCGCCGGCGGAAGTACTCGGCCGCGTAGGCAAGAACAGCGTAGGCGAGCGCATGCTGGCCGAGCACGGTCGCGTCGGCGACATCCATCAGGAGTCCGAGGCACCAGGCGATGCCCACGCTGATCAGCCGCGGCTCGCGGATGCACCAGTAGAGCAGCACCAGCGCGAGGAAGTCGGGTCTCACTGCCAGTGCGGCACCCGAAAGCGGCAGCAGGTTACCGAGGAAGCCGACGATCAGAGTGAGCACGACGAACCACGGCTTGACCGGGAGCAGGATCTCCTCGGGACGCGCGGGGGCGAATGCGGTGAGCTGCGGCATGCCTGGAATCCTCAGCCCGCCCGTCGCCTGCCCTTGCCCTTGCGCGGCGTCGTCGCGTCGGCAGGCTCTTCGGGGCGCGGTGCGAGGGCCGCGGCCTGACCGAGGATCAGCACGAGCGAGCTTCGCTCCACGCCGGCGAGCGGCTGGCAGGTCACCCGCGCGAACATCTGACCAGTCTCGCGTTCGACCGAGACGACCTGCGCGACGGCGAGTCCGGGCGGGTAAGTGCCGTCGATGCCGGAGGTCACGAGACGATCTCCGGCTTTGATTTCGGCATTGGGCGAGAGGAAGCGCAGCTCCGGCAGGCGGCCGGTTCCAGCGCCGTACATTACCGAGCGCACACCGCTGCGCTCCACGCGCACCGGCACGGCGTGGTCCTTGTCGGTTACCAGCGTAACCTCCGACATCGATGGGAACACGCGCGTCACCTGCCCGACTACGCCGACTTCGTCGATGACCGCTTCGCCGGGGAGCACGCCGGCGGCTTCGCCCTTGTCGACGAAGAGTTTCTGCGTAAACGGGTCGCGCCCGGAGTAGAGCACTTCCGCGGCGATCGCCGCCGGGCCGATGCGCTGCCCGGTCGCAAGCAACGCCCGCAGACGCGCATTCTCCTGCTCGAGCTGCGCGTATCCCTGCACGGCAGGGGCAGCCGCAAGCAACTGTTGTCGGAGCGCTGCATTGTCGTCGCCGAGCTCGCGCTGCGAGGAGAAGTAGGTACCGACATAAGTGAGCGCTTCGCCCGGGAGTTGCAGCGCACGTTGCACGGGATAGAGGATGGTCGCCACGACCTGGCGGATGCTCTCCAGGTAGCGGAAGCGCGTGTCGGCGAACACCAGCGCGAGGGAGAGCAAGCCGAAGAAAGCGAGCCGCGCGAGCGGCGACGGGCCCCGATGGAAGAACGGAGGCGGCTCAACGGAGATGTGGCGCACCAGGGGACGGCCCCCGCCTCACGCTCTCAGTCGGACGTGAAGATCGTCGACAGCTTGTCCATGTTCTCGAGCGCCTTGCCGCAGCCGCGCACGACGCAGGTGAGCGGATCGTCGGCGACCACGACGGGCAGACCCGTTTCCTCCATCAGCAGCCGGTCGACGTCGCGCAGAAGCGCGCCACCGCCGGTGAGCACCATGCCACGCTCGGCGATGTCCGCTCCGAGCTCCGGGGGCGTGCGCTCCAGCGCGCTCTTCACCGCCGATACGATGCTGTTCAGTGGGTCGGTGAGCGCCTCGAGGATCTCGTTCGAGGACACCGTGAAGCTGCGCGGGATGCCTTCGGCAAGGTTGCGGCCTTTGACCTCCATCTCCTTCACCTCGGAGCCGGGAAATGCGGAGCCGATCGTGGTCTTGATCTGCTCGGCCGTAGTCTCGCCGATGAGCATGCCGTAATTGCGGCGGATGTAGTTGACGATCGCCTCGTCGAACTTGTCGCCGCCGACGCGCACGCTTCCCGAATACACCATGCCGCCGAGCGAGATCACGCC
Organism: Casimicrobiaceae bacterium; assembly: GCA_036380055.1. GTDB lineage: Bacteria > Pseudomonadota > Gammaproteobacteria > Burkholderiales > Casimicrobiaceae > PALSA-1003. The sequence goes on from DASVFM010000078.1 coordinate 23,797, forward strand.
GACCTCAGTCGTCCCGCCTCCGATGTCGACCACCATCGAGCCGGTCGCTTCCGAGATCGGCAGATCGGCGCCGATCGCGGCTGCCATCGGCTCCTCGATGAGGTAAACCTTCGACGCACCTGCACCGAGCGCGGATTCGCGGATCGCTCGGCGCTCGACCTGCGTGGACCCGCAGGGTACGCAGATGATGATGCGCGGACTCGGGCTGAACAACTTCGAGTCGAGCACCTTCTTGATGAACTGCTTGAGCATCTGCTCGGTCACGGTGAAGTCGGCGATGACGCCGTCCTTCATCGGGCGGATGGCGGTGATGTTGCCCGGCGTGCGGCCGAGCATCTGCTTCGCCGCGAGGCCCACCTCCTGAATCACGCGCTTGCCGTTGGGTCCGCCGTCCTGGCGGATCGACACGACCGAGGGTTCGTTCAGCACGATGCCCTTGCCGCGAACATAAATGAGCGTATTGGCCGTCCCCAGATCGATCGCGAGATCGCTCGAGAAATAGCCCTTGAAGAGTTCGAACATGGATCCTTCGGTTACGACAGCGCCCCGAGCGCGGCCGCAGTCGTAAAGCACCGGGCGCGAGGGGCCGGACGATTTAAATATGATAACCTAATATGCTTCGCTTCTAAACCGTTTCTGCCTCGAAAACGGGCGAAGACTCCCGAAAATGGCACTTTCCGTCGACGACGTCCGGCGCATCGCTTACCTCGCTCGCATCGAAATCACGCCCGGCGAGGCGGCGGAGGTGCAGCGCAAGCTCGAGCGCATCTTCGAGTTGATCAACGAGATGCGCGCGGTGGACACCAGCGGAATCGTGCCGATGTCGCACGCCCAGGAGGTATCGTTGCCGCTGCGCGAGGATCGCGTGACCGAGGCCGACCGTCACGAGCTCTTCCAGAGCGTCGCGCCGGCGGTGCACGACGGGCTGTACCTGGTGCCCAAAGTCATCGAGTGAGTCAGGAAGCGCTGTCTGCGGCGTCGCTGGCCGAGCTTGCGCGCGAGCTTGCCGCGAAGCGCATCTCCAGCCTGGAGCTCACCCGAGGTGTGCTCGAGCGGCTCGACGCGCTCAACCCTGCGCTGAACGCCTTCGTGACGGTCGATCCCGAGCGGGCGCTCGCCGAGGCGCGCGCCGCCGACGCCCGCATCGCGGCCGGCGCCGGCGGCCCGCTCACGGGGATTCCGGTCGCACACAAGGACGTTCTGATGACTGCCGGCCTCAGGACGACCTGCGGCTCCCGCATGCTCGCCGATTTTGTCGCGCCCTACAACGCGTTCGTCGTGGAACGGCTCGCCCAGGCGGGCATGGTGCTGGTGGGCAAGACCAACCTGGACGAGTTCGCGATGGGCTCGTCGAGCGAGACCTCGCACTTCGGCCCGGTGAAAAACCCGTGGGACCTCGCCTGCGTGCCGGGTGGCAGCTCGGGCGGCTCCGCCGCCGCGGTGGCAGCGCGGATCATTCCCGCTGCGACGGGCACCGACACCGGGGGTTCGATTCGCCAGCCCGCTGCGCTAACCGGCGTCTGCGGACTCAAGCCGACCTACGGCCTTTGCTCACGCTACGGGCTGGTCGCCTTCGCCTCGAGCCTCGATCACCCGGGACCGTTCGCGCGCAGCGCCTGGGACTGCGCGCTGCTGCTAAATGCGATGGCCGCGCACGACGCGCGCGACTCCACCTCGATCGTCCGCGAACCCGAGGACTACACGCGACTGCTCGCCGAGGCGCGCGGCGCGCGGCCGCTGTCCGGCGTGAGGATCGGCCTGCCGCGCGAATACTTCGGCGAGGGCGTCGACGTGGAGGTCGCGGCCGCGATCGACGCGGCCGTCGCGGAGCTGCGCCGGCTTGGCGCCGCAACGGTTGAGCTCGAGCTTCCCGCAGTCAAGCACTCGGTCCCCGTGTATTACGTGATCGCCCCGGCCGAAGCCTCTTCGAACCTTTCGCGCTTCGACGGCGTGCGCTACGGGCATCGAGCGGCGAGCCATGCGGATCTCACCGACATGTACCGCAAGACGCGCGCCGAGGGCCTCGGCGCCGAGGTCAAGCGCCGGATACTCGTCGGGACCTACGTTCTCTCGCACGGCTACTACGACGCGTACTATCTCAAGGCGCAGCAGGTGCGCCGGCTGATCGCCGAGGATTTCGCGCGCGCATTCGAGCGCTGCGACGTCGTCCTCGGCCCGGTCGCGCCGACCGCTGCCTTCAAGCTCGGCGCGAAGGTCGACGACCCGGTGCAGATGTATCTGAACGACATCTTCACCATCGCGGCGAATCTCACCGGCGTGCCGGCGCTCTCGGTGCCGTGCGGCTTCACCCGCGCGGGACTGCCGATCGGCTTGCACCTCCAGGCGCAGCACTTCGCCGAGGCGCGGCTTCTCGACGTGGCACACCGCTATCAGCAGGCCACCGACTGGCACACGCGCATGCCGGCGCTGGCGGGATGCAGAGCTCCATGAAGTGGGAAGTCGTCATCGGCCTGGAGACGCACGCCCAGCTCTCCACCGCCTCGAAGATCTTCTCGGGTGCGGCGACGGCGTTCGGCGCGGCGCCGAACACGCAGGCCTCCGCCGTCGACATCGCGCTGCCCGGTGTGCTGCCAGTGCTGAACAAGGGGGCGGTCGAGCGCGCGATCCGCTTCGGGCTCGCGGTGGGCGGGACGATCAACCAGCGCAGCGTCTTCGCGCGCAAGAACTACTTCTATCCTGATCTTCCCAAGGGCTACCAGATCTCGCAGTACGAGATTCCGGTCGTGCAGGGCGGCGCGGTCCGCATCGTCTCACCGACGCGAGGCGAGGTCGACGTCCGGCTCACCCGCGCGCACCTCGAGGAGGACGCCGGCAAGTCGTTGCACGAAGGCCTCGGCATCGCGAACCGCGAGCTCTCTGGCATCGATCTGAACCGCGCCGGAATGCCGCTCCTCGAGATCGTATCCGAGCCCGACATGCGCAGTTCGGATGAAGCCGTAACCTATGCGAGGACGCTGCACACGCTCGTGAAGCGCATCGGCATCTGCGACGGCAACATGCAGGAGGGGAGCTTCCGCTTCGACGCCAACGTCTCCGTCCGGCCGGCCGGCGAGTCGAAACTCGGAACGCGTTGCGAGATCAAGAACCTCAACAGCTTCCGCTTCCTGCACCAGGCGATCGAGTTCGAGGTGCGCCGCCAGATCGAGCTGATCGAACAGGGTGGCACGATCGTGCAGGAGACCCGGCTCTACGACGCGGAGCGCAACGAGACGCGCTCGATGCGCAGCAAGGAAGATGCACAGGACTATCGCTACTTTCCCGATCCCGATTTGCCACCGTTGGTGATCGACCCAGCGTGGATCGACCGCGTGCGTGCAGCCCTGCCGGAGCTTCCCGAAGCGATGCGGCAGCGCTATGTGGGTTGCGGGCTTTCGCCGGCGGACGCGGCGAGCATTTCGGCGTCGGACACCATGTCCTCCGTTTTCGAGGGCGCGCTCAGCGCTGGCGCGAACGCAAAAACCGCGGCGAACTGGGTGCGCGGCGAGTTCGCCGCCGCGCTGAATCGCCAGGAGGGCGATGAGCCCGAGCCCCGGGTAACCGGCGAGCAGTTGGGCCGGCTGATCCGGCGCATCGACGAAGGCAGCATCTCGAACAAGATCGCCAAGGAGGTCTTCGACGCGATGTGGGCCGGCGAGGCTCAGGGACCGGACGCCGCCGACGCGATCATCGAAAAGCGCGGCCTGAGGCAGATCTCGGACACTGGCGAGCTCGAGAAGATCGTCGATGCAGTCATCGCCGCGAACCGCGCCGCCGTCGCCGAGTACCTTTCCGGCAAGGAAAAAGCCTTCAACGCACTCGTCGGCAAGGTTATGGCCGCGACCAGCGGCAAGGCCAATCCCGCGCAGGTCAACGCGATCCTCAAGCGGAAGCTGGGCGCGTAGTCACCGACAGTGCATCCAGCGATAGAATCGGGAATCTCGACCGTCAGAGCGTACGTCCGAACAGCCCCGCATGCGGCACGGGAATCGGTTCATTCGGATCGTCGTCGTCGCGCTGGCACTCGGCGGCGCATTGTGCTCAGCCGACGCACAGACGTTGCGGATCGGCCTCGGGGACGACCCCGACATTCTCGATCCGACGCTCAGCCGCACCTTCACCGGGCGCATGGTGTTCGCGGCGCTCTGCGACAAGCTGTTCGACATCGACGAGCATCTCGCCATCGTGCCGCAGCTTGCCACTCGTTACGAGTGGTCGGCTGACAACAAGGCACTGACGATCACGATCCGGGAAGGCGTCAGGTTCCATGACGGCGAAAAACTCGACGCGGCCGCCGTCAAGTTCAACCTCGAGCGCCACAAGACGATGCCGGGCTCGAGTCGGCGCAGCGAGCTCGCGCCCGTTGCGAGCGTGGACGTCGTCGATCCGTACACGGTGCGGCTGAGCCTGTCCGCCCCCTTCTCGCCGTTGCTCACAGTGCTGGCCGATAGCGCGGGCATCATGGTCTCGCCCAAGGCAGCGGTGGCGAACGGCGACAAGTTCGGCGCCAAGCCGGTCTGTTCGGGGCCTTTCCGTTTCGTCGAGCGGATGGCGCAGGACCGCATCGTGGTCGAGCGCAACCCGGACTATTGGAACAAGGGCGAAATCCATCTGGAGCGCATCGTTTTCCTGCCGATCCCCGATCAGACGGTACTACTTGCGAACCTGCGCTCCGGCCAACTCGATTTCATCCAGGCGCTCGCCCCCGCCGACGTCCCGCAGGTGAAGACCGATAGCCGCTTCAAGATCGCCAAGTTCCCGGGGCTGGGCTATGCCGGCATCACGATCAACGTCGGCAAGAGCGATCTTGCGAAGAAGAACCCCCTCGGCCGCGACCCTCGGGTTCGCGAGGCCTTCGAGCTTTCGCTCGACCGCGAAGGCATCGTAAAGGTCGCGATGGATGGCGAAGCTGTCGTGGGTAACCAGTGGGTCGCCCCGACGAATCCCTACTACGCGAAGAACATGCCGGTGCCCAAGCGCGACATCGCGCGCGCGAAGGCGTTGCTACGCGAGGCCGGCGTGCCCAATCCGCGCTTTACGCTAATGACGCCGACGGCGTCCGCGGCACAACGCGTTGCCCAGGTTGTTCAGGCGATGGCGCGTGAAACCGGTTTCGACATCAAGATTCAGGCGACCGAGTTTGCGACGTCGCTCGATCTGGCGGACAAGGGGCAGTACGACGCGCACATAATCGGCTGGAGCGGCCGCGCGGATCCCGACGGAAACACCTTCAGGCTCCTTGCCTGCAACCAACCGCTCAATTCTGCCGGCTACTGCAATCCTGAGGTGGATGACATCCTGCTGAAGGCGCGCGCGACCTTTGGAGCGCTGGAGCGCCGCACCCTGTACGAACGCCTCGCAGCGGTGGTCCTTAAGGACCGCCCCATCGTTTATCTCTACCACGCGAACGTATTGTGGGCATACACCGCCAAGCTCCAGGGATTGCGCGTCGTCCCCGACGGCGTCATCCGGCCGCAGGGCATCAAGCTCAACTGACATGCGGATCGCGGGCGACTAGGCGCGAGCCCGATGCCTCGGTACATCGCGAGTCCGACCAGGTAGGCTCAGCTTGCGCTCACCGCATACACCCGCCACTCATCCGGCACTCCCTTGAGCTTGCGCACGCCTCGGTCCTCGAACGCCAGTCCGCTTCCGGCGACGAGGTCCTTGACGGTCGAGGAAACCAATACCTGCGCGGAATCGGCGAGTGCCGCGATTCGCGCGCTGATGTGCACGGAGATGCCTAGAACGTCGTTGCCGACAAGCTCGACTTCTCCGGTGTGACAACCGGCGCGTATCTCGAGGCCCAGCGGGCGTACCGCATTGGCAATCGCCTGAGCGCAGCGCACTGCGCGCGCCGGCCCATCGAAGATCGCCACGATCCCGTCGCCGGTTGTGTGAATGAGACGGCCTCGATATCGCTCGACTTCCCGTTTCGCCGCCTCATCGTGTTGGGCGAGCACCGTCCTCCAGCGAGTGTCGCCGAGGCGGGCCGCTGCGTCGGTCGATCCCACTATGTCGGTGAAAAGCACGGTGGAAAGGATACGGTCCAGGTCCTTCGGTGCCTGGGCAACGCCGAGGAAGGCGCGAATCTCCTTTAGATGCGACGGGTGCCACAAGAACGCGGCATCCGCCGGAAGGACGCGCACGGCGGCGTCCGGTATCAGGGCCGCTGTCGCTCTTGCACGCGGAAGTCGGTCGGCGCGGTCCGCGGCGACCACGAGGACCGGCAAGGCAAGGCTCGGGAGCACGCGGCGCACGTCATATTGGTGGAAGAGGCGGATGAAACTGACCGCCGTGGCCGGACCGCACGCGTGCCGCTGCATTCTGGCCAAATAGCGCTTGGTGTCGGAGGGCACATCCTCTCCGAACCAACGCTCGACGAAGGCTTCAGTGCCCCACCCTTTCTCCGCCGTCTGGGCGAGTTCCTCGATTTCGTCGGGCGTCCTTCCGTAAGGCCAGTCGCGCTGGCGCTCCACGCAGGCGAGTGCCCCGCTCCATACGATGCGGGCCACGCGCTCAGGATGGGTCGCGGCAAGCAACGCTGCGACCATCCCGCCGTCGCCCGAAGCCACGAGCGTCGGCACCTGGACCCTATAGCATCCAGAACGGCAATAAGATCCGCGGCGCGGGTCTCGAGATTCGGCAGGCCTCCCATATCGTCGGACAAGCCCGTGCCGCGCCGGTCGTGCAGGATAAGGCGGGAGAACGACGCGAGATCAAACCAGAACTGCGCGACGGGCTCGTGCTCGAAATAGACCTCGATGTTCGTCGCGATGGAACCGACAATCGCGATGTCCTTGGAGCCTTCGCCGAGGACTTTGTAGGCAATGTACCCACCATCGGGGGTTTTCGCATAGCGCGTTTCCGGCACCATGAGCGAATTTTCTGCCCTCGGAGTCTCGAGAGCAAATACGCTTCAGCCTACTCGGCAATTCGCCTGCCGCCTCGCATTCCAATCAAGACGACTAATGCATCAGCGGCTTATACCGGAGCCGATGCGGCCGCGCGCCCTCCTCGCCGAGACGCTTCTTCTTGTCTGCCTCGTAGTCCTGGTAGCTCCCCTCGATGAACACCCACTTCGAGTCGTCCTCGGCCGCGAGGATGTGGGTGGCGATGCGATCGAGGAACCAGCGGTCGTGCGAGATGACCAGCACGCTGCCCGCGAATTCCGTGAGCGCCTCCTCGAGCGCGCGCAGCGTCTCCACGTCGAGATCGTTCGAGGGCTCGTCGAGCAGCAACACGTTGCCGCCCTTGAGCAGCGTCGCTGCGAGGTGCAGCCGTCCGCGCTCGCCGCCGGACAGCGCGCCCACATTCTTCTGCTGATCGGGGCCTTTGAAGTTGAACCGCCCAAGATACGCGCGCGAGGGCATCTCGAACTTGCCCACGGTGATGATGTCCTGCCCGCCGGAGATCGCCTCCCAGGCCGTCTTGTCGTTCGGCAGCGACTCGCGCGTCTGGTCCACCACGGCGAGCTTCACCGTCGGGCCGATCCGGATCTCGCCGCGATCCGGTTTCTCCGTGCCCGTGATCATGCGAAAGAGTGTCGTCTTGCCCGCGCCGTTGGGACCGATGATCCCGACGATCGCGCCCGGCGGGATCGAGAACGAAAGATCGTCGATCAGCAGTCGGTCACCGTAGCCCTTGGACACACCCTTGAACTCGATCACGGCATCGCCCAGGCGATCGGCGACAGGAATGAAGATCTCCTGCGTCTCGTTTCGCTTTTGATGCTCGTAGGAAGAAAGCTCCTCGAAGCGCGCGATGCGCGCCTTGCTCTTCGCCTGCCGCGCCTTGGCATTGGCGCGCACCCACTCGAGCTCTTTGTGGATGGTCTTGATGCGTGCGGCCTCCTGCTTCGCCTCGATCGCGAGCCGCTCTTCCTTCTGCTCCAGCCAGGAGCTGTAGTTGCCCTTCCACGGAATGCCGTAGCCGCGATCGAGTTCGAGGATCCACTCGGCAGCGTTGTCGAGGAAGTAACGGTCGTGCGTGACCGCGATCACCGTGCCGGGAAACTTCTGCAGGAACTGCTCGAGCCAGCCCACGCTCTCCGCGTCCAGGTGGTTGGTCGGCTCGTCGAGAAGCAGCATGTCCGGCTTCGACAGCAGCAGGCGGCATAATGCGACGCGACGCTTCTCGCCGCCGGAGAGCTTGCCGATCTTCGCGTCCCACGGAGGTAGCCCGAGCGCGTCCGCGGCGATCTCCATCTGCACATTGGAATCGGCACCGGAGGCGGCGATGATCGCCTCGTACTTCGCCTGCTCGGCCGAGAGCTTGTCGAAGTCCGCGTCGGGCTCTGCGTAGGCGGCATAGATCTCGTCGAGCTTGGCCTTCGCTTCGAGTACCTCACCCATCCCCTCCTCGACCGCTTCGCGCACAGTCTTGTCCGGGTCGAGCCTGGGCTCCTGCGGCAGGAAGCCGATGCGCATGTTCGGCATCGGAACCGCTTCGCCCTCGTACTCGCGATCCTCGCCCGCCATGATTCTTAGCAGGCTCGACTTGCCCGCGCCGTTCAGGCCGAGCACGCCGATCTTCGCGCCGGGGAAAAACGAAAGCGAGATGTCCTTCAGAATCACTCGCTTGGGGGGCACGATCTTGCCCACCCGGTTCATGGTGTAGACGTATTGCGCCATGGCTTTGTTGAGCGCCTGCTTTGAGCGCGCGACCTGTGCCGGCGTCGCGCGGCACCCGCTACTTCTTCGTCGTGCCGGGGGCCTGGCCCTTCGTCGCCGGTGCGGGGTTTTGCGTTGCGACGGCTGAGTTCGCCGCAGCCTTCCGCGCCTGGTCGGAATATATCTCCTCCCAGCGCGCTTTGTCAGTATCGTACTTGGCGCTGACGCTGGCGATCTCCTCGTTCTTCTGCTTGATGAGCGCGGCCTCGCGCGCGAGCTCGACGTCCACCGTGTTGATTTCGCGCTCAAGGTCAGGTGGCACGCGGTTGTTGCCGAGGCTCGCCCGCCTCTTCTTGAGTTCTTCCATGCGGCGCGTCAGGTCCTCGCTGTAGGCCTGCGCTGATTTGATCTGCGCACCGATCGTTGCAAGCGCGCGCTTCTTCGCCTCGTCGATCTCCTCCTCGGTCGTATACGACTGCATCAGCGCCCGGTCCTTGCGGCGCTGGTCTTCCTGGGCCCGCGCCCGCGCGCGCTGATCTTCTTCGGCTGCCTCTTTGGCTTTGAGCTGCTCCGGTGTGAGCGCCGGCTCGATTTTCCTCACCGGGCGGCCCTGCCGGTCGAGCACCGTCGCGCCCTTGCTCACGGCCTCCGGCGGCACCTTGTCGCTGTAATGCACGACGCCCTGGTCGTCGATCCACTTGTAGGTCGTCGGGGGCGGTCCAGCAGCGCGCGCTGCGCCGGCACCGCATGTGGCGACGATGGCGCCCAGGAGCGCGATCGTTCCCATTACGCCTGCGCTTGCAAGTCTCATTCGAACTCCCCGCCGACTACGGTCCGCCCGGTCACGCCGCCGCGCCGTATTGTTCCCGATACGCCCGCACCGCCGCAGCCTCCCGCCCGAGATCAGGGCGCCCTCCGAGAAACGCGAGCAGATCCTCGAGGTTCGCGATGGCGATCACCGGTATCCCAAACGCCTCCGACAGCTCTCGCACCGCCGAGCGCTCTCCACGGCCGCGCTCCATCCGGTCGAACGCAATCAGCACGCCGGCCGGCTCGGCACCCTCGCGACGGATCAACTCGATCGATTCGCGCTTCGCCCCGCCGTCCGTGATCACATCGTCGACGATCAGCACCCGCCCCTTGAGCGGAGCACCGACGATCACGCCTCCTTCGCCATGGTCCTTCGCCTCCTTGCGATTGAAGGCGTACGGCAGATTGTGCCCCTTTTCGGCCAAGGCAACAGCCATCGCCGCTGCCAGCGTGATGCCCTTGTATGCCGGGCCAAACAGCTGGTCGCAGGCAATGCCGGAGGCGAGATAGGCCTCAGCGTAAAATTGGCCGAGGTGACGCAGGCTCTCGCCGTCGTTGAACAACCCCGCGTTGAAGAAATAAGGTGTCTGCCGCCCCGCCTTGGTCACGAATTGCCCGAAGCGAAGCACGTCACGTGCCAGCGCGAAGGCAAGAAAGTCCTGGCGGAAGCTCGTCATCGGAGGAATTCTAACCCGGGCCATCCGGTACACTCCCCCGCTTCCCCAGGATTCGCGTCGCTACGACCGCTGTTTGCATGCGCGTCATCACGCTGAACGTCAACGGCATCCGGGCGGCGGAGCGCAAGGGGCTGGCCCGCTGGCTCGCTCGCGTGGAACCGTGGGATGTAGTCTGCCTGCAGGAGATCAAGGCGCAACTCAGCGACATCCCGAAACCGCTGCGGGCGCCGCGGGGATCGCATGCCTTTTTCCTCACTGCCGAGCGCAAGGGCTACGCGGGCGTGGGCCTCTACGCCAAGCAGCGTCCCGAGATCGTGAGTGGTTTCGGCTGCGCTGAGTTCGACTGCGAGGGCCGCTATCTCGAGGCACGCTTTGGACCGCTCGCGATCGTAAGCATCTATCTCCCTTCAGGATCGGCCGGCGCCCACCGGCAGGCGTCCAAGTTCCGCTTCCTGGAAGCGTTTCTGCCGCACCTGCGAAAGCTGCGCCGCGCCAAGCACGAGATCATCCTTTGCGGCGATTGGAACATCGCGCACCATCCGATCGACCTGAAGAACTGGCGCAGCAACCAGAAGCACTCGGGGTTCCTGCCCGAAGAGCGCGCGTGGCTGACGAAGGTTTTCGACGAGATCGGGTTCGTCGACGTGTTTCGCACGCTCAACAAGGAGCCCGATCAGTACACGTGGTGGTCGAATCGCGGCCAGGCCTGGAAGAAGAACGTCGGCTGGCGCATCGACTATCAGATCGCCACGCCCGGTATCGCCGCCAAGGCGAGGGCGGCCTCGATCTACAAGAATCGGCGTTTCTCGGATCACGCGCCGCTCATCGTCGACTACGACTACCTGCTCTCCTGATGCATCCGCGCAACAAAGGCTGAACGACGCGCCGCCGCCCGGCGCTATTTTCTGGTGGCGGTTCAATGCTTTGCCCTAAGATCGCCCTGGATCGCCGCGGCGGGAACGATTGTTGCTTTCCTGCCCACGCGAAGGGATAACGATAAGGTTGGCGAAGAACCTCATGGCCTCAGGGAGTGCCAGGCCGCGCATGGCTGTGCGGCTGGCGGTCGTTGCGTGGACCTGTCTGCTCGCCGCGATTGCGCGGGCAGATCTCATCGTCCCCGCAAGCTCGCAGACAAACCTCAACAGCGGGGCAGTTGACCTCTCGTGCACCGACGTCGTGGTCGCCGGGACGCTCAACGTCGATGCCGGCTCGCTTAAGAACGTGCGCAACTTGACGATCCAGCCGGGCGGGGTCGTCAACGGCGGCTCGGGAGTAATCGAGGTCGGCGGCAACTGGACCAACAGCGGGAACTTCGTCGCCGGAACGAGCACCGTGAATTTCCGCGAACTTTGCGGAGCTGGGCCGGCGACGATCAGCGGCAATACGACGTTCTCCGCCGTCAGCTTCGTGTCGGCGATCGGCAAGACCTACATCTTCGCGGTTGGCTCGACACAGACGATAACGTCACTGCTCGAGATTGCCGGCACGCAGGCGAACCCCATTCAGTTCAAGAGTTCGTCCTCCGGACAGGTCGCGTTCATCAACCTGCTTGCCGGAGGCAAGCAACAGATCCAGCACGTCGGCGTGACCGACGTCTGGGCAACTGGCCAACACCTGGCGCCCTTGCTCACCAATGAAG
>DASVFM010000079.1:0-33383 GCA_036380055.1 Casimicrobiaceae bacterium
CGAGGCGCCCGGCTCTTTTTCCGATGCTGCGAGCGCGTGGGTTACCCTTGGAAGGTTTGTCCCGAGCGCGCGATCGCAACGCCGCGGGCCGGCGCGTTGGGGTTGCCGACGCTGATCATGTGATCGAGGTCCTTGGCGCGCGTGACGCTGTTGGGCAGTGCAGCCGGTTGCGTGCTCCCGGACATGGCGATGGCGATGCCGCGGGCCGGTGCGTTGGGATTGCCCGCGCCGATGATCAGATCAAGCGCTTGCTGGTGCGCGCTCGCATCCGCGCCCGCCGTCACGACGCTTCCCGTGCCGGATTTTGCGATTGCCTCGCCTCGCGCCGGCGCGTTGGGATTTCCGAGGTCCAGCATCGTCGATAGTTCGGCCTGCTTGTGCTGGTCCCATAGCGCATCGGCCGAGGCCCCGGCGGCACTCACTGCGAATACCCCTGCGATAAATGCTGAAATAAGTTTCCGCTTCATAGCACCTCCTAGCCTGTGACGGGTTCCTCCATGCCCGTAGCCATTAGACAGGCCGGTGTGGCGCGGGTTCTTTGCCGCACCCCGGCACCCATGGCGCCTCGGGTAAGATCACGGCCATGTCTGAAGTCATCCAGGTCACAGGCGGCGCGGGGTATGGGGGCTCCTGGCGTCGGTACATAGCGTCTCGATAGGCGACGACGACCCGGCCATGAAACTCTTCGCTCACGACGCGTTGCTGCCTGCCGGATGGGCCCGGGACGTCATGCTCGAGATCGGACCCGACGGCATGATCGAGTCGCTCGATGTGGTGCTCGTGCCTCCCGAGGACGCCGAACGGGCGCAAGGTCCCGTCATCCCGGGCGTGCCGAATGTGCACTCACATGCGTTCCAGCGCGCGATGGCCGGATTGACCGAGCGCGGCGGGCCCTCGACCGACAGCTTCTGGACCTGGCGCACGGAGATGTACCGGTTTCTCGAGCGCATCGAGCCCGATGATCAAGAAGCCATCGCTGCGCAGCTCTATATCGAGATGCTGAAGGCCGGCTACACGTGCGTGGCCGAATTCCAGTATCTGCACCACGATCCAATCGGGCGGCCTTACGCCAATCCGGCGGAGATGGCGACACGCATCGTCGCCGCGGGCGAAGCTGCCGGGATCGGCCTGACGCTCCTGCCTGTGTTCTATGCCCATTCGACCTTCGGCGGGTCTCCGCCGACGCCGGCGCAAAGACGCTTCGTCAGCGATCGCGAGAGCTTCCGCACGCTCGTCGAGCGCCTTGCGCGACCCGGCGGCCGAGTCCTCGGCGTCGCGCCGCACAGCCTGCGCGCCGTGACGCCGGACGAGTTGCGCTGGCTCGTCGCGCTCGTCGATGAGCGCAAGATCGATGGCCCGATCCACATTCACGCCGCGGAGCAGCGCCGGGAGGTCGAGGAGTGCATCGCGTGGAGCGGCGCGCGGCCGGTGGAATGGCTGCTCGATCACGCGGCGGTGGATGCCCGCTGGTGCGTTGTGCATGCCACGCACATGAACGCCGAGGAGACGCGAGGCCTCGCTGCGAGCGAAGCGGTCGCGGGCCTGTGTCCGAGCACGGAAGCCGATCTCGGCGACGGCGTCTTTCCTGCCGTCGAGTATCTCGCGGCGCGAGGCAGGCTCGGCGTCGGCGGCGACAGCCACGTCGGGGTCGATCCCTTCGCCGAGCTGCGCCTGGTCGATCTGACTCAGCGGCTGACGCGGGAGAAGCGCAACCTGCTGGCGAGCGACGGCGAGTCGAGCGGCCTTACCCTCTTTCGCGCCGCGCTGGCGGGTGGCGCTCAGGCACTACGGCAACCGGTCGGCGCGCTCGCGCCGGGGCATCGCGCCGACCTCATCGTCCTCGATGCGAGCGATCCGGCTCTCGCCGAGCAATCGCCCGCGAACGTGCTCGACGCCGTGATCTTCGGACCGAGTCGACGGCCGGTGCGCGACGTGATGGTCTCTGGACGCTGGGTAATCGGCGAAGGTCATCATGCCGACGAAGAGGCCATCTTCAACCGGTACCGACAGACGATGAAGCGTCTTCTCGCGTGAGGGAGAGCATGGAGCGCTTCTACATCGCCGCGAACCGCATCGACGCTTACCTGCTGCTGCATCGGCTTCAACGTGCAGGCATCGCCGCTCACGTGTTCAACGAGCACATGCAGAGCATCTCGGGTGAGGTGCCGCCCGACGTGGCGCAGCCGCAAGTCTGGATCGAGAACAGCCAGGATCGTGCGCGGGCGAGCAAGGAGCTTGCGGAGCTCAACAGCGAGCGCGCGCGCGTCGGCAGCATCTGGTGCCGCGGCTGCGGCGAGGAGAATCCGGCGAACTTCGAGCTGTGCTGGAACTGCGGATCGAGCCTGTAGACCGGCGCTATCGTTGCTCGTCGAGGAGCTCGCGCCCGCGCGCTTGCGCCTCCTCTGCCGCGGCAGGCGGTGGCGAAGCCATCCGCGCGCGGCGACGCAAGATCGCCCACCATAACCCTCCGCCGGCGACCAGTAACGCAAACGGTCCGAACCAGAGGGGCCACGTCGTCGGCTTCACGGGCGGCTTATAGAGGACGAAATCGCCGTAGCGCGCGACGAGATAGGCTTTGATCTCCTCGTCGCTCTTGCCGTCCATGGCGAGGGCGCGCACCTCGCGCCGGAGGTCATCGGCGAGGTCCGCGTTGGAGTCGGCGAGCGTCTGGTTCTGGCAGACGAGGCAACGAAGCTCGGTCTCGAGCTTCTTGAGCCTCGCATTGAGGGCCTCCTGCGCAGGCGGTTCCATCTTGACTGCCCAGGCGAGCGACGCGGCGAGCAGGAACGCTGCCGCGATCACGGCTCGTTTCATTGCTGCAACTCGCGCACCAGAGGCAGGATCTTGTCCTTCAGCGCGTCGGGCGTGATCGGTCCGATCTGCTTGTAGCGCACGACACCCGCTTTGTCGATGAGAAAAGTCTCCGGTACGCCGTATACGCCGTAATCGATACCCACGCGACCGTCGCGATCGATCACCGACGCGGTGTAGGGGTCGCCGTTCTGAGCAAGCCAGGTGCGGCCCGCCGACGGATCGTCCTTGTAGTCCAGGCCGTAGATCGGGACGAGGCTCGACTTCGCGAGCTCGACCAGCAACGGATGCTCCGTGCGACAGGAGACGCACCACGAGGCCCACACGTTGAGCAGCCACACCTTGCCCTTGAGGTCTTGCGCCGAAAGCGTCTCGGTCGGTGCGTGCAGCTGCGCAAGCCGGAATGCCGGCGCCGGCTTGCCGATCAGCGGTGAGGGGACCTCGCGTGGGTCGCGCCCGAGCCCGACCCAGAGGAAGGCCACTAGGACGACGAAGATCGCCAGCGGAATCGACCAACGCAGCTTCTTCATGCTTGCACGCTAATCCGCTGCCGCCGGCGCGGTGGCATCACCGGCCGGTTCCTCCCGCCGGCTTACCGCGAACCGATAACGGCGGTCGGAAACGGCGAGAAAGCCGCCGAGCGCCATCAGAAACGCGCCGACCCAGATCCAGTCGACGAAGGGCTTGAGATAGATGCGAACGCCCCACGCGCCGGTCACATCGTCGTTCGCGAGCGGCTCTCCGAGCGACACGTAGCGGTCACCGTGCACTTGCGTGGAGATCGCCGCGATCGTCATCGTCTGCCCGGAGGCATTGTAGATTCGCTTTTCGGGGTGCAGCGTCTCGAGGAGCTTGCCGTCCTTGCTCACTTCGACGCTGCCGGTCAATGCGCGGTAGTTCGGACCGGGGCCGGGTGTGACCCCGAGGAATTTGAAGTCGTAGCCACCGGCAGAAACGCTCTGCCCGACGTCGAGCCTCACGTCCTGCTCGATTTCGTACCCTTTGACCAGCGTGACTCCGACGATGAAAACGGCCACGCCGAGATGCGCCAGCAGCATCCCGTAGTAGGACATCGAGTTCGCGGCAAGCCTGGCGAGAAAGCCGCGCCGATGCGATCGAGCGATGCGCTGGCGCAGATTCTCAATCGTCGTCGTGACGATCCACAACGCAAGGAAGAGGCCCACCGAAACAAGGGGCGTCCAGCGTCCAAGCACGAAGGGCAGCAGCAGGGCCGTGACGATCGCAACGGCCAGCGCCCATTTTAGCCGGGCGGCGAGCTCGGGAAGCGGCGCGCGACTCCACCTCGCAACCGGGCCGACGCCCATCAGGAAGATGGCCGGCGCGAGCAATGGATAGAACACCGCGTCGAAATACGGCGGGCCCACCGAGATCTTGCCCAGATCGAGGGCGTCGAGAAACAACGGATAGAGCGTGCCGAGGAGCACGCTCGCCATCGCGACGACGAGAAGCACGTTGTTGGCGAGCAGCGCCGATTCACGCGATACCAGGTCGAAGCCGCCGCCGAGCCCTACCGTTCCCGCGCGCCACGCGAACAGGGCAAGCGACCCTCCGATCACCACGGCAAGGAAGGCGAGGATGAAGACGCCGCGCGCCGGGTCGGTCGCAAATGCATGCACAGAGGTGAGCACGCCCGAGCGGACGAGGAAGGTTCCGAGCAGCGACAGCGAGAAGGCGAGGATTGCGAGCAACACAGTCCAGCTCCTGAACGCGCCACGCTTCTCGGTGACGGCGAGCGAATGGATGAGCGCGGTGCCGGTGAGCCAGGGCATGAACGAGGCGTTCTCCACCGGATCCCAGAACCACCAGCCGCCCCAGCCGAGCGTGTAATACGCCCAGCCGCTGCCCAGCGCGATGCCGATGGTGAGAAAGGCCCAGGCGACGGTCGTCCACGGTCGCGACCAGCGCGCCCAGGTCGCGTCCAGACGCCCGCCCATCAGCGCCGCGACCGAGAAGGAGAACGCGACCGAGAATCCGACGTACCCCATGTAGAGCAATGGCGGGTGAACGACCATGCCGGGGTCCTGCAGCAGCGGGTTCAGATCGCGCCCTTCCGGCGCCGGCGGTAGCAGGCGCTCGAACGGGTTCGACGTGAACAGAAGGAACAGCAGGAAACCAACGCTCACCAATCCCATCACGGCAATCACGCGGGCGAGCAGCGCCTGGGGAAGATTGCGTGAAAACACGGTGACCGCGGTCGTCCAGCCGCCGAGCATGAGCGTCCACAGCAGCAGGGAACCTTCGTGCGAGCCCCAAGTGGCGGCGACACGGTAGCGAAGCGGGAGCTCCGAGTTCGAGTTGGTTGCGACATTGACTACCGAAAAGTCGTTGCCCACGAACGACGCGGCGAGGCAGCCGAACGCAAGCGCCACCAGCAGAAATTGCGCCCGCGCAGCCGGTCGAGCCACCGCCATGAAGCGAGGCTCGTCGAAGGCCGCGCCGATCAGCGGCAGCGTTCCCTGCGCCAGCGCGACGAGCAGGGCGAGGATCAACGCAAAATGTCCGAACTCGGGAATCATCGTCCGCCGCCTCCGGTTGTCACGAGCGTCTTGGTCGACATCGCCTCGTGCGCCTTCTTCACCGCGTCGGCGGCCGCCGGCGGCATGTAGTTCTCGTCGTGCTTGGCGAGCACCTCGCTTGCGCGGAACACGCCATCGGAGCCCAGCGTGCCCTGCGCGACCACACCCTTGCCTTCCTTGAACAGATCGGGCAGCAGCCCGGTGTAGGTCACCGGAATCGTCTGCGCCGTGTCGGTCACGCGGAAGCGCACGGTGAGCGAGTTCGGCTCGCGGACGAGGCTTCCCGTCTCGACCAGGCCGCCGACGCGGAAGGGCCGCCCCTGCGGAGCTTCCTTCGATGCGATCTGGGTTGGCGTATAGAAGAACACGAGATTGGAGCGGAATGCGTTGAGGACGAGGGCCGCCGCCACCCCGAGCACGGCGAGACCGCCGATGATCCACCCCAGTCGCCGGTAGCGCGGTTTCATCGCGTTGCGCCCTCCTCAGCAGCGCGGCGGGCGTCCTTGAGCCGCGCACGCACGGCAAAGACTTCGACGATGATGGCCGCCGCAGTCGTCAGGTAAGCGCCCCACACGTAGAAACCATAGCCGCCCATTGCGATGAAGTCGCCGAAGCTCACCGGGTTGCTCCCGCCAGGTTGCCGGCCCAAGCGGCGCGTCCCTCACGCTCGAGGATGACCGCTTGCACGCGCAGCAGGGTCACCGCGATGGCGTAGAGCCAAGCGGCAAGGGTCATGATCAGCATCGCGGTGAGCATGATGGCTGCCATCTTGGGCGCGGACGTCAGGCTTACCGTCGCGCCTTGATGCAGCGTGTTCCACCACTTCACCGAGAAGTAGATGATGGGGATGTTGACCACCCCGACCAGCACGAGCACTGCGCTGGCGCGGTCGGCGCGGCGCGAATCGGCGATCGCGGTGTGCAGCGCGAGATAGCCGAAGTACAGGAACAGAAGGATCAGCTCCGAGGTCATGCGCGCGTCCCAGACCCAGTAGGTGCCCCAGGCGGGCCTGCCCCAGAGAGACCCGCTGACGAGCGCGATGAAGGTGAACAAGGCGCCCGTGGGCGCGAGCGCCTGCACCATCATCGCCGAGAGCCTCGTGTTGAACATCAGCGCCAGCACTGACCAGAACGCCATGACCAGATAGATGAACATCGACATCCACGCCGCCGGCACGTGGATGAAGATGATCCGGTAGGAGTCACCCTGCTGCGCGTCGGTTGGCGCCACAACGAGTCCGAGCCAGAGTCCGGGCACGGCGAGGAGCGCCGCGCCCACCGCAAACCAGGGCACCAGTTTTCCCGCGAGTGGGAAGAACGACGCCGGCGCGGAATACTTGAACCAGTTGACGGTGCTGGAGCTCATGTCAATCCAGTGCGATGTGAACGGCGGCTGCACAGGCGAGCGGCGCGCCGACGATTGCCGCCAGCAACCCCGCGGCGAGAATCGACAACTGCGCTCCCGGCATGAGTCCCGCACGCAGTGATTCGACCGCGCCGGCGCCGAAGATGAGGATCGGCACGTAGAGCGGAAGGATCAGCAGCGCGAGCAGCGCTCCGCTTCCGCGCACGCCGAGGGTGAGCGCAGCGCCGATCGCCCCCAGCAGCGAAAGCGTCGGCGTGCCGAGCAGCAACCCCGTCACGAGTATGCCGATCTCACCGGCGTCGAGGCCGAACTGCAGGGCCAGCAGCGGCGACAGCGCAACCAGCGGGGCGCCGGTGGCCAGCCAGTGGGCGAGTATCTTGCCCGACACCAGCGCGGGCAGCGGGTAGGGAGACAGGGCAATCTGCTCGAGCGTCCCGTCGGCGAAGTCCGCCGCGAACAGGCGCGGAAGCGCGAGCAGCGAGGCGAGCAGCGCTGCGACCCAGAGAACACCCGGCCCGAGCGTGCGCAGGGTAGCGGGATCCGGACCGACGCCGAGCGGAAAGAGCGTCACCACGATCACGTAGAACAGCAGTTGCACGCCGAGTTCCGCTCGCGAGCGCAGCGCGAGCTGCAGGTCGCGCGTGAGCGCCCAGCTCACGCCTCGCGAGGCGCTGTCGTCGGCGAGCGGTTCTGCGCGGAGGGTTGCTACGTTCATTGCAGGCGCAGCGACTGGCTGGTCCCGCCGGCGGGCGCGAATTCCTGATGCGTCGCGATCAGCGCCATGCCCCCGCCGGCGAGATGTTCGCCTACGACTCCGCGCAGCGCATCGACCCCTGCGGCATCG
The DNA here is from genome assembly GCA_036380055.1 of Casimicrobiaceae bacterium. GTDB lineage: Bacteria > Pseudomonadota > Gammaproteobacteria > Burkholderiales > Casimicrobiaceae > PALSA-1003. The sequence goes on from DASVFM010000079.1 coordinate 7,558, forward strand.
AGCGCGGTCAGCGGTTCATCGAGGATCCAGAGCGGGCGCGCGAGGAGCCGCAATCGCGCAAGCGCCACTCGACGCCGCTGGCCCTGCGAGAGAGCGCGCGCGGGCAGGCGTCGCTGGCGTGCAAGCGACCACTCGGTCAGGGCAGCGGCGAGAGATTCCGCTTCCGCGGGGGCTCCGTGCAGGGATACGAGCGAGGCAAGGTTCTCCTCCGCGGTGAGCTCGTCCTTGAGCGCAGTCGCGTGGCCGATGAACAGTGTTACCGCACGCAGGATAGACGCGAAGGGATCGACAGTAGAGCCGTCCCAGGAAAGCCTTCCGCGCAGCGCGCGGGTCAGCCCGGCCGCGATGCGCAGCAGCGTGGTCTTGCCGCTGCCGTTGGGGCCGCTCACGAACATGGCTGCGCCGGGACGCAGCGCGAACTGCACGCCCTCGAAAAGCAAGGCGTTGCCACGCTGCGCGGCGAGGTCCTCCGCTACGAGCATCGAGCGATCCTTTACTGGGTCCGAAACCGCGAAATTATAGCCGAGGGGCTGCCCTGTTCTTTGACCTCGCGCAACCCCGGACTTGCCCCGCAGCCTACGGCGGCTCACGGGACGATCTGATCGATGACAATCCTCACGTTGTGCGTGCCGGGCTTCACAGAGGCACTCTTGCCCGAGAGGTCGCCGGCCTGCGGCAGGGCATTGCCGGTCTTGGACACCCGTGCCTCGACCACGACCGCCTGCGCTGCGGAGAGCTTCGCGCCGGGCGCCATGCCCATGCTGTCGTCGAGCGTGAAGTCGCGTGGCAGATCCCGCGCCGGCAGACGCAGCACCGCCAGCGGCACACGCGGCCCGTCGACGGCGCGCGCGAAAATGAACACGGTGTCGGTGCCCGCCACCTTCGACGCCAGTGCCGGCGAAACGTCGACACGACCGGCGATCGTCGCACCGGATGCAGGGCTGGCGCCACTCGCGCCAAGTGGCGAACTGCCCGTCACAGGCTTCGTGCTCGCGATGCTCTTGTCGCCGCTCTGGCGCGCAGTGTTCTCGACATCCGCGATGATCGAAGCCATCTGGCGCGCTTCCTCCGAGCCCTCCGGAAACTGTGCCGCGAGGCGCCGCCAATAGGCGAGCGACGTGCCGAAATCGCGCCGGTCGAGCGCTGCCGTGGCGGCGAGCGCAAGGGCTTTCTGGTTCGTCGGCTCGAGAGCCAGCGCCTGCTCGATGAGTTGCAATGGCTTGCCAGCCAGCGACCGACCCTGCACCATCGCCAGCGTGTCGGCATAGTCGGCGAGCAGGGCTGCGTCGTTGGGGACGAGGGCCGCCGCGCGCGCATAGGCGTCGGCAGCATCCTGGAATCGGCGCATGGCTGCGTACGAGCGGCCGAGAAGCATCCAGCCTTGCGGGTCGTTCGGCTGGGCCTTCATTCGCTGCGCGAGCTGCTCGACCATCGCCGCGATCTGTGGATCCGACATGTCGTGCGCGGCACGCGTGGCGTCCGCAGGCGCTATGGTCGTCGCCTCGGGCTTGCCGAGCCGCAGATAGAGGACGGTCGCGGCGATCGGGACGAGGGCGAGCACGACGACTGCGGCGACCCATGCGCGCCGCGATGGACGGCGCGCCGTACTCACCGGGTTCGCGGTCCCGATTTCCTCGCCAAGGCGGTGCGAGAGCTCGAGCAGCGCGGCTTCGCGCTCCGCAGGACTGATCGCGCCGCTCACCAGCTCGGCCTCCAGAGCGCGTTTCTCATCGCGATAGACGGCGATCGCGGCGGCGTCCGCGTCGGGGCCTATCACCTTCTGCCGCCGGCGCAGGAGCGGGGGCAGAAGGAAAGCGAGCGTCGCCGCAACGAGCAGGAGGGCGAGCGACCAGAAAAGGATCATGGGCTGGTGCGCCCGAGAGGGACCGAGCGCTAAGGGGGCGTTTCTACGACGGCGATTATAACCGGGCAATGGCTTTGCTATCATGAGCCGCCGCAGTTACCGCTCCCCGCCGGAGACGCTCCCATGTCTGACCAGGACATCCGTCAGAGCTCGCTTGAGTACCATCGCGCATATCCACCGGGGAAGATCTCGATCCTTCCCACCAAGCAGCTCACCAATCAGCGCGATCTCGCGCTCGCCTATACGCCCGGAGTCGCGGCGGCTTGCGACGAAATCGCGCGCGACCCGGCGGAGGCACGCAATCTCACGGCGCGGGGCAATCTGGTCGGCGTGGTGACCAACGGCACGGCGGTCCTGGGGCTCGGAGCCATCGGGCCGCTCGCCGGCAAGCCGGTGATGGAGGGCAAGGCGGTGTTGTTCAAGAAGTTCGCTGGCCTCGACTGCTTCGACATCGAGATCAACGAGCGCGACCCCGACAAGCTGGTCGAGATCGTTTGTGCGCTCGAGCCGACCTTCGGCGGCATCAACCTCGAAGACATCAAGGCTCCGGAGTGCTTTTACGTAGAGCGCAAATGCCGCGAGCGGATGAAGATTCCCGTGTTCCACGATGACCAGCACGGCACCGCGATCATCGTCGGGGCCGCAGTACGCAACGGTTTGCGCGTCGTCGGCAAGGATCCCGCGCAGGTCAAGCTCGTCTGCTCGGGAGCCGGCGCCGCGGCTCTGGCGTGCCTCGACCTGTTGGTGAGCCTGGGCATCAAGCGCGAGCACATCTGGGTTTCGGACATCGCCGGTGTCGTCTATGCCGGGCGCAAGGAGGAGATGGACGAGAACAAGGTGCGCTATGCGCAGAAGACCGACGCCCGCAAGCTCGCAGACATCATCGGTGGAGCCGACATCTTTCTCGGGCTCTCCGCGGGCCGCGTGCTGAAGCCGGAGATGGTCAAGCAGATGGCCGACAAGCCGCTCATTCTCGCGCTCGCCAATCCCGAGCCCGAGATCATGCCCGACGTCGCGAAGGCGGCGCGCCCGGACGCAGTCATCGCGACCGGCCGGTCGGATTTCCCTAACCAGGTGAACAACGTGCTGTGCTTTCCGTTCATCTTCCGCGGGGCGCTCGATGTCGGAGCCACGACAATCAACGAGGCGATGAAACTCGCGGCCGTGCGTGCGATCGCGGACCTCGCAATGGCCGAGCAGTCGGACATCGTCGCCACGGCTTATGGGACCGACGACGCGAAGTTCGGGCCGGAATACCTCATTCCCCGCCCGTTCGACCCGCGCCTGATTATCAACATCGCGCCCGCGGTGGCGAAAGCGGCGATGGACTCCGGCGTGGCCACCCGGCCGATCGCCGACTTCGATGCCTATCACCAGCGGCTGCTGCAGTTCGTGTATCACACCGGGCTGCTGATGAAGCCCATCTTCCAGGCGGCGAAGAAGCTGCCCAAGCGCATCGTCTACGCGGAGGGCGAGGACGAGCGCGTCCTGCGCGCGGTGCAGGTCGTGGTCGACGAGGGGCTCGCGAAACCGATCCTCGTCGGGCGGCCGTCCGTGATCGCGCAGCGCCTCGAGCGCTTCGGCCTAAGGCTCAAGCGAGGCGTGGACTTCGAGATGATCAACCCCGAAGACGATCCACGGTTTCGCGCGTACTGGAGCGAGTATCACCGCCTGACAGAACGCAAGGGGGTGACCGAACAGGTCGCCAAGATCGAGATGCGCCGCCGCTTTACGCTTATCGGGGCGATGATGATCCACATGGGCGACGCCGACGGGATGCTCTGCGGAACCTACGGCTCGCACGAATCGCACCGGCGCTACATCGAGCAGGTCCTCGGTTTGCGCAAGGGAGTCCGGACGCTCGCCGCCATGAACGCGGTCACGATGCCGGAGCGCACGATCTTCATCGCCGACACCTACGTGAACGCCGATCCGACCGCCGAGGAGCTGGCCGAGATCACGCTGCTCGCCGCAGAGGAGATACGGCGCTTCGGGATCACCCCGCAAGTCGCCCTCATTTCGCATTCGAACTTCGGCTCGAGCAACCATCCGCAGGCGAAGAAGATGCAGGCCGTGTTGGGACTCGTCAACGCGATGGAGCCGTCGCTCGAGATCGACGGCGAGATGCATGGCGACGCGGCACTGTCGACGGAGGTGCGCAGGCGCGTGCTGCCGAACTCGCGCCTGAAGGCCGACGCGAACCTGCTCATCATGCCGACGGTCGACGCAGCGAACATCTCCTTCAACCTGCTGAAGATCGCCGCTGGCGGCGGGCTGACGCTGGGGCCGATCCTTCTCGGCGTCGCCCGTCCCGCGCACATCCTCACGCCGTCGGCGACAGTACGGCGCATCGTGAACATGACCGCGCTCACCGTCGTCGACGCGAGTGTCGAGAGGCAGCGCGTTCTCATCTGAACGTTGGCCGGGCGGCGTCACCGTTCGCCTCGGCCAGCGCCTTGAAATGCCTGCGACGGATCGCCACTTTCAAGTGGCATGGCTCCCTTTGACCGCCGTCGGGCGCCCGTACCCCAGCCGATCGTCGATTCCTCGGGCAACGCGGCCGGTCCTGATCTCGAGACGCCGCCGGGCGCCGACAGCGAGCTGCTGGACGCCTATTCGCGCGCGGTGAGCGGCGCCGTAGCCCTCGTGCGGCCTGCCGTGGCCCACATCCGAGTCGAGCGCCGAAGCCGACGCGGCAGGAGGCAGGACGGGTCCGGGTCCGGATTCGCGATCACGCCCGATGGGTACCTCGTCACCAACAGCCACGTCGCCGGCGATGCGCAGGCCCTGGAGGTCACTCTGTCCGATGGCCGGGTACTTGCCGCCGAGCGGGTCGGGGACGATCCGGACTCCGACCTGGCGATCATCAAGGTCGGCGGGGATGGTCTTGCCTACGCGCGCCTCGGTGATTCCGCGCGCGTGCGGGTCGGCCAAGTCGCTATTGCAATCGGCAGTCCCTACGGCTTTCAGCACAGTGTCACAGCGGGCATCGTGAGCGCGGTCGGACGTTCGATGCGCGGCGCGGCTGGGCGCCTCCTCGACAACATCATCCAGACCGATGCAGCGCTGAATCCCGGCAACTCGGGAGGACCGCTGGTTGACTCGCGCGGCGCCGTCATCGGCGTGAACACGGCGGTAATTCTCCCGGCGCAAGGGATTTGCTTCGCGATCGCCTCGAACACAGCGGAACGGGTCGCGACCGCGCTCATCCACGATGGTCGCGTCCGCCGCGCCTTTCTCGGCGTGAGCGCGCAGGACTGCGAATTGCCGCGGCGAATCGTCCGGCACTTTGCGCTGAACCAGGAGAGAGGAGCCCGCGTGGAGACGGTCGCGCGGGATTCGCCTGCCTCCGCGGCAGGCGTGCAGACGGGCGACATCATTGTTGCCTTCGGCGACGCCGCGATCATGGGCGTGGATGATCTGCAGCGTCTGCTAACCGGCGGGCACATCGGCAACCAGACGACGCTTACCGTCCTGCGCCGCGCACAGCGTCTCACGCTCGAGGTGACGCCGCGCGAGTCGGCGCCGCGCAGCCGCTAGCGCGACCATCGCGCCGCGGCGTGCTTTGCCAAGCGCCGCAAACTGTGGAAAAATGGTTTTAACTGAATGAATCGCAGGTGGTCACGATGCTGGACCGCGACGGCTATCGCCCGAACGTCGCCATCGTCATCGCCAACCCGAAGAACCTCGTCTTCTGGGGCAAGCGCGTCCGCGAGCACGCCTGGCAGTTTCCACAGGGGGGCATCCACCCTGGTGAAACGCCCGAGCAGGCCATGTACCGCGAGCTTGGTGAGGAGGTCGGGCTGGCAGCGGAACATGTCAAGATCCTCGGCCGCACGCGCGACTGGCTGCGCTACGACGTGCCGCCGCAGTGGATCAAGCGCGAGTGGCGCGGGAGCTATCGAGGGCAGAAGCAGATCTGGTATCTGCTGCGGCTCGTAGGGCGCGACAGCGACGTTTCTCTGCGTGCTAGCTCCCATCCCGAGTTCGACGCCTGGCGCTGGCACGACTACTGGATCCCGCTCGAGAGCGTGATCGACTTCAAGCGCGAGGTCTACCGCCGCGCCTTGATGGAGCTGGAACGCTTCCTGCACCACCGACCGCAGAATCGCCGCGAACGCCTGTACGGCTGGGCGCACGCTGTCATACCCTCGCCCTACGCGAACCCGCCCGAGAAGGCCTGAACCCCGCAGACGCGATCCCCGACGCTTCGGCGCGGGATGCGCTGGGGCTCGGATTCGAACCGAGCTAGCGCAGCATGCCCATGTTCATGCCGGGCATGCCGGTGCCGCCGCCGAAGCCCAGGTTGAGAACGACTAGGCGCACCAGGTACATCAACACGATCGCGCACAGGAGCACGACGATGGTGAAGGTCGCAGCCTTGTCGGCTGCGCATTTTTTGAGGATCGGGGCGCCGAGGAAGAAGAGGTAGAAGCCGTAGATCGCTCCCGCCAGCACGACCAGCCAACCAAGCACCGGGACGAACAAAGCGACCTGGGCGACCCAAGTGGCGGTAAAGCTGTAGGCCGTGAGCTTGAGCGACGCGACGAAATCCTTCGTGCCGCCGAAGTTGGGAGCGAGCACGTCGATGATGAGCGCCAGAACGGCAACTCCGATGAGCGAGTTGATGTAGGCGAGGATTGCGACGCGCAAGCCCAACGCGCCGAGCCCGCCGAAGCCGAGCAGCATCACGATAGGCCCGATGGCGGCCAGGATCATGATGTACCCGATATAGAGCGATTGCGGCGTCGCCGCCTCGGCGGCAATCGCCGGCCACTCCGTCTTGGGCTGCATCAGGATGTTTCTCGCGCGCTCGAACAGGTTCACGGGATCTCCTCCTCGTTATGGCGGCGGGCGCGGCACCACGGGGCGCCCGACCCTGGGCGGGGCGCCGGCAGGCGCCCGACGAGTTTAGGGGAAGCCGCGTCGACTGTCTAACCGCGGGTCCTGCCCATTTAGAGCAGGACGAGGTTGTTGCGATGGATGAGCTCCGGCTCGTCGACGTAGCCGAGCAGCGATTCGATCTCCGAAGAAGGCTTGCGCATGATGCGCTGCGTCTCGGCGGCGCTGTAATTCACGAGGCCGCGCGCCACCTCGCGTCCCTCAGCGTCACAGCAGCCGACAACTTCGCCGCGCTCGAACTCTCCGCTGCAAGCGACGACGCCGATCGGCAGCAGGCTCTTGCCGTCGCGCACGAGCGCCCGTACCGCACCAGCATCGAGAGTGAGACGTCCGGCGAGGCGGACGTGATCGGCGAGCCACTGCTTGCGCGCCGCGAGCGTCATCGCGTCGGCGAGGAGCTCAGTGCCGACGGACTCCCCTGCGGCGAGACGGGTGAGGACCTTGTCCTCACGCCCGCTGGCGATGACGGTTGAAGCGCCGCTGCGAGCCGCCCGTCTTGCAGCGAGCACCTTGGTCAGCATGCCGCCGCGGCCCAGCTGGGTCCCTGCGCCGCCCGCCATCGTCTCAAGAGCCGGGTCGGTCGCGCGCGCCTGGCGCACCAGCGCTGCGGCGGGATCCCGGCGCGGGTCGCTCCGATAAAGGCCGCCCTGGTCCGTAAGCAACACCAGCACATCGGCTTCGATCAGGTTGGTGACGAGCGCACCGAGCGTGTCGTTGTCCCCGAGTCGGATCTCATCGGTCGTCACGGTGTCGTTTTCGTTAATAATCGGAATCACACCGAGGCCGAGCAAGGTGATGAGCGTCGAGCGCGCATTGAGATAGCGTCGACGATCGGCCAGGTCCTCGTGCGTAAGCAGGATCTGGGCGGTGTGCAGACCGAAGCGCGTGAACGCGCTTTCGTAGGCTTGCACGAGGCCCATCTGGCCCACGGCGGCGGCCGCCTGCAGCGCGTGGATCGCGGCGGGGCGCTTCGCCCAGCCGAGGCGCTGCATCCCCTCGACGATCGCTCCGGAGGACACGAGAACGATTTCCCTGCCGCTCGCCTTGAGCGCGGCGATCTCCTCGGCCCAGCGCGCGACTGCGGCGTGGTCGATGCCGCGCCCCTCGTTGGTCACCAGACTGGACCCGACCTTTACGACGATCCGCCGGGCGCGGGCGACGCAGCCGTGGGCCGCCGCCGGCGTCATGGCGATGCTGCCAGCACGGGCTCGGCCGGATGCTTCTGCAGCCAGTCCTGGGCCTTGCGCACGAGGGCTGTGCAGCCCTCGCCGCTGATCGCCGCGACGCCGAATACGGGGCCTTTCCAGCGCAGGGATTTGACGAACGCGTCGATTCGCGCGCTGCGCTCTTCGGCGGGAATGAGGTCGAGCTTGTTCAAGACGAGCCAGCGCGGCTTGGCATAAAGCGACTCGTCGTAGCGCTTGAGCTCCTTGACGATCGCGCGTGCCTCCGCGACTGGATCGACCTCCCCGTCGAACGGCGCAATGTCGATCACGTGCAGCAGCAGGCGCGTGCGCTGCAGATGGCGCAGGAAACGGTGCCCGAGGCCCGCGCCCTCGGCGGCGCCCTCGATCAGGCCCGGGATGTCGGCGACGACGAAGCTGTGGTTCTCGTCGACCCGGACAACACCCAGATGCGGTGCGACGGTCGTGAAGGGATAGTCCGCCACCCGGGGCCGCGCTTTCGAGACCGCGCGTATCAGTGTCGACTTCCCGGCGTTCGGCATGCCCAGAAGCCCGACGTCGGCGAGCACCTTGAGCTCGAGTCTGAGCTTGCGCTGCTCGCCGGGTTCCCCGGGCGTGGATTGGCGTGGCGCGCGATTGGTGCTCGATTTGAAATGCAGATTCCCCAGCCCACCCTGGCCGCCCTTGGCGAGCGTCGCGCGCTGGCCGTCTACGGCGAGATCCGCGATCAATGCACCGCTGTCCGCATCCGTTATCGAGGTGCCGACGGGCATGCGCAAGAGGACGTCTGCGCCGCCTCGTCCGTATTGGTCTGCACCGCGCCCATGCTCGCCGGGCTTCGCGCGGTGGATCCGGGCGTAGCGGTAATCGATGAGCGTGTTCACGTTGCGATCGGCAACGGCGTAGATGCTGCCGCCGCGCCCTCCATCGCCTCCGTTCGGTCCGCCGCGCGGGACGTATTTCTCGCGCCGAAAGGACACCGCCCCGTTGCCGCCTGCGCCGGCAATGACCTCGATCAGCGCTTCGTCGACGAAGTTCACGGCGCGGGTCGCGGGGCCGCCGGCCTTGTGAAGAGAATGAAGCGCTCGGTTTCGTCGCCGCGGCGGGCTCCCTCCCACACCTTCACCCATGACGAATCCGGCGGGGCATCCGGATCATCGCGCGCGAGCTGCACCAACAGAGCCGTGCAGTTGTTGTCCGGTTGAACTTCGTCTCGGACGGTTACGACGTTTCCTAGGTAATCCAGCAGGGCCCGTTGCGCTTCGCCCAGATTGTGGCTAGCAATGCACGTCCCTGCTGGCAGGTGCGCGGCCAGCGATTCCGCTACGGGCCGATAGCTGCGGCGCGAGTCGATGTAAGGCAGCCACAGCGTGCCGGAGAGGCCCCAGACGAGCGTCATGCCGGCAGCCCAGTTCAGCACAGCGCGCCGATTCGAGCGTCGTGCGGGTCGCACCAGAGCAAGCCACAGCAACGTGAGGCCCGCAGACACCAATACCGCAGCCACCTGCCACGGAGGCCGATAACCGGGCTGCGTATCGCGGAAGAGTCGCGCCACGTCCTCTGGCAGGCCCAGATACAGCGATTCGAGCCAGAGGCCCCACAGGACCACCGCGAGCAGCCCAAACGTCAGGATGCCGAACCAGTCGAGCGCACCCGAGTAGCCTCGCTTCAGGCTGTCGATCTCGGCGGCACCGAGCAGGGCAAGCGGGAGCAGAAGCGGCATCGCCAGGTTGGCGCGGGGCTCCGCCGCCGCCGAAAGAGCCACGAGCACAACGATGAACGCGACCAGCGGCAGCGTGATGCCCGGCGCGCCGAGCCTGCCGTTGAAGCCGCGGGCGCGCACCCAGAGCGTCCACACAGCGAGCGGCAGAGCGGGCCAGGCAAACCAGAGCAGGTTCTTGACGTAGTAGAGGAGGTCGACAGGGGCGGCTCCCTCTGAGCGGCCGAGGAATCGGGCCAGGTTCTGCGCCTGGTACCACTCGGCGAAGAGCTCAGGCGAGCGCTGGTAGAGCGCAAGGGGCCAAACCCCGACGAGCGGAATCGCTACGGCGATCGCCAGCGCCAGCGTGGTGCCGTACCGTGCAGTTCGCCATGGACCGAAGAGCGCGAGAAGAAACGCCGTCACCATGACCAGGCCCGCGGCTACGGATCCCCTGCACAGGAACGCGAGGCCGGCCGCGAGGCCGAGCAGCACGCCGCCCAAGGCGGGTCGCCGCGGGGCCACCGCGCAAGCGTACAAGGCGAGCGCCGCGCCAGGGAGAACCCCTAGGTCGGCCCCGAGGAGGTGCGCGCGATCCCAGAGCCCGACGCAGCCGATGAACAGCAGGACTGGCATCCAGCGGAAGCCTCGGCCGTACAGTTCGCGCCCGGTTATTCCGAGCAGCCACAACGTCGAGGCAAGGCACAGCGCGACGGCGAGCCGTGCGGCATCGTGCAGAGCAAGCGCTCCGCCGAACAGCCACGCGAAAGCGGCGGCGATGGCGTAGAAGAGCGGCGGCCGCTCGGGCGTGGCTACACCCGCAACGTGAGGAACGATCCAATCGCCCGACTTAAGCATGTCGTAGGCGATCCCGAAGGCAACTGCGTCGTCGGATTTCCACGGGTCGTGGCCGAGCAGCCCCAGGAGGACCCAGGCGGCGCACAGCAACACGAGCCCCAGCTGCTTGTACGCTCGGTATGGCCCGGAAGGCGACAGCTCGGACGCTGCGTCAGGGCGATTCAAGGTGTCGGACGGCGGCATCGAGAGCTGTGGCCGGAGCGGTCCTCGCTGCGGGTGTCACGGTGCGCTGCGGCGCGCCGCTGCGACTATACCCCAATGAAAAAGGCAGCCGAAGCTGCCTTTTGCACGCTTGCCCGCCTCCGGGCGGACTAGGCGGCTGCCTTGGTCTTGGAACCGTAGCGCTGGCGGAATTTCTCCACGCGCCCAGCGGTGTCGACGATCTTCTGCTTGCCGGTGTAGAACGGATGACACGCCGAGCAGACTTCCACATGCAGCGGCTTGTTCACAGTCGAGCGGGTCGTGAACGTGTTGCCGCAGCTGCACGTTACCTGAATCTCGCTGTACTGGGGATGGACTCCAGTTTTCATTGGTTTCACCTCGGGCTTGGCTCGGCCGCCAAAAAACGAAGTTGTTTCAAGGGCTTATGTAGACAACAACGGGAATGGGAAATTATGCGCCTGTTTTCGCTGCATTGCAACAGAAATGCTGCCACCACATATGGTTGCGTTGTAGCCATACGACAAGACCCCGGCGCCCGAGCGGCAATTCCGGTCAGCCCCTGCGCATGCTGTCAAAGAACTCTGCGTTGTTCTTGGTCTGCTTGATCTTGTCGACGAGGAAATCGGTGGCTTCGAGATCGTCCATCGGATAGAGGAGCTTGCGCAACACCCACACCTTCTGCAGCACGTCCTGCTTGAGCAGCAGCTCTTCCTTGCGCGTGCCCGAGCGGTTGACGTTAATTGCGGGGTAGGTGCGCTTCTCGGCCATGCGCCGGTCGAGATGGATCTCCATGTTGCCGGTGCCCTTGAATTCCTCGTAGATGACGTCATCCATCCGCGAGCCCGTATCGATAAGCGCAGTGGCGATGATGGTGAGCGAGCCGCCTTCCTCGATGTTGCGCGCCGCGCCGAAGAAGCGCTTTGGTCTCTGCAGCGCGTTGGCATCGACACCGCCGGTCAGCACCTTGCCCGAGGCGGGAACGACGGTGTTGTATGCGCGCGCAAGCCGCGTGATCGAGTCGAGCAGGATCACGACATCCTTCTTATGCTCGACGAGCCGCTTTGCCTTCTCGATCACCATTTCCGCCACCTGCACGTGACGCGTAGCCGGTTCGTCGAATGTGCTGGCCACGACCTCGCCGCGCACCGTGCGCGTCATCTCGGTCACTTCCTCCGGCCGCTCGTCGATCAACAGCACGATGAGCACCACTTCGGGATAGTTGGCGGCGATGGAGTGCGCGATGTGCTGCAGCATCACGGTCTTGCCGGACTTCGGCGAAGACACGAGGAGTCCGCGCTGGCCCTTGCCGATCGGCGCGATGATGTCGATGACGCGCCCGGTGATGTTCTCCTCGGCCTTGATGTCGCGCTCCAGGATGAGCGGTTCGTCCGGAAACAGCGGCGTAAGGTTCTCGAACAGGATCTTGCTCTTGGCGTTCTCCGGGGGCTCGCCGTTGACCTTGTCGACCTTCACCAGGGCGAAGTAGCGCTCGCCGTCCTTGGGGGTGCGGATCTCGCCCTCGATCGTGTCGCCGGTGTGCAGGTTGAAGCGCCGGATTTGCGACGGCGAGATGTAGATGTCGTCGGTTCCGGCGAGGTAGCTCGTATCCGGCGAGCGCAGGAAGCCGAAGCCGTCGGGCAGCACTTCGAGCGTGCCATCGCCGAAAATGCTTTCGCCCTTCTTCGCCTGATTCTTCAGCAACGCGAAGATCAGGTCGTGCTTGCGCATCCGATTGGCGCCGTCGATCTCGTTCGTGTTGGCGATCTCGACCAGCTCGGTTACAGGTTTGGATTTGAGGTCGGAGAGGTGCATAGGCAAAGGGTGCTGAGAAACAGGCGCGGCAGACAGGCCGCTTCGGTGCATCGGGGATTTTGGCGCCGGAGAATTCAACAGCGCCGGTGATGGCGGCTCGCGGCTGGACCTGTTGTCAGGGCCGGCGCCAGCGAGGCGCGTCAAACGGGGAGCCTAACGGGTTCGGTTGGGCCTGTCAAATAAGCGCGACTCCGGGTGCTCAGAGCTGACTGTCGAGGAAGGCCGTGAGCTGCGACTTGGACAGCGCGCCCACCTTCTGCGCGGCGACCTGGCCGCCCTTGAACAGGATCAGGGTCGGAATCCCGCGGATGCCGTATTTGGCCGGCGTCCCGGTGTTCGCGTCGACGTCGAGCTTCGCCACGATGACCCGACCCGCATAGTCCTTCGCGACCTCGTCGAGGATCGGGGCGATCATCTTGCACGGACCGCACCACTCAGCCCAGTAGTCGACGAGCACGGGCATCCCGGCCTTAAGGACGTCGTTGTCGAAGCTGGCGTCGGTTACGTGCTTGACGAGTTCACTCATGCTTTCGTTTTCCCGGTATCGCCTCGCGGCTTGCGCGAGGACACTCTAACTTAGCCGAAAGACCCCCCGGGTGCAAGACGCACGGCGCCCGTGCTCGACGCCCGGTGTCGGTGATTTTGGTAGAATCGCAGCGCTGTGCCGCGCTGGATCTCCCCATGACTTACGTCGTCACCGAGAGTTGTATCCGCTGTAAATACACCGACTGCGTCGACGTCTGCCCGGTCGACTGCTTTCGCGAGGGCCCGAATTTTCTCGTCATCGATCCGGACGAATGCATCGACTGCACGCTGTGTGTTGCGGAATGCCCGGTCGAGGCGATCTTTGCCGAGGACGATGTGCCGGCCGACCAACAGCATTTCAAGGCGCTCAACGCGGAGCTCTCAAAGGTCTGGAAGCCGATCATCGAGCGCAAGCCGGCCCCCGCCGATGCCGACGAATGGAAGACGGTAAAAGCGAAGTTGCAGCTGCTCGAGCGTTGACCCTGGTCGCCGCGACCGCTTAAAATCAGCCGATGAGAATAAGAACGCTCTGCGTCGTGGTTGTCGCCTGCACCGCGTCGATCACTGCATGGTGCGAGAGCGCTGCGCTGGCGGGCGACGCGGCTGCCGGACAGCGCAAGACGGCCATGTGCGCCGGCTGCCACGGCATCGAGGGCTGGCGCACGGCCTATCCCGAGGTGTACGGCGTGCCGAAGATCGGCGGGCAACATCCGGCATACATTGTGAAGGCGCTGCAGGAGTACAAGAGCGGCGAGCGCGGGCATCCGACCATGAAGGCGATTGCGGCATCGCTCTCCGAGCAGGACATGGCCGACCTGGCCGCCTACTACGGCGGCGGCGCCCACGCCGGCAAATAGGCCGCACCAGAGCGACAAGCGATGAAGAGGTCACACCTGCGACTGATACTCGGGGCCGCCCTGCTGGCGAGTGCGGCTGCGGCCGCTGGCGCCGATCCGCAGGCAGGGGCCGCGAAGGTGAAAGAGGTCTGCCAGGCGTGCCACGGTCTCGACGGGAATAGCACGGTGCCCGACTATCCCAAGCTCGGCGGGCAGCGACCGGACTATCTAGCCAAGGCGCTGCGCGATTACAAGTCGGGGGCGCGCAAGAACGCGATCATGGCGGGCTTCGCCGGCACCCTCTCGACGCAAGACATCGAGAATCTCGCCGCGTACTACAGCTCCCAGCCGCCGGTACTCGTCGTTATCCGCCACTAGACGCGCCTCGCGGCGCTCTCATGCTTTTGTCTTGTGCGGGTACTCGCACAGGTCGGCAATGACGCAGGCGGTGCAGCGCGGCTTGCGCGCCTGGCACACGTAGCGTCCGTGCAGGATCAGCCAGTGGTGAGCGTCGTGGCGGAATTCCTCCGGCGTGAACTTGACGAGCTTCTGCTCGACCTCCTCGACGGTCTTGCCTTGAGCCAGCCCCGTGCGATTAGCGACGCGGAAGATGTGCGTGTCTACCGCGATGGTGGGTTGCCCGAAGGCGACATTGAGCACGACATTCGCCGTCTTGCGCCCGACGCCGGGGAGCGCTTCCAGGGCTTCCCGGCTCGCGGGTACCTCGCCGCCGTGCTCGTCGAGCAATCGGCGGCAGAGGGCGACGATGTTCCGAGCCTTGGTCCGATACAGACCGATGGTACGAATATAGGGGATGAGCCCCCGTTCGCCGAGCTTGCGGATCGCGCCCGGCGTATTGGCCTGCGGAAAAAGGCGCGCGGTGGCGAGATTTACGCTCTTGTCGGTCGCCTGCGCCGAGAGCACGACCGCGACCAGCAGCTCGAAGGGCGTCGCGTAGTCGAGCTCGCTGCGCGGGCTAGGGTTCTGCGCGCGCAAGCGCTCGTATATCGCGCGGCGCTTGGCGGGGTTCAATGCACGCCGCCGAGCTCTCGCATGCGCTCGAGGCGCGCGGGCTCGTCGGCACGGAAGCCCGGGTCCTGCGACAGCGCTGCATAAGCTTTGGCGAACCAGGGCCGTGCCGCAACCGGATCGCCGCGCGCCAGCTCAAGCTCGGCGAGCTCCTCGAGGACGAAGCCATCGGCGGCACGCTCGCGCTCGAGCTCGGCGAGCAGCGCGCGCTGTATGGACAGCGCCTCATCGTTGCGGCCGAGCGAGCGCAGCGCCCGCGCGATCGACCACTTTGCCGCCCGGATCGCGCTAGGATCCCCGCGCGCCTCCCAGGCGGGCAGCGCCTTCCGGAAGTACTCGAGCGCGCGCCCGTACTCGCCGCGTTCGTGGTAGGTCCAGCCGATGTTGTTGTAGAGCGAAGCCAGCCAGCGCTTGGCGCGGGCGTCCTGCGTTTTCTCCGTCATCGCAACCGCGCGGAGATTCCACTCGAGCCGTTGCGCGGACGGGGCGGCGATACCGAGCATGTGGGCCGCGTCGATAGCCAGAAAGTCATCGCCTGTCGCCTGCGCCTGGTCGAGAGCGGCTTGGAACAGAGGCACGGCGCGCTCGGGCTGATGCGATGAGTTGAGCACGCGGCCTCGCTCCAGAAGGTAGCGGACCGAGACGCGCGCCGGCATGCGAGGCAGCGCCGCTCCGACCTCGTCGAGCGTGGCGTTCGCCTCGTCGAAGCGTCGCTGCAGGCCTTGCGCGCGGGCCACCTGCGTGAGCAGCTCCATGCGCGCGCCCGAAGCGGCGGGCAGGTTGGCGAGCTCGGCGCGGAACTTGGTTTCCGACGCCGCGGCGTCATCGAAGTTCCACCAGCGATCGAGCGCCGCCACGTCGAGCGGCGCGTTAACGCTCGGCTCAGCAGCGGCCATGCCCACCACGAGAGCTGCGACGTAGGCGATGCACCGGTGCCAAGGAGAGCCCGCGCTCACGACCGGCGCGCGCGGCGTGCACGGGCACGCGCCAGGGCGGCTGCGATCGCAGCGCGGCGGCGCATTTTCTCGACGTCGACACCGGCATCTGCCGCGGGCGAGGCGACGCGGCTGCGGCCGGCCGAAGAGCGGGCGACGCGGCGCGCGAAGTTCGCTCGTGCGCGCACGGCATCCGCCTCGTCGAATGCGCGGCCGGCCGGAAGCATGCTGATGCAGTCCACGGGGCAGGGCGGCAAACAAAGCTCGCAGCCGATGCAGTCGTGGGCGAGAACCGTGTGCATCGACTTCGCCGCGCCGATGATCGCGTCGACGGGACACGCGGCGAGGCAGAGCGCGCAGCCGATGCATGCGGCTTCGTCGATGCGTGCGACCGATAACGGCCCCCGCACCCACGGCAGAAGCGCATCGATCCCACCGGGAGGTACGATCTCCGACATGCGTTCATTCTACGCCCGCGGAATCTCGCGCCCGAGCGCCGCTCGCGGTTGCGCCACCCGGGGCCTTGGTCGAGAATGGATCCGTCCACTACGCGCACGCGCCATGCCTTCGCACCCGCATTCCTCCGCCGGCGCGCACGATCATCGAGCGCCGGCCGTTTCCGCCAGGGAGAGACACGCGTTGTGGATCGCCCTCGCGCTCACAGCGTTCTTTGCTGTGGTCGAATGCGTTGGCGGCTGGCTGGCCGGGTCGTTGGCGCTGCTCTCCGATGCCGGCCACATGGTCACCGACGTTGCGGCGTTGTCGATCGCGCTGGTCGCCCAGCGGATTGCCCGGCGGCCTCCGACACAGCGCGCGAGCTACGGCTACGCGCGGGCGGAGGTGCTGGCCGCCTTCAGCAACGCGCTGCTCATGCTTCTCGTTGTCGTGTGGATTTCGATCGAAGCGGTGCGCCGCCTGCTCGCCCCGACGCCGGTCGCGGGGCTGGCGGTGATCGGCGTGGCGACCGCTGGCCTCGTCGTCAATCTGGTCTGCGCATGGCTGCTTTCGCGGGGACGCAGCCTCAATGCCCGCGCTGCGCTCGTCCACGTTCTCGGAGACCTCGCGGGCTCGATCGCTGCGCTGGTCGCCGGTGCCGTCGTGGCAGCGACCGGGTGGATGCCGATCGATCCGCTGTTGTCGCTGTTCGTGGCGGTGCTGATCCTGCGCTCGACCTGGCTGCTGCTGAAAGCCTCCACGTCAGTGTTGATGGAAGGAGTGCCGGCGCACCTGTCCTACGAGGACATCGGGCGCGCGCTTACCCGGGTGAAGGGCGTCACGGCCGTCCACGACCTGCACGTCTGGCAGATGAGCAGCGAGCGCTGCGCACTCTCTGCGCACCTTCTCATCGCCGATCCGGCCGCGTGGCCCGAAACCCTCGCCGCCGCGCAACGCGTGCTCGCGCAGCGCTTCAGCATCGATCACGTCACCTTGCAACCGAGCTGGCACAGCGCGCCGCCTGGCAAGCGCGTGATCCCGCTCGCCCCTGCCGCCAGCGACAACCCGGGCGTGCATTGAGCACGCCTCAAAGCCAGCTAATCTTCCTGAACCAGAGGTAGAGCAGCAGGTCGATGGCGAGCATGGCGGCCAGAGCGATGGGGTAACCGTAGGCGAAGTCGTACTCCGGCATGTTCTTGAAGTTCATGCCGTAGATGCCGGCGATCAGCGTGGGCACGGCGATGATGGCGGCCCACCCGGCGAGTTTCTTGGTTACCTCGGTTTCATTCAGATTGATCATGCCCAGGTTCACCTGGATTGCGGTGGTCTGCATATCCCGGGTCCCTTCGATCGTTGCATGAATGCGCTGCAGGTGGTCGGTGACGTCGCGAAAGTAGGCCTGCGTGCCTTCGCAGACCTGCGGCACGCGGCCACCGCAGAGCCTGCCCGTCGCTTCGAGCAGCGGATCGACTGCGTGCTTCATGAGCATCAGCTTCTGCTTCAATCCGTAGAGCGCCTCGATGTTGGAGCGGGCGGTGCCCTTGATGAAGATCCTTTCCTCGATCTTCTCCAGCTCGGACTCCAGGTCGTCGATCACCGGGAAATAGCGATCGACGATCGAGTCCACCAGGGCGTAGAAGACGAAGCCGGACCCGTGCTTGAGCAGATGCGGCTCGCGCTCGCAGCGCGCCCGGACGGTCGTGAAGCCCTTTTCGGTCCGCGTGCGCACCGAGAGGATATAGTTCGGACCGACGAAGATGTTGACCTCGCCGATCACGAGCTCGTCCCCGTCGGGCTCGATAGTGTGGATCACGGCGAACAGCGAGTCGCCGTATTCCTCGATCTTGGGCCGCTGATGCCCTTGCCGCGCGTCGTCGACCGCGAGTTCGTGCAGGCCGAATTCCTCGCGCATCTCGTCGAGCTCCGACGGATCCGGGTCCTTGAGCGCGACCCACACAAAGCAATTGGGCCGCTGGAGGTACTCGCTGATGTCCTCCTTCGGGATGTCAGCGAGCTTCCGGCCTTCTTGATAGGCGACGCAGTTGACCAGCATTAGCGGAGGCCCCTAGGGCGCGTTGGGCCGATCATAGCCGCAGGCGCGCCGCGCTGCTACCGCGCCTGCATGCTTCCGGGGAGCAATCCCCCCGACTGTCAGGAAATCCGGGGCAACCTTGGCTACGCGGGGCGGCGGCGCGTAACATGGCGCACGTCCGTCCACGGCGATCCGTCCCCATGATCATCGATTCGCTGCTCGACACCGACCTGTACAAGTTCACGATGATGCAGGTCGTGCTGCACCACTTTCCGGCCGCACAGGTCGAGTACCGCTTCAAGTGCCGCACGCCGGGGGTCGACCTGACGCCTTACATCGGCCAGATCGAGCGCGAGATCGGCGGCCTGTGCCAGCAGCGCTTCACGCGGCGCGAGATCGACTACTTGCGTTCCTGGCGCTTCTTCAAGAGCGACTTCGTCGATCTGCTCGGGCTCTTCCAGCTCAACGAGCGCTTCGTCCGCGTGACACGCTCGCCGGCGGTGGCAGGGGAGGTAGACATCACGATCAAGGGCCCCTGGCTGCACACCATTCTGTTTGAGGTACCGGTGCTGGCCATCGTGAGCGAGCTCTATTTCCGGGACACGCAGCCCGCGCCTGATCTCGCCGAAGGCCGCCGGCGGCTCGCCGCGAAGGTGCAGCAGATCAACTCGGTTCTCGACCCGGAGTTTCGCGTCGCCGACTACGGCACGCGTCGCCGCTTCTCGCGCACCTGGCAGGACGAGGTCGTGCGGACTCTCAAGGATGGGATCGGCGCCAAGTTTGTCGGGACGAGCAACGTGAAGCTCGCCCTCGATCACGGGCTTACGCCGCTCGGAACGATGGCGCACGAGTATCTACAGGCGTGCCAGGCGGTTGGCCCGCGGCTGCGCGACTCGCAGGTCTTCGCATTCAACACCTGGGCGCGCGAATACCGCGGCGACCTGGGGATCGCGCTATCGGACGTGTGTGGCATGGATGCCTTTCTTCGCGACTTCGACCTGTTCTTCTGCAAGCTCTTCGACGGCGTGCGGCACGACTCGGGCGACCCCTTCGAATGGGGCGAGAAGCTGATCACCCACTACCAGAAGATGCGCATCGATCCACGCAGCAAGGTGATGGTGTTCTCCGATTCGCTCAACGTGCCGCTCGCGATCAGTCTGTTCGACTACTTCAAGGGCCGCAGCCAGACCGCCTTCGGCGTCGGCACGAACCTCACCAATGATCTCGGTTATCAGCCGCTGCAGATCGTGATGAAGATGACCCGCTGCAACGGCCAGCCAGTGGCCAAGATCAGCGACGAGCCCTCGAAGTCGATGGACTACGATCCGTCCTACGTCGCCTACCTGCGCGAGGTGTTCGAGGTCCGCGAGTCGCCCGAGCTGCACGTCCCCGAGGGCGTCGACGCCGACTAACCTGCAGCGGCCAGCGTAGCCTCGTAGAGCGCAAGAATATCGCGACTTGCGCAGACGAAGGTCACCTCGGTCAGTGCGTCGAGTCGAGCGAAGCCGCGGACAGTGCCGACCGCGATCGACGCCGCCTGCTCGAGCGGATAGCCGTACACTCCGCAGCTGATCGCCGGAAAGGCGATCGAGGCGAGCCTGCTGTCGACCGCAATCTCGAGCGAGCGGCGATAGCACGACGCGAGCAGCCGCGGCTCGCCATGCGCGCCGCCGCGCCACACCGGGCCTACCGTGTGAATGACGTAGCGCGCCGGGAGCAGGTGACCCGCGGTGATCTTCGCTTCCCCGGTGGCGCAACCGCCGAGCGCACGGCATTCTTCCCGCAGTTGCGGGCCGGCGGCGCGATGGATGGCTCCGTCGACACCGCCGCCGCCGAGCAGCGTCGTGTTGGCCGCATTGACGATCGCGTCGACGGCGAGCGTCGTGATGTCGGCGTGCAGCGCAGCGAGCGAAACGGCCATGCTGGAATCCTCTCGGATGCGCGGAATGACCTGGCACCGGTGCTTCCGCGCACAACAGTCTAGCTTGGGTTTATAGTACGACGATGGCCTCGCCCAAGCCGACCGGCTCTACCGCGCCTGCCGCGGACGCGCAGCCGCGTCCCAACCGGCCGCCGGACCGCCGCCTGCGGTTGGAGGACATACTGAAATTGATGCTCGCCGATGGTCTGGTCGCACCGGCCGATGCCGAGCGCCTCGCCCGCTCGCGCACCCACCGCTTCGACCACCCGCTGGAGATGATTGCCGACCAGAAATGGCGGGCTCCTTCCCCTACGCATCCGCTGATGACGCTGGAGTGGCTGGTCGAGTGGCTCGCGGGGAAGCTCGGCGTGCCCTACCACCACATCGATCCCTTGAAGATCGATCTGGTCGCGGTCACCAACACGATGTCCAACGCCTACGCGGAGCGCTATCGCATCCTGCCCGTCGCGCTGACCAACGGCGAGCTCACCGTCGCCACCGGCGAGCCCTTCGTGCGCGCCTGGGCGGATGAGCTGGAAAAGATCCTGCGCGTCAAGATCAAGCTGGTGTTTTCCAATCCGCAGGACGTCAAGCGCTTCCTGGGCGAGTTCTTCACCCTGGCGCGTTCGATCAAGAAGGCCTCGGAGACCCAGCGCGGTGAAGTCTCGCTCGCCCGCAACTTCGAGCAGCTCGTGGAGCTGGGTCGGCACGGGACACTCGACGCCAACGACCAGCACGTCGTCCATATCGTCGACTGGCTGTGGCAGTACGCATTCGAGCAGCGCGCTTCCGACATCCACATCGAGCCGCGACGCGACGCCGGCATCGTGCGCTTCCGCATCGACGGCGTGCTGCACCAGGTATACGCGATTCCGAACCCCGTGCTGATCGCAATGACGAGCCGCATCAAGCTGCTCGCGCGGATGGAGATCGTCGAGAAGCGCCGGCCGCAGGACGGGCGCATCAAGACGGTCTCGCCGAACGGCGACGAGATCGAGCTACGCATTTCGACCATGCCCACCGCTTTCGGCGAGAAGATCGTCATGCGCATCTTCACGCCCGAGGTGCTGATACGCGACTTCGAAGAGCTCGGCTTCACGCCGGAGGATCGGGCGCGTTGGGAGCGGATGATCCACGAGCCCAACGGAATCATCCTGGTGACCGGCCCGACCGGCTCGGGCAAGACGACCACGCTGTACTCGACGATGAAGCAGCTCGCCACGCCGGAGGTCAACGTCTGCTCCGTCGAGGACCCGATCGAGATGATTGCGCCGGAGTTCAACCAGATGCAGGTCCAGCCGGTGATCGGCGTCGACTTCGCCAGCGGCGTGCGCACGCTCATGCGCCAGGACCCCGACATCATCATGGTCGGCGAGATTCGCGACCGGGACACCGCGGACATGGCGGTGCAGGCGGCACTGACCGGACACCTCGTCCTGTCTACGCTGCACACCAACGATGCGCCGACGGCGGTGACCCGGCTTCTCGATCTGGGCGTGCCCTCCTATCTCATCAACTCGACGCTGCTCGGGGTGATGGCGCAGCGGCTGGTGAGGACACTTTGCCCCAACTGCAAGAAGCCTACCGATGCGCCGGACGAGGACACTTGGCGAATGCTGACTGCGCCATTCCGGGCCGAACTGCCGCAGCACACGCATCAGGCGGTCGGCTGCCTCGAGTGCCGGATGACCGGCTATTTCGGACGCGTCGGCCTCTACGAGATCATGACCCTGTCGCCGACGCTGCGGCGACTGATCCATGCCGAAGGCGACGACGGCAAGATCCGCGACCAGGCGTACAAGGAAGGCATGAAGCCGCTGCGCGTTTCAGGAGCCATGAAGATCGCGAGCGGGCTGTCCACCGTGGAGGAAGTCGTGAAGGTCGCGCCGCTCGCTTGAGTTCGCCGCATACGCAAGCGCCAGGGACGGCTCCCGTCCCGTAATTGCACGCCACCGGTAAGTCTTACAGGCACGGCCGCGGGAACTGATTGTTTCTGCGGCGGCGTCGAGCTGGCACGGCCCATGCAGGTGAATTGGCGAGACCGCACGTGATCGCGGTCGCTTGAGGAGAAGCGCATGTCCCTCTCACTCGCCTTGCTGGTCATCGTAATTCTGCTGCTGCTCGGAGCGCTGCCGGCGTGGCCGTACAGCGCCGGCTGGGGCTACTGGCCGAGCGGGGGCCTGAGTCTCGTATTGCTCGTGCTGGTCATCCTGCTGCTCATGGGCCGCATTTGACAGTGTTCGCGGAAGCCGAGAAGCACGAGCGCGACATTCAGTACTTCAAACGCCGGAAATAAAATCCATCGTCCGTCGGCGCCGCTCCTACAGGCGAATCGGAGCGGCGCCGATACCGAGAGACGCTGGCCTAAGGTATCGTCGTAGCGATTCGAATGAACCTTCGGAGGAGTAGATGAAGTTCTATCAGACATTGGCGGGTATCACCGTCGCTCTGGCGTGGGCCGTGGCCGGGGCGCAAACCGGCATGCCGAACAGCAGCGGAACCGATTCGCAAGGACAAGCGCAACAGGCAGAACCCAAGAACGCAACCGAGTCCCAGCCCGACAAGGCGAGCGTCCCGGCGAACAGCGACGCGAATTCAACGCAAGCAGGCACGACGACCGCCCACAAGATGTCGGGCAAGACCAGCGCGAAGAAAGCCCATGTCGCGCACCATGCAAAGCACTCGACGCAGTCGAAAAAATCAGCCAAGTCCACCAAGACCGCGCACTCGACGGATTACGCCGCGAAGACAAAGAAGGCCGATCGGGCCAATCCACCCGAACAGGCATTTACGAAAGACGAGCGAGACTACCGCGCGGCGCTTCGTCAATGCGCGGGCGAGAGAGAGCAGAGCGCGCGGGATAGCTGTCTCGACGGAGCGATCGAGCAGTTCCGTCGCAACGGTTAAGACGCTGCCGCGGCGGGCCGGCGCTCCAAAGGCGCCAGGGCCGCCGCATTGAGCGCATGGGATCGACCGACTACAAGAGGTGCGCACACCAGGGATGCGCCTGCAGCGTGCCCACCGCAGTCGACTACTGCAGTGTTTACTGCCACGACAAGGCCCTTGACCCTGCGCGCTCGGCGGTCAGCGGAGAGGGTGCGACGCAACCGGGGAAAGGCTCTTCCGCCTGCGGCTGCGGGCATGCGGCTTGTGAGCGCGCGCGCTGAGAACGCGCGTCGGCGGGCATCGGTCTCAAGTCTGCGATGCACGGCCAGCGCCGGCCCGACCGCCTGCCGGGCTTGATCGAGGGCTTTCCGCCACCACCTAATGGTCACCTCGGCACAGCGGAAATCTGGCGGAAGGTGTGAGATTCGAACTCACGGTGCCGTTGCCGGCACGCCGGATTTCAAGTCCGGTGCATTCAACCGCTCTGCCAACCTTCCGCTGGCGATCTGCCGAGGCGCGCAGCCGCGCCTATTGAAACTTCGGGTGCTTCTGCTAGTCTAACAGTTCCGCGACGAAGCCCGTCGCGTGCTGGCCTTTGATGGCCTTGGGGGATGCGATGGAACCGCAACTGAAACCTGTCCCGACCGGTGAGCCGCAAGGCCGTTGGTCGATGCCTAGTCCGCCGACCGTGGAAGCGGTCGCGCCGAACACGGTCCTGCGCAACACGTACTGGCTGCTCGCGTTGTCGATGCTGCCCACGATCGCGGGCGCCTACGCCGGAATGGCGATCAACTTTGCCGCGTTCTATGCCAGGTCGCCCATCATGGCGCCGCTGCTGATGCTCGGGGCCATGATCGCCTCGCTGTTTGTCGTCGCGGCGCTGCGCAATAGCGCCTGGGGCGTGCTGGCAGTATTCGGCTTCACGTTCATCTCCGGGTTAATGCTGGCGCCGATGCTGCAGCTCGCGGCCGGCTTCAAGAACGGAGGCCAGCTGGTGGCGCTGGCGGCGGGCATGACCGCTGCCGTGTTCTTCGTGATGGCCACCATTGCGACCGTCTCGAAGAGGGATTTTAGCTTCCTGCGCAAGTTCCTGTTCGTCGGGCTGATCCTGCTCATCGTTGCCTCGCTCGCCAATCTGTTCTTCCAGATCCCGGCGCTCGCGGTAACCATCTCGGCGGTCGCCGTGCTGATCTTCTCGCTGTACCTGCTGCACGACGTGAGCGACATCGTCCGCGGCGGCGAGACGAACTACATCATGGCGACGATCAGGCTGTTCCTCGACCTGCTGAACCTGTTCATGAGTCTGCTGAACCTGCTGCTCATTTTCTCCGGCCAGCGCGACTGAGGTCGACGGATTCGAAAGAGGGCGGCTGCGGCCGCCCTTTTTTTCGCTGCCTCTCCGACGAGCCCGCGTCCGCGCCTTCGGCGTGTCCCCTCCAGCCGCGACTTGCTATCGGGTGAAGAGCACGATCGACTCCACGTGCGTGGTGTGCGGAAACATGTTCGCTACGCCGGCGGCGCGCAGCCGGAACCCCCGTTCGTGGACGAGCACCGCGGCGTCGCGCGCCAACGTGGCCGGGTAGCAGGAGACGTAGACCAGCCGGTTCGGCCGCTCGTCCGGCAGGGCCTTCACCAGCGCCACCGCGCCTTCCCGTGGCGGGTCGAGCAGCGCCTTGTCGATGTGCCCAAGCGCAGCGAGGTTTTCGGCGGTGACTTCGGCGAGATTCGCGACTTCGAACCGGGCGTGTGCGGCGAGCCCGTTGCGTTCGGCGTTGGCGCGCGCTCGCTCGACGAGCGCTCGACTGCCCTCCACGCCCACGGCGAGCGCGCCGCGCCGGGCGATCGGCAGCGTGAAGTTGCCAAGGCCGCAATAGAAGTCCGCGATACGCTCTCCGGGCTTGGGTTCGAGCAGCCCGATCGCGCGGCGCACGAGAACGCGATTGAGCGCGGTGTTGATCTGGGTGAAATCCGTCGGCTCGAACTGCAGCGTCACGCCGAAGTCCGGAAGCGAATAGCTGAGCTTGGCGGCGTCCGCGGCGAGGGGCGCCACGCTGTCCGGTCCGCCGGGCTGCAGATAGAACTCCACCCGGTGCCGGAGAGAAAACTCCTGCAGCAGGTGAATGTCCGCTTCGGCCGGCGCCGCGAGCACCCGCAGGACCAGGGCGTCGACCGGCTCGCCTCCGGCGGCGCTCTCCCCGATCGCGAGCTCGATCTGCGGAACGCGGGCGCGGATCGACATCGACCCGACGAGCTCGCGCAGCGCAGGCAGCAACGCCGAGATCCGGGACGGTACGACCCGACAGCTCGCCATGTCGGCAACGAAGCTCGACTTGCGCTCGTGGAACCCGACGAGCACGCCGCCCTTGCCGGGGACGTGCCGCGCCGAGAAGCGGGCGCGGTGGCGGTAGCCCCACGCGAATCCGTGGATCGGGGCGAGCATCTGTTCCGGCCGCAGGCGGCCGATGTGCCACAGCGCATCCTCGAGCACTCGCTGCTTCACCGCGACCTGCGCCGCAACGTCGAGGTGTTGCAGGCTGCACCCGCCGCAGACGCCGAAGTAGGGGCAGAGCGGATGCACGCGCGCGGGGCTCGCGCTCTCGATTTCGACTGCGCGCGCCAGCGCGTAGCTCGCCTTCTCGCGCAAGACTTCGACGACGACGCGCTCGCCGATGAGCGCTCCTTCGACGAACACGACCTTGCCGTCGCGGCGCGCGATCCCTCGACCCTCCTGGTCGAGCGCGGTGAT
>DASVFM010000080.1:0-3279 GCA_036380055.1 Casimicrobiaceae bacterium
AGTATGGGCTTGCGGGTGCTCCTGCTCGCCGCCAAGCACATGCGCTCGAAGAACGCGCGGATCGCCGTGGCGGCGCTGCAGCCGGTGGTCGATGAAATCTTCGGCATCGCGCGCTTTCGTCACGTCGTGGAGGTCTTCCCTTCCGTGCGCGACGCGCTGGCTCAAGTGTCGCCCTCCGCGCTGGCTGCCTACGACGCGCTCGGCAAATGAGGTGCGTCCGCTTCTGGGGCACCCGTGGGTCGCTCCCGGTCGCGTTGACCTCGGCGGGCGTGCGCCAGAAGCTCATGGCCGCGCTGCGCGGCGCGAGCGGCCGCAGGTTCGCATCGGACGAGGAGATCGGCGCCTTTCTCGACGGCCTCGGGATTGCGGTCGCCGGCACTTACGGCGGGCACAGCCCCTGCGTCGAGCTCGACACCGGGGGCAGCGAGTATCTGCTGTGCGACCTGGGCAGCGGCGTGCGGCCCTTCGGCCAGAAGGCGATCGCGCGCCACGGTGCCGGCGTGCCGCAGACCTACCACGTCTTCATGTCGCACCTGCACTGGGACCACATCATGGGGTTCCCGCTGTTCACCCCCGTGTACATTCCCGGCAACCGCATTCGCATCTACGGTGCGCATGCCGAGCTCGAGCACGCGTTCCGGCGGCAGCATGCGGCGCCTTCGTTTCCGGTCGACTTCTCCGCGCTGCCCGCGAAGATCGAGTTCGTGCATCTCGAGCCGGGCCGGGCGTACGACGTCGCGGGACTCACCGTGCGGCTCATGCTGCAGCGGCACGCGGGTGACTCCTACGGGTATCGCTTCACCTCCGCGGACAGGACAATCGTCTACACCACGGATTCGGAGCACCGGCTCGAGGACGATGCCG
The DNA here is from genome assembly GCA_036380055.1 of Casimicrobiaceae bacterium. GTDB lineage: Bacteria > Pseudomonadota > Gammaproteobacteria > Burkholderiales > Casimicrobiaceae > PALSA-1003. The sequence goes on from DASVFM010000080.1 coordinate 865, forward strand.
AGACCGCGACCTTCGTCGATTTCTTCCGCGACGCGGATCTGGTCATCTTCGATGCGATGTATTCGCTCACCGATGCCATCTCGGTCAAGGCCGACTGGGGTCACTCGAGCAACATCATGGGCGTGGAGCTCTGCCATATGGCCGGCGCGCGGCACCTGTGCCTGTTCCACCACGAGCCGGTGCATGGCGATGAGGCGATTTCGCGCATCCTGGCCGAGACGCGGCGCTTCGAGGAGCTGTCGCGCAAGGGCCAGCCGCTGTTTGTCTCCGCCGCCTACGACGGCATGGAAATCCCCTTGTGAGCGGGGAGCAGGGCGAGCGGCTCAACCGACCTTCGCACAGGCGCATCTCGGCCTTCGGGCTCGCGCTTCTCGTCGCACTCGCCGCGCTGATCTGGCGCGAGCCGCCGTGGAATCTGCGGCTGCAGTCCGCCTGGTTCGACACCTACCAGGTGCTCAAGCCGCGCGACATTAGTTCGAGCTCCTGGCCGGTCACCGTCGTCGAGATCGACGAGAAGAGCCTTGCCCGTCTCGGGCAGTGGCCCTGGCCGCGCACGGTGCTCGCCGAGTTGCTGCGCGATATCGAGAGCGCGGCCCCGCGCGCGATCGGGGTCGACATCGTGATGCCCGAACCGGACCGGTTGTCGCCGGAACGCCTGCTCGCCAAGGCGAGGCAGCGCGATCCGCTCCTCGCTAGACAGCTCGACACGCTGCCGTCGAACGACAGCGAGTTGGCGCAGACCATCGCCGCCGGCCCGGTGATTCTCGGCCTGGCGGGGACGCCCGAGCGCGGCGACCACGAACCGATGTCCGCGCCCATCCTCGTGACCGACCGCCAGCGGCACGATGCAGAAACGGCGAGCGCGATGGGGATACCGCACCATGCCGGCGCGCTCACCAACATCGACATTCTCGATCGCGCCGCTGCGGGCCACGGGTTGATCTCCGCGGGGCCGTCTGACGACGTCATCCGTCGGCTTCCCCTCGTGGCCGAAATTGGCGATCGCTATGTGCCGTCGCTCGCGATCGAGATGCTGCGCGTGGCGCAGGGAGCGCCTGTGGTTCGGCTCGCGCTCGACGGACCGTCCGTGCGCACGATCGGTGTCGGCAATTTCGTCGCTCCCACGGAGCCCGACGGCGAGCTGCGCATCTACTACTCGGGACGCGAAAGCGGTCGCTTTGTTTCTGCCGTCGACGTTCTCGACGGGAAGTTCGACCCGGTTCGCTTCCAGGACAAGCTGGTGCTGATCGGAGTCACGGGCATCGCCACGACCGACTATCAGAACACTCCCCTCGGGGTGCGCATGCCGGGGAGCGAAGTCCTGGCGCAGGTGCTCGAGAATCTGCGCGAGCAGACGTGGCTTACGCGTCCACGCTGGGCCCACGCGGTGGAAGTCGCAATATTCGTGCTGCTCGGGCTCGCGCTGATCTGGGCCACGCCGCGCTGGGACCCGCGCAATGCTGCGCTGCTGGCGACGGGCTGCATCGCCCTTCCGGTCTTGGCGGGCTTCGCCGCGTTCGCCTCGCAAAGACTCGTGTTCGACGCGGCGGCACCGGCGGCGGGACTCCTCGTACTCTTCAGCGTGCTGCTCGTCCTGACGCTCGCGGACGCGGGGCGGCAGCGCCGGCGATTGGAGCGCGTCGTGCAGGCGCAGCGCGAGCGCGCCGCCTACGTTTCCGGCGAGCTCGAAGCCGCACAGCGCATCCAGGCAGGCTTCCTTCCGCGCACCGACATTCTGCGCGACGATCGGCGGCTCGATCTGGCCGTGTCGATGACTCCGGCGCGCGAGGTGGGCGGCGATCTCTACGACTTCTTTCCGCTCGACGATCGGCGGCTCTTCTTTCTCGTCGGCGACGTCGCCGGCAAAGGACTCTCGGCGAGCCTGTTCATGGCGGTGAGCAAGGCGCTCTACAAGAGCGCGCGGGTGCGCAATCCCGGCGCGACCGTGAACGAGGTCATGGACGCTGCGAACGCCGAGATCTCGCGCGACAACCCCGAGATGTTCTTCGTCACCGCCTTCGCCGGCGTGCTCGACCTCGAATCGGGAGAGCTCGCCTACTCCAATGCGGGGCATGAGAATCCGTGGGTGCTCGCGCCGGGCCGCCACGATCTGCTCGAGCTAGGAGAGGGCGCGGGCCCGCCGCTGTGCAGCGTCGAGGGCTTCGCGTATTCGAGCGCGAAGCGGCGCATGCAGGCGGGCGAGTGGCTCTGCCTCTTCAGCGACGGCGTGATCGATGCGCGCAGCGCAGGCGGCGCCCGCTACGGGCGCGAGCGACTGCAGGCGGTTCTGACGCGCAACGCGAATAGCCCGAACGCCGCTGCGCTCCTCGACGCGGTGCGCACCGAGCTGAAGGCCTTCACGCAGGGCGCCGAGGCCGCCGACGATCTCACGGTGCTCGTGCTGCGCTGGCTCGG
>DASVFM010000081.1:0-16883 GCA_036380055.1 Casimicrobiaceae bacterium
TGCTCTGGAGCTGCCTGCATTTTCCCGATCTGCCGCTCGCCGTCTTCAGGCGCAGCGAAACTCACGCGGCATCCGCCGTAGTGGTCAGCGCGAGCCATCGTCCCGACGTCGTCGCCGCCAGCGACGCAGCCAGGAAGCGCGGCATCGTTCCCGGACTTTCGCTCGCTGCGGCGCTCGCGCTCGATCCTGACGTCGCGATCCATCTGCGCGACGAGCGCGCGGAGAGCCATGCGCTTAAAAGCATCGCGCTCTGGGCGGGGCAGTGGACTTCGGCGATCGCGCTCGAGCCGCCGGCCTGCGTGCTGCTGGAAATCGCCGGAGGCGTGAATTATTTCGGCGGCCTGGAAAAGCTTCTCGGCCGCATCGACATCGGCCTCGCGTCGATCGGCTATCCGGGCATCGTCGCCACTGCGCCTACCGCAGGCGCGGCGAGCCTCTTCGCTCGGGCGGGGCGAGCGATCGTCGTCGAGGATCTCGCCGAAGGCGAGCGCCGGCTCGCTGCGTTGCCTATTGCGCTCGTCCCCGAGGCACACGCCGCGCTGGACACGCTGTCGGGAATCGGCGTGCGCACGATCGGACAGTTTCTCGACTTGCCTCGAGACGGCGCCGCGCGCCGCTTCGGCCAGGCACTGCTCGACGAAATCGATCGCGCCCGAGGCGCGCTGACCGATCCTCGCCCGCCATTCATTCCGCCCGAGCGCTATCACGGACAGCTCGAGCTGCCGGCGCCGGTGGACGGGGTCGAGGCGCTGCTGTTCGGTGTCAAGCGCCTCGTCGCCGAGCTGGCCGGATTTCTGCATGGGCGCGGCTCGGGCGTCACGCGCCTGCGCTGCGATCTCGTGCACGAGGATGCGCCGCCGACCTCGATCCTGCTGGGTCTCACCGCGACGCGCCAGGTCGAGCACATCATGAACGTGCTGCGCGAGCGGCTCGCGCGCGAGCCGCTGCCCGACCGGGTCGAAGCAATTCGGCTCGCTTCGGAGGAGACGGCCCCCCTGAGCGCGAAGGAAAGCGACTTCTTTCCGGTCGAAGGCCGCAACGGCGAAGTGGGGGCGCAGCTGATCGAGCGCCTGCGCGCGCGCCTCGGCGAGGATGCGGTGCGCACGCTCGAGCTCCGCGCCGACCACCGGCCGGAACTGTCCGGGGGCGAGACCATGGCGGTTGGCCTTGCGGCGCGGGTCGGAAATGGTGGTGCGCACGCCCTGGTGCGACCGCTATGGTTGCTTCCCTCGCCGCGTGCGCTCGGCACTGATCCCGCCGCGGCGCAGCTGAAGCTCTTGTCCGGTCCTGAGCGCATCGAGAGCGGATGGTGGGACGGCAACGACATCGGCCGCGATTATTTCGTCGGCTGCAACACGCGCGGCGAGACGCTATGGCTCTTTCGCGAGCGGCAAGGTGAATGGTTCGTCCACGGAGTATTCGCGTGATGCCATGCCTTACGCCGAGCTGCACTGCATCTCCAACTTCACCTTCCTGCGCGGCGCTTCGCATCCCGAGGAGCTCATCGTCCGGGCGCGGGAGCTGGGCTACGCAGCGCTGGCGATCACCGACGAGTGCTCGCTCGCCGGCGTCGTGCGCGCGCATGTCGAGGCGAAGAAGTGCTGCCTGCCGCTCCTCATCGGCAGCGAGTTCAAGCTCGACGACGGGCTGCGCTTCGTGCTCCTCGCCACCGATCGCACGAGCTATGGGCGCCTCGCGGCACTGATCACGCGCGGCCGGCGCAGCGCCGTCAAGGGTAGCTATCGCCTGACCCGCGCCGATCTGGGCGACGGCATCGCCGGTTGCCTTGCGCTGTGGCTACCCGGGCGGAGGTCCGACATCGACGAAGCGCGCTGGCTCTCCACGCGCTTTCGGGGTGCGCTGTGGATTGCTGCCGAGCGCGTGCTCGAAGCCGACGATGCGCGGCGCTGCGAAAAGCTGATCGCCATCGCGGACGCCACCGGATTGCCCGTCGTCGCCACCGGCGATGTGCACATGCACGTGCGCGAGCGGCGCGCGCTGCAGGACACGCTGACTGCGATCCGGCTGAAAACGACGGTCGCACAGGCGGGCTACGCGCTACATCCGAACGGCGAGCGTCACCTGCGGCCGCTCGAAACCCTGCGGCGTCTCTATCCCGAGGCCTGGATCGCAGAAACGCTCGCCGTCGCGCAGCGCTGCCGGTTCTCTCTCGACGAGCTTCGCTACGAATACCCCGAAGAGATCGTGCCGGCAGGAGAGACGCCGACTTCGTACCTGCGGCGGCTCACCGAGGAAGGCTTCGCTCGTCGCTTTCCCGCTGCAGCCACGAGCACGGCGGCGCGCGACAAGGTGCGCAGGCTGATCGAGCACGAGTTGGCCCTGATCGCCGAAGCGCGGTATGAACCTTTCTTCCTCACCGTCTACGACGCGGTCGAGTTTGCTCGGTCGAGGAAGATTCTTTGTCAGGGCCGCGGCTCGGCGGCGAACTCGGCGGTGTGCTACTGCCTCGGCATCACCGCAGTCGATCCTTCGCGCATGGAGATGCTCTTCGAGCGCTTCATCTCGCGCGAGCGCAACGAGCCACCCGACATCGACGTCGATTTCGAGCACCAGCGGCGGGAGGAGGTGATCCAGTACCTGTACGGAAAGTACACGCGCGAGCGCGCGGGGCTCACCGCGACGGTGATCTGCTATCGCCCGCGGTCGGCGCTCCGCGACGTGGGCAAGGCGCTGGGACTCGACCTGTCGCAGGTCGATCGGCTGGCGAAGTCGATGACCTGGTGGGATGGCAGCCGGGTGCTTTCGCAGCGAGTGCGGGAGGAAGGCTTCGACGCAGACAGTCCGGTGATGCAGCGGCTCTTCCGGCTGGTGAGCGAGCTGCTCGGCTTTCCGCGGCATCTGTCGCAGCACACGGGCGGCTTCGTCATCGCGCGCGGCCCGCTGTCGGAGCTGGTGCCGGTGGAAAACGCGGCGATGCCGGAGCGCACGGTGATCGAATGGGACAAGGACGATCTCGATGCGCTGGGGCTGCTCAAGGTCGACGTGCTGGCGCTCGGCATGCTCTCCGCTATCCGCCGCGCGCTCGATCTGCTTTCGGCTCGCTACGGCCGCCCCTTCGGGCTGACCGACGTGCCGGCGGAAGATCGCGGCGTGTACGAGATGATCGGCCACGGCGACACGGTGGGCGTGTTCCAGATCGAATCGCGCGCGCAGATGGCGATGCTGCCGCGGTTGAAGCCGCGGAATTACTATGACCTGGTGATCGAGGTGGCGATCGTGCGGCCCGGGCCGATCCAGGGCGGCATGGTGCATCCCTACTTACGCCGGCGGCAGGGCGTCGAGCCGGTGAGCTATCCGAGCGAAGCGGTGAAAAGCGTGCTCGAGCGCACGCTCGGCGTGCCTATCTTCCAGGAGCAGGTGATGCAACTCGCAGTGGTCGCGGCCGGCTTCACGGCCGGCGAATCCGATCAGCTGCGCCGTTCGATGGCCGCCTGGAAGCGCAAGGGCGGTCTTGAGCCATTCGAGCGAAGGCTCGTCGACGGCATGCGCGAGCGTGGCTACGACGAGCAATTCGCACGGCAGATCTACCAGCAGATCCTGGGTTTCGGCGAGTACGGATTTCCCGAATCGCACGCCGCGAGCTTCGCGTTGCTGGTCTACGTCTCGGCGTGGCTCAAGCGCTACGAACCGGCGGCGTTCACCTGTGCGCTGCTGAACTCGCAGCCGATGGGCTTCTATTCACCGTCACAGCTCGTCCAGGACCTGCGCCGGCACGACGTGCCTGTCCTTCCCGCCGACGCAGCCGTGAGCGAGTGGGAGTGCACGCTCGAACAGGTAACGCCGCAGGATGCCTCTCCAGCACTTCGCCTCGGGCTGTGCCTGGTGAAGGGATTGTCGCAGGCCGGCGGCGAGCGCCTCGTAGCGGCCCGGCGGTCGCTGGCGTTTGTCGATGTCGACGACCTCGCGCGCCGCGCGCAGCTCAATGCGCACGACATGCAGGCATTGGCCGCGGCAGGCGCACTTGCGCACTTGAGCGGCCATCGCCGGCATGCGCTGTGGGACGTCTGTGGCGTCGAACGCCTCTCGGAATTGCTCGCTCCCGCGAGCATCGACGAGCGGAAGCCGGTGCTCACCCCGCCCAGCGAAGGCGAGGACATCGTCGCCGATTATGCGAGCCTCGGCCTGACGCTGGGTCGGCATCCGGTGGCGCTGCTTCGCGAGCGTCTGCGGCGACAGCGCATGTTCTCGGCGGCGGAGCTGAAAACGCTGCCACACGGCCGCATCGCGCGTGTCACTGGACTGGTGACCGGACGCCAGCGTCCCGGCACGGCGAGCGGTGTCACCTTCGTTACGCTCGAGGACGAGACCGGCATGATCAACATCATCGTCTGGCGCGATCTCGCCGAGCGGCAGCGCAAGGAGCTGCTTCGCTCAAGTCTGCTGACGGTGTACGGCACGCTGGAGCGCGAAGGTGAAGTCGTGCACGTGATCGCGGAGCGCCTGCGTGACCAGACGGCGCTGCTCGGCAGTCTGGTAGCACGCTCGAGGGATTTTCACTGACGCGCTGCGATCTGCCAGGTCGATGGACAGGTCGCGGGTGGGCCCGACATAATTCGCCTCGAGCCGCAGCCGAGCCACCGCCTTCTCGTGCCTTCCCTCTACAACCGCATTGCCGGCCAGAATCGCGAGCGTCTCGCTGCGTTGAGCGACGGCGTCTTTGCCGTAGCGATGACGCTGCTCGTGCTGGATCTGCGGGCCCCGGCGTACGATGCCGTTCACTCCGAGCGCGAGCTCGCGGTGGCGCTCGCCGCTCTTGCGCCGCGGTTCGCGGCCTATCTCATGAGCTTCCTGACGCTCGGCATCTTCTGGGTCGGCCAGCAGGCTCAGCTCGACCGCCTGGTGCGCAGCGACCGCGACCTCGGCTGGATCCATCTCGGGTTCCTGTTTGCGGTGACGCTGGTGCCGTTTTCGACGGCCTTGCTCGCCGAGCACATGACCTATCGCGTCGCTCTGCTCGTCTACTGGGGAAATATCCTGCTTCTCGGCGCGCTGCTGTACTGGACCTGGAGCTACGCCGTCAAGTCGCGGCTTCTGAAAGAAGATACGCCGCCCGAGGTGAGCGCGGCAATCTGCCGGCGTATCCTGATCGCGCAATCGCTGTACGCGTTCGGGGCGGCACTTTGCGCGATCAACACCTACTGGAGCATCGCCTTCATTGCGCTGGTGCAGGCGAACTACGCCCTGGCGCTCTCCGACCGCCTTCGCCCGGGGAGTTGAGCAACAGTCTCAGCCGGCCAACTGCCCGCGCAACCAGAGGTACGCCGCACAGATCGCCAGCGTGATCAGCGTCACCGGCACACCGACGCGTGCATGGCGATGCCAGTCGATGGTCACCCCCCGTCGCGCGGCGCTGCCCACGACGATGATGTTCGCCACGCTTCCCACGATAAGCAGGTTGCCCGCCAGCGTGCTTACGAGCGCGAGCAGCGGGCCGGACAGCGGAGAGTTCGCGAACGGCAGGAGGAGCATGACTGCGGGCACGTTCGACACGATGTTCGACAGCGCGAACGTCACGACGAAGAGGGGACCGAGACGGGTGAGATCGATTCCCGCTGCAGCGAGGTCGGCAGCGACCCGCGGTACGACGCCTGTCTGCTGGAGTGCGTGATTGACCACGAACAAGCCGATGAAGAGGATCAACAGCTGCCAGTCGACCAGGCCGAGCATCTGGTTGGAGTGAAGCTTCCGGCTCATGAGCAGGACGCCGGCCGCCGTCAGCGCCACGTGCTCGCGCGGCCAGGGCGTGAAGAGAAAGGCGACGAGCAGCACCCCGGCGATAAGCAGCCCCTTGGTCGTCTGCCAGTCGTCGAACGGCACCTCCGCACTGGGCTGGGGAGGGGTTGCCTCGTTGGCGGCAGGCACAGCAGCCCACCGGCCGCGACTCTGCCATGAGATCAGCGCCCAGGTAGCGGCAAGACCCAGCACGACAGGCAGCGCAGCCTCGGCGAGATAACCGCTGAAGGACAGGTGCAGCGTCTGTCCGATCAGCATGTTCTGCGGATTACCGATCAGCGTCGCTGCGGAGCCGATGTTCGCGGCGCAAGCGAGCGCCAGCAGATACGGCACCGGGTCGAGACGGCGCCGCGCGCAAGCCGTGATCAGCACGGGCGCAACGGCAAGGCAGACGATGTCGTTGCTGAACACGGCGGAAAGCAGAGCAACCAGACTGATCAGCGCGGCGAGCAGCAGCGGCGGCGCCAGCGGCAGCGCCGCAAGTCGGGCGGTCGCCCAGTCGTAGAAGCCGCCAAGCCGCATCTGCGCAGAGAGCACCATGAACGAGAAGAACAGGATCAACGTCGGCAGGTCTACCGCGTTGGCTGCCTGATCGAGCGTCAGTGCACCCACGCTAAGCAGCGCGATCGCACCCAGCAAAGCTACCCCGGTCCGGTCGAGCTGCAGGAAAGGCAGTCCGCCGAGGATCATGCCAAGGTAGACGACGAGAAAGACGACGACGATGAAAGTGGTCATGGACGGGCCTCCCGGTGGCGTGATTCTAGCGTCGCGTCATCGGCACTTCGCGGGTGCTCGTGCCTATGGCGGTATAATTCAATAGATCTTTCCTGTCGCCATGACCACCGCTTCATTACCCGCGAGCGTCGACGCTGCGCTGGCTTTGCTCGAGCAGCACGACTACTTCGCTGACCGCAGGCTCGCCACCAGCGTATTTCTGGCGCTGAAAATGAGGCGGCCGCTGTTTCTCGAGGGTGAAGCGGGAGTGGGCAAGACGGAGATTGCCAAAGTCCTGGCGCGCTCGCTCGGGCGCTCGCTCGTGCGCCTGCAATGCTACGAGGGCCTCGATACGGCGTCGGCCGTCTACGAATGGAACTACCCGCGGCAGATGATCGAGATTCGCCTTGCAGAGGCGCAGGGCAGGGTCGATCGCGAAGCGCTGGCGAGCAACATCTTCACCGAGCGCTTCCTGATCCGGCGGCCCATCCTGCAGGCGCTCGAACCTGCCGATGGCATCGCGCCCGTGCTGCTCATCGACGAGCTCGATCGCACTGACGAGCCGTTCGAAGCGTATCTCCTGGAGGTTCTGGCGGAGTATCAGGTCACGATCCCCGAGCTGGGTGCGATCAGGGCGAAGGAGCCGCCGATCGTAGTGATCACCTCGAACCGGACGCGCGAGATCCACGATGCGATCAAGCGGCGTTGCCTCTATCACTGGGTCGACTACCCGAACGCCGAGCGCGAGCTGGCGATCGTCCGCCGCAAGGTTCCGGGCGCTGATGCGCGGCTCTCGCGCGAGGTCGTCGCATTCACGCAGCGCGTGCGCGGGATGGATCTGTTCAAGTCCCCAGGCGTCGCCGAAACGCTCGACTGGGCCGAGGCGCTCGTTGCGCTCGACCGCATCAGCCTGGATCCGGAAACGGTGGCGAACACCCTCGGCGCGCTGCTCAAGTACCAGGACGACATCGGCGCGATCACGCCCGAGGTGGCCACGCGCCTGGTGGCCGAGGCGCACGCGGAGGCTGCAGCGCTCGACGCGGCATCGTGAGCACAAGCCCGACGCGGCTGTTCGCACGCGAGCGCCTGGCCGACAACGTGCTTCATTTCTGCCGTGTGCTTCGGGCCGCGGGACTGCCCGTCGGGCCGGCCAAGGTCATTGCCGCCCTCGAGGCAGTGGAGGCCGTCGGCGTCGAGCGGCGCGACGACTTCCGTGCGGCGCTGGAATCAGTGCTGATCGAGCGCCATGAGCAGCGCACGCTCTTCGACCAGGCTTTCGAGCTGTTCTGGCGCAACCCGAGGCTGCTCGAGCGCATGATGCAGCTGCTGCTGCCGAAAGTGTATGGCCGCACGCCGCGGAGCGAGGTCGAGGCGCCGCTTTCGGCGCGTCTGGCCGAAGCTCTGTCGCCGCCGCGCCGGGGCGATCGAGAGCTCTACGACCAGGAAGCCACGATCGACGCAGCCTTCACGTTCTCCCCACGCGAGGTCCTGCAGAGCAAGGATTTCGAAACGATGAGCGCGGCGGAGCTCGCCGAGGTGAAGGGTATGATCGCGCGGCTGCGCCTGCCTCTTCCCGAACTGCCGATCCGGCGCAACGTGGCTGCCGACCGCGGCACGGCGATCGATCTGAGGGCGACGCTGCGAGCGATGATCTCCGCGCGCGGGGCGGTTGTGCCGCTGCAATGGCGTCGGCGGCGACATCGTCCGCCGCCGCTCGTCGTTCTGTGCGACATCTCCGGGTCGATGGATCGCTACGCCCGCATGCTGCTCTTCTTCCTGCATGCGATCACCAACGACCGCGACCGCGTGCACACCCTGCTCTTCGGCACGCGGCTCACCAACATCACGCGGCATCTGCGGCGGCGGGATGTCGATATTGCGCTGGCGCGCGTGAGCGCTGCAGTTTCCGATTGGGCCGGGGGTACGCGCATCGGCGCTTGCCTCGCCGAGTTCAACCGGCGGTGGTCGCGCAGGCTCCTCGGGCAGGGCGCGGTCGTCCTGCTGATCAGCGACGGGCTGGATAGCGACGTTGGTCACGGGCTCTCGCGCGAGATGGAGCGGCTGGCCAAGTCCTGCCGGCGCCTGATCTGGCTCAACCCGCTCCTGCGCTACGACAAGTTCGAGGCGCGACCAGCGGGAATCCGGGCGATGCTGCCCTTCGTGGACGATTTCTTGCCCGTGCACAATCTCGAGAGCTTGAAGCAGCTCGCCGGCGCCTTCGCGCGGCCGCGCCTGCCGCGGGGGCGCGCCGAGGCTGAGTTTGCTGCCGGCCTGGGGGCGTAGAATAAGCAACGCCGCCCAGACCCGCGGCCTGCTGACTTTTTTTGCCGTCATCCCGCCCGCGAGGGCCCTTGAACTGCCATGGACAGTGTTGATCTCGAGGTTTTGCGAAAGAGCGTGGAGTGGCTCGACGCCGGCCAGCGCGTGCTGCTGGTGACGGTCGTGAAGACGTGGGGCAGCTCGCCCCGGCCGCCCGGGGCGTTGCTCGCCGTGCGCGAGGATGGGCTGGTCGTCGGATCGGTCTCGGGTGGCTGCATCGAGGATGACATCGCGGAGCGCTCGCGTCGCGAAGGCCCGTACGTCAAGCGGCCCCAGGCGGTGACCTACGGAGTCTCGGCCGAAGACGCGCGGAAGTTCGGCCTGCCTTGCGGAGGTACGATTCAGCTCGTCCTGGAGCCGCTGACGAAAGCGAGCAGGATCGGCGAGTTGCTCGACATGATTCAGGGCGGTCGGCTCGTCGCACGCACGCTGGAGCTCGAAAGTGCGCGCGTCACGCTGGCTCCCGCGCGGGCGAGCGACGGCCTCGCCTTCGACGGAGAAGTGCTCACCACCGTGCATGGGCCGCGTTACCGCATGCTCGTGATCGGCGCGGGGCAGCTCTCGAAGTATCTGGCGCAAATCGCAGTCGGATTGGATTACCAGGTAACGGTGTGCGACCCCCGCGAGGAATACACCGAGACCTGGGATGTCCCGGGGGTCAGGCTGGTCAAGACGATGCCCGATGACACGGTCGTGGAGATGAATCTCGACGAGCGTTGCGCGGTCGTCGCGCTGACGCACGATCCGAAGCTCGACGACCTGGCGCTGATGGAAGCGCTCAAGTCCCCCGCGTTCTATGTCGGTGCCCTCGGATCGCGCGCCAACAACGCGAAACGACGCAAGCGACTGGAGGAATTCGATCTGACCTCCGAGCAGATCGCACGCCTGCACGGACCGATCGGTCTGTACATCGGCAGCCGCACGCCGCCCGAGATCGCCATCTCGATTCTGGCCGAAGTTACGGCGGTGAAGAACGGCGTCGCTCTGCCGGACATTACCCAGGTCGGAGCGGCGAAGGAAAAGCTCGGGCCGTCCGTAGCCTGCGCGACCAGCGAGACCTGACGCCGCGCGGCGGGTACTTCTGCAGCCGCGGGTCGCGCCCGCACCACGAACGCCCGGTCATGTGCGCCGGGATCTCCATTGACGCATGAAGATGGGCACCAGCGCGAACGCAGCGAGGAGCCCGAGCGCGGTCAGTGTCTCGACTGACCAGAGCTGCTCCGGGGAGTTGAGTCGACCGAGGCTTTGGCCGACGTTCGCAAAGATGAACGTGCCCGGGAGCATGCCGAGGAAGGTTGCCGCCGCATAAGTGTGCACGCGGATATCGGTGAGGGCCGGCGCCAGGTTGACGATGAGGTACGGAAAGATCGGTGTCAGGCGCAGAAACAGCATCCAGTGGAAGGCGTCGCGGGTGAAGCCCTGGTTGACCCGCTCGCCGAGCGCACCCAGCTTTCGCCGCAGCGGGCGGGCGAACAGGTAGCGCGCGCCGAGAAAAAGCAGCGTCGAGCCGACGGTGCCGGCAGTGGCGAGGAGCAGCGGCGCAACCCAGCGTCCGAACATCAGACCGAAAGCGAGCGACAGGATCGATCCGGTGGGCAGGCAGAGCAGGGTGGCGATCACGAACGTTGCGAAGCCGAGCAGCAGCGCCTGCGCGTAATTTGCTTCCGTGTAGGCCAGCAGCGCGTCACGGTGTTCGCGGATCGTGTCGAACGAGAAGTAGCGGTGCCCGCCAAAGGCGAAGAAAGCCGCGATGCAGGACGCGAGTACAGCGAGCACGCCGAGCCGCAGCCAGCGGTGGATCCGCGGTTCCTCCGGTGTCGGGTTGCTCACCGGGAGCCGCCGACCGCGTGCGTTCCCGACGCGGCCCTCATTTCTGCTCGATCTTTGGGTCGAGCGCGTCGCGCAGCCCGTCACCCAGGAGATTGAAAGCCAGCACCGTGAAGAAGATTGCGAGGCTGGGAAACAACGCCACGTGGGGTGAGGTCATCATGTCGGCGCGCGCCTCGTTGAGCATCGCGCCCCATTCGGGTGTGGGCGGCTGCGCGCCCATGCCGATGAAGGACAGGCTCGCCGCCGTGATGATCGAGGTGCCGATGCGCAGCGAAAAGTACACGACGACCGCGGCGATTGTCCCGGGGAATATGTGGCGCAGGACGATCGTCCAGTCCGAGGCTCCGATACTGCGAGCGGCCTCGACGTAGGTCAGATGCTTCAGCGCGAGGGTGTTGCCCCGGACCAGCCGGGCAAAGGTCGGGATGCTGAAGATCGCGACTGCTATGATCACGTTGAACATGCCGCCGCCGAGGATAGCCACGATGCCGATGGCGAGCAGGATGCCCGGGAAGGCGAACAGCACGTCGCAGATGCGCATGATGATGCGGTCGCACCAGCCTTCGTAGTAGCCGGCGGCGAGCCCCAGCGCCGTGCCGACCACCGCACCTACGGCCACCGAAACGAATCCGGCCGTGAGCGAAATGCGCGAACCCATAAGGATCCGGCTGAAAATGTCGCGGCCCAGGGGGTCCACACCGAACCAGTGTTTGGCGGAGGGAAGTGCATTCAGGCTGTCGTAGTCGAAGAAGCTCTCAGCGTCGTAGGGAACGAGCCACGGTGCTAAGACTGCCAGCAGCACGAGCAGCAGCACAAATGCGCCGGCGATTACCGCCACGTGCTGCCTCTTGAACTTGCGCCAGAACTCGGTCCACGGGGTGCGGACTTCGGTTGACGCGAGCGCGCCGGTCGATGCAGCACCTTCGACTTCTTCAAGATCGACGCGGTCGTTCATGGCGCTCAACGGAAGCGAATCGCCGGGTTGATCACCCCGTAGAGCAGGTCGACGATGAGGTTGATGAGCACAAATTCCAGCGAGAAGAGCAGCACCAGCCCCTGGATGACGGGATAGTCGCGCTGGTCGACCGCGTCGACCAGGAGCCGGCCCATCCCGGGCCAGTTGAACACGACCTCGACCACGATAGAACCGCCGAGGAGGAAGCCGAACTGCAGGCCCATCATCGTCACCACCGGGATGAGCGCGTTGCGCAGGCCGTGCTTCATGATCACGCGCGATTCCGGCAGGCCTTTGGCGCGCGCCGTGCGCACGTAATCCTCCTGCAGGATGTCGACGAAGGACGAGCGGGTGAAACGCGCCATGATGGCAGCCACGGCGGCGCCGAGCGTGAGCGAGGGCAGGATGTAGTGGCGCCAGCTGTCGGCGCCGACCGTCGGCAGCCAGTGGAGCTGCACGGCGAAGATCTGCATGAGGAGCATGCCGAGGGCGAATGCCGGGAACGAGATGCCGGAGACTGCGATCGCCATTCCCAGGCGATCGGGCCAGCGATTGCGCCAGATAGCTGAGAGCACTCCGATCGTCATGCCGACCACGACCGACCACGCCATCGCGACGACAGTGAGCCAGAACGTCGGTGCGAATCGCTCCGCGATCTCCGTGCTCACGGGTCGCTTGGTGCGCAGCGAGCGGCCGAAGTCGCCGTGCAGCACCCCGCCGACGAAGCGCAGGAACTGCTCGGGCAACGGCTTGTCGAGGCCGAGGTCCTGCCGCACGAGGGCGACGGTCTCGGGCGTAGCGTCCGGGCCAGCGGCGAGCCGTGCCGGATCGCCCGGGAGCAGGTGCACGAACAGGAACACCAGCACGCCGACGATCGCCAGCGTGGGGACGAGGCCGAGCAGGCGTTTGATGAAGTATTGAAGCACGCCGGCGGGCGCTCAGTTCCCCGTTCGCGTCCGACGGAGTCGCGGCGCGAACGGGAATGCGGCGATCACTGGCTCAGGTCGATCTCGGTAAAGTTGAACGACGCATCCGGAATCACGTAAACGCCGGTGAGCTTCTTGTTGTGGGCCGAGAGGAGCTTCTCGACCACGAGCGGCGCCCACGCTGCGTCGTTCCAGGCGATTTCCTGCGCATCCTTATACAACTTAGCCCGCTCGGTCGTGTCCGTCGTCAGCTGCGCATTCTTGATGTCCGCGTCGAACTTCGGATTCTTGTAAAACGTGTAATTGGCTAGCTTGGGGACCCACGAGTCGCCGCTGAGCAGCGGCCGAAGCGCCCAGTCGGCCTCACCCGTCGAGGTCGACCATCCAATGTAATAGAGGCGCACCGGTGCGGTCGCCGGATCCTGCCAGCTCTCGACTCTTTCCACGCGCTGCCCAGCCTCGAGCAGCGTGATCTTCGTCTTGATGCCGATTTGCTGCAGCTGCTGCTGCAGGAACTGCGTCACCTTCTGGGCAGTCGTGTGGTTGTATCCAGACCATAGCTCGGTTTCGAAGCCGTTGGGATACCCGGCCTCGGTCATGAGCTGCTTCGCCTTGGCGACGTCGTACGGCCAAGGCCCTATCTTCACCGCAAATTGCACGCCCTCCGGCGCCACGCCGTCCGCTGCCGTGGCGTAGCCGTTGAAGGCGACCTTGGCGAGCGCTTCCTTGTTGATCGCATAGTTGATCGCCTGCCGCACCTTGGGATTGTCGAGCGGTTTCTGGAGGACATTCATCGCCAGATAGCGCAGCAGGATGGACGGCGCCGCGACGAGCTCGATATCCGGCTTACTCTTCAACACTTCCGCAACCTCGTACGGCACCGGATACGTGAAGTGCGCTTCGCCGGTCTGCATTACCGCCGCTCGTGTGTTGTTGTCGACGACGGGCTTCCACGTGATGGTGTCGACCTTCGGGTAGCCCTTCCTCCAGTAGCCATCGAACTTCGCCACCTTGAGATAGTCGGTCTGCTTCCATTCGACGAACTTGAACGGGCCCGTTCCTACGGGGTGGAAGGCGATGTCCTTGTTGCCCCACTGCTTGAGCGCCGTCGGGCTGATCATCACCGTCGAGGGGTGCGCCAGCTGGTTGATGAAAGGCGAAAACGGCGTCTTCAGCGTGATGCGGGCAGTGTAATCGTCGACGACTTCCACCTTGGCGATGTTGTTGTTGTAAAGGCCATAGCGCTTGAGGTGGTTGTCGGCGTTGGTGACGCGCTCGAGGTTTACCTTCACGGCGTCGGCCTTGAAGTCTGTCCCGTCGTGGAATTTGATCCCCTTTTTCAGCTTGATCGTGTACACGAGCCCGTCCTTGCTCACCTCGTAGCTTTCGGCCAACACCGGGATAAGCTTCATGTCCTTGTCGAAGCCGTATAGCCCCTCGTAGAAGGACTTGGCCATGGCCTGAGACAGAGTGTCATTCGCGTCGTAAGGGTCCGTCGTCGTGAACTGCGAGGCGACCGCGAAAACGACGTCCTTGGCCGCGAAGACAGGAGCGGCAAGGAGGACGCCGAAGACCAGCACGGTTGCGGATAGCGAGCGGAGCTTCGTTTTCATGCGCTTTCTCCAGGCGTGGTGCAGTGATTGCGGAAGGTGAGCGTTGCCGGGTTCAATAGGGGCCGCCAACGCGGTGGGTCGCGACATAGTGCCCGGGCGCGACCTCTTTCAGGGGCTGGACCGAGGGTTCATCGCCGACAGCGCGGATCGGGCTGGGAATCTCGTCGGATGATAGCTCCGTTTGGCGCCGGCGTCGCGCCGGGTCGGCGACGGGCACAGCGGCGAGGAGCTTGCGCGTATAGGGATGGCGCGGATTGCCGAAGACGGCGCGCCGCGGCCCGATCTCCACGATCTGTCCGAGATACATCACCGCGACGCGGTGGCTGATGCGTTCCACGACCGCCATGTCGTGGGAGATGAAGAGGTAGGACACGCCCAGCCGTGCCTGAAGCTCGAGCATCAGATTGACGATTTGTGCCCGGATCGACACGTCGAGCGCGGATACTGCCTCGTCGGCAACGATGACCTTGGGCTGCAGCGCGAGCGCCCGGGCGATTGCGAGCCGCTGGCGCTGACCGCCGGAGAACTCGTGCGGATACCGCTGCGCATGATCGGGAGAGAGGCCTACCTGCGTGAGCAACTCCGCAACGCGATCCTCGGCTTCGCTTCCCGCAGCCACACCATGAATGTAGAGGGGCTCGGCTACCGAGAATCCCACTGTGAGACGCGGGTCGAGCGAAGCGAAAGGATCCTGGAAGACCATCTGGATCTCGCGGCGGAGCGTGCGCAGCTCGTTCGCGGGCAACGACACCAGGTCGCGCCCTCCGAACTCGATGCTGCCGGCTTCGATGGCCACGAGCCGCAGAAGTGAGCGACCCGTGGTCGACTTGCCGCAGCCGGACTCGCCGACGAGCCCCAGCGTCTCGCCGGCATACATGTCGAAGCTCACGTGTTCGACCGCGTGCACGCGCCGGCGGGTCCGGCCGAGGAGACCCGACGGGAGCGCAAACCGGGTCGTCAGGCCGCGCACCTTGAGGAGCGGCGAGTCCCCTAGCGGGGCACGGGGCGCGGCCGCTGGCGTGGCGGCCCGGTTCCCCTCCGCCCCGGGCAGCGGGAAGGGCGCCGGGCCGTCGCGCTCGCTCATCGAGCCGAGCATCGGCACCGCCGACAGGAGCGCCTTCGTGTAGGTGTGGCGTGGAGCGTGGAAGATCGACTCGGCTGGACCTTCTTCCACTTTCTGCCCGCGGTACATCACCAGGACGCGATCCGCCGTTTCGGCGACGACACCCATGTCGTGCGTGATGAACATGACGGCCATGTGCATCTCGTCCTGCAATACGCGGATGAGGGCGAGAATCTGCGCCTGGATGGTCACGTCGAGCGCGGTGGTCGGCTCATCCGCGATCAGCAGCCGAGGCTTGCACGACAGAGCCATCGCGATCATTACTCGCTGACGCATGCCGCCCGAGAGCTGATGGGGATAACGCGAGAGAACCTGGCGCGCCTCGGGAATACGCACCTGTTCGAGCATGCGCAGTGCCTCGCGTTCCGCAGCGCTGCGATCCATCCCCTGGTGAAAGCGGATAGCTTCCGCGATCTGCTCGCCGGCCGTGTAGACCGGGTTGAGCGAGGTCATCGGCTCCTGGAAGATCATGGCGATCTCGGCGCCACGTATGGCGCGCATGGTCGCCCGGTCGGCGCGGGCGAGATCGAGCGAAGTACCGTCGGGACGGGCGAAATCGAGGCGCCCGGACGTGATGCGTCCGCCACCGTGCTCGACCAGGCGCATCACCGACAGCGCGGTCACAGATTTTCCGGAGCCTGACTCGCCAACGATCGCGAGCGTCTCTCCGCGCGCCAGCGTGAAAGAGACGTCGCGCACAGCGCGCACAACCCGCTCCGTCGTGCGGAATTCGACCGACAATCCGGAAACGGCGAGGGTCGAAGCGGTCATGGTTACGCGTCTTGTAGCGGGCCCGCTCACCGGCCGGCGGCGAGCGCTGCCTTGCGGATCTCGTCGATCGTTGCGTTCATCGTGACCGCTTGCGGATCGACACGCAGGTGAATGAGCGCGGCGCGACCGCACCCGAGTGCACGCTCGAGCGCTGGGGCGAATTCCTCCGTCTTCGAAACAGTTTCGCCGGCTGCGCCGTAGGCGCGCGCGAGCGCCGCGAAGTCCGGGTTGACGAGATCGGTGCCGTAGACACGACCAGGGAACTCGCGTTCCTGATGCATTCGAATCGTGCCGTACATACCATTGTCGACGACGATGAACACGATCGCCAGGCCGTATTGCACTGCGGTGGCAAGCTCTTGTCCGTTCATCAGAAAGCAGCCGTCGCCGTTCCACGAGATGACCGTGCGCGCCGGATGGACCGCTTTCGCGGCGACCGCTGCCGGTACGCCGTACCCCATCGCGCCGCTGTAAGGGGCAATCTGGGTGCGGAAGCCAGGGTAGCGATAAAGACGGTGCAGCCAGGACGTGTAGTTGCCGGCGCCGCTGGCGAGGATGGCATCCTCGGGCAAACTCTCGCGCATGACGGCGACTGCCTGCCAAAGATCGACGGCACCCGGCATCCGGCGCGGGGTTTGCCATTCGAGATACTCGGCATGTGCCTGCGCGGCGCTGCCCTCCCACGCGCGCGAAGTGATCGGCTGCATTGCAGCGAGTGCTGCGCACATCGAGGGGGCCGAGGACTCGATCGCCAGCGCCGGCTGAAAGACGCGTCCGAGCTCCTCCGCACCGGGGTGGACGTGGATCAGCGTCTGTCGCGGCTGTGGCGCCTCTAGGAGCGTGTAGCCGGAAGTCACCATCTCGCCGAGCCGCTCGCC
>DASVFM010000082.1:0-9385 GCA_036380055.1 Casimicrobiaceae bacterium
GGGACGCGTGCCCGCGGCGGCAATCTCTGTGATGAGGCGCGCGCGGATGTCGTGATGCGCGGGATTGTCGTGCACTTCGCCGAGCAGCCGGTAACGCGCGCCCGCGAGAGCCGTGACGAGCTGCGGCTCGCCGACGAACCGCTCAGCGCGAACGTCCCAAATGCGTGGCTCGGAAGGCGATCCTCCGTTCGGTTGTAGCGGGGAGCAGGCGACGAGGGTCATGCAGAGAAAAACGACGAGCCCGCGTGCGCGAGGCATTGCGAGGACGACCGCTTTCAGTTGTGTAGGTTGCGCGCTTCACTCGCGCGCGTTCGCCCTCGACGCGCGGCAGGATGGCATCGTCGGCCGGGATGTTTTACGCGAGCCCGTGGCTCTGGAGGTACTGCATCAGTGCGACGCGGCCGTCGACCCTGAGCTTGGCGTAGACGTGGTGGAGGTGGAGCTTGGCGGTGCCTTCGGCGATCGAGAGCTTCTCGGCGATCACCCGGTTGTGCATTCCCTTCGCCGTCATCCGCGCGACTTCGAGCTCGCGCGGAGTGAGCGTCTTGGAGATGTCGTGGGTGGTCGCCTCGCGCTCGAGGAGCTTCTCGACTGCGTGCGTGGCGTATCCCTTCTCGAGCCACCGGCGGCCGGCGTGCACTTCGCGGACGCAGTGCACGAGAAGCTTGGGCGCCATGTCCTTCAGCACCACGCCGCGCACGCCGAGTCGGATAGCCTCGAACACTTCGTCGTGACCGACCGCGGTCAGGATGACCACCCGCGTGGGGAGCTTCTCGCGGCTCATCTCGCGGACGACCGCGAGGCCGTCTTTCCCCGGCATGCGGACGTCGAGCACGAGAATGTCGGGTTGGTGCTTGCGCACGGCTTCGAGCGCTTTGTCGCCGTCGCTCGCGCAGGCCACGACTTCCAAATCCGGTTCCGCTGAAAAGAGCTGCGCCAGCCCATCCAGGACGATGGGATGATCGTCGGCCAGCACGAGCCGGATGGGCATCTTCTGTACGGCTGGCACGACGCTCAGGCGCCGGCCAAACTGCGCGCCTGGCGCTCGCGACGCTGATCCAACGGCAGGCTGATCTCGAGTCGCGAGCCGGATAGTGAGGAAGTCAGAACGAGCTCGCCGCCAAGCGAGGCAACCCTCTCGCGCAGCGACCTTGGACCTACTCGCCTGGCTGTCAGCTCGGCGAGATTGAAACGCCCGCGGACGGGAAAGCCACAGCCGTCGTCGGTCACGGTGATGTGCACGGGGCTGGAACCGCCGCTGAGCGTGATGCCGACGCGCGCCGTGCGGGCGTGCGCATGTCGTCCCACATTGGTGAGCGCCTCCTGGACGAGGCGATAGATTTCATCGCCGAGGGCCCGCGGAACCGTGCCGCGCCCGTTTACGACAAGTTCGACCTGAAGGCCCCATTGCCACTCTACGCGCCCGCGCAGCTTCGCCATCGCCGCGGTGAGCTCGGCGCCGGAAGCACGCAACGCGCCGACGTTCGGCTGCAGGCTTTCCACCCAGACGCGCAGCTTGCCTTGCTCCTCTACGATCAGCTCCTCGATTGCACGCAAGCGCTTGCGGGCCCCCGCCGGATCCGTCTCCATTACGCGTGACACAGCTTCCAGCTGGAGCACGGCACCCGCCAGGGATTGCAGCACCCCGTCGTGCAGATCGCGGGCCAAGCGCAGCCGCTCGTCCTGCATCGCGGCGCGCTCGAGTCGGTCCTTGGAGAAAAACCGGTTCATGTCCGTCATGACTTCGCGGCCGGCGCCTTCCAGCAGGCGCGAGCCCTCGAAGCTCATGACGGATTTTGTCGTGCTCATAGGCAAACCCCCTCCGCGGGCGCTCACGGCGGCTCGCCGTGCGTACGCTCGTTTTGACCCCCGTTTTTAGTCGGCACGACCAGTCGCCGAAATGGCCTGCCAGCGCGGCATACCCAAGCCGCGAAGTTAACCGCTTCTTATGAAGAGTAATTCTTCTCTCTTAAAGCCTACCGGTCAAGCTCGGCCGATGATGGCGCAGCAGCGGGGAGGCTAGGACATCATCCCCAGCGCCCTCGGCAGAACGATCGAAAGTGGCGGCCAATAGGTTACGACCACGAGGAACACGAGCATCGTGAGCAGCCAAGGCCACACGGCCACCGTGAGCTCGGTGATCCCCATCTTCGTTATGCCCGACGCCACGTACAGGTTGAGCCCGACCGGCGGGTGGCACATGCCGACCTCCATGTTGACGGTCATCATGATTCCGAAGTGCACGGGATTGATGCCGAGCTTCAGCGCGACGGGAAACAAGATTGGCGCCATGATCAGCACGATCGAGGAAGGCTCCATCACGTTACCCGCGAGGAGCAGGATGACGTTCACAAACAGCAGGAACGTAACCACGCCAAGACCCTTGCCCAGCATCCACGCGGCGAGCTCCTGAGGAATGTTTTCGGAAGTCATCAGGTAGCTGAACATGACCGCATTGGTGATGATGTAGAGCAGCATCGCGCTCATGTTGGCCGAGTCGAGGAGCACCTTTGGCACCTTGGAGAGCGGCATGTCCTTGTAGACGAACACCGCAACGACGAACGCGTACACCGCGCTCATCGCGGCGGCTTCCGTCGGCGTGAAGATCCCGGTGTAGATGCCGCCGATGACGACGATGATCAGGAACAGTCCCCAGATGCTCTGCCGGAACGTGCGCCAGCGTTCGCCCCATGTCGCCGCGGGCTGGCGCGGGTAGTTGTTCTTGCGCGCACGCCACCAGGTGGTGAGTCCGAGCATCGTCGCCAGCACGAGCCCTGGCACGATGCCGGCGATGAACAGCGCGCCCACAGAGGTGTTGGTGGCCACCGCATACATGACCATCACGATCGACGGCGGGATCAGAATCCCCAGCGCACCCGAAGTCGTGATGACGCCGGCGCCGAAGCGCTTGGGGAATCCCTGCGCCACCATCGCGGGGAGGATGATCGACCCGATCGCGACCACCGTCGCGGGGGAGCTACCGGACACCGCCGCGAATAGCGCGCAGGCCATGACGCCGGCGAGCGCCAGCCCGCCGTGCCAGTGACCGACGCACGCCGAAGCGAAGTCGATCATCCGTCGCGCCACGCCGCCGTGGGTCAGGAAGTTGCCGGCGAGGATGAAGAACGGGATCGCCATGATCTCGAACTTCTCGATCCCGGTGAACAGCTTCAAGGCCACCGATTCGATCGGGACGGTGGTCATGGTGAACAGGTACGTCAGAACCGTGAGGCCGAGCGAAATCGAGATCGGCATCCCCGTGAGCATCAGGCCGAAGAGCAGCGCAAAGATGATCCAGGCGTTGGCGATTGGAACCCCCGCCAGCTTGATCGCTACCGGCAGGCCGATGATCGCGATCGGCAGCAGGCCCGGCCAGCGATAGGTCTTGACTTGGCCGTCCATCGGGAGGGTCACGCTCATGAGCGACCTCCTCGACTAACGTCGGCCGGGTGCAGGTTATCGGGCAGCGCGTAGGGATTGATGTCCTGCGCCTCCTCGATCCCCTCCACGTGTGCGACGTCGTGATGGGGAAGCTCGCCGGTCCGGAAGAATGCCACGGCCACCTGCAGGAAGCGGAAGCACATCAGATACGAACCGAGCGGGATGCACAGGTAGACGATCCATTTGGGCAACTCGAGGTCCGGGGAGGTCGAGTTGGTGTGCGCGATCTCCCAGACGAACTTTGCCCCGAGCGTGCCGACGATGCCTGTGAACAGCGCACCGGCCATGAGCCCGAACAGGACGTACGCCTTGTGCGACTTGGGCGGCAGCCGGTTGATCATCACATCGACGCCCACGTGGATTCCCGTGCGCACGCCGTACGCCGCACCGAACTTGGCCATCCACACGAACATGTAGATGCACAGTTCCTGCGCCCAGGACAGATCGATCTTCAGCAACCAATCCTGCACCACAGGGATTGGGGTGCCGGCCGCGTAGCGGTGCACGACCGCGACGAAGATGAGCAGCGTCGCCGCGCCCATCAGGAACGCGATCAGCCATTCCTCCAGGTGATCAAGGATCTTCATACGACTTCTATCTCCCCCGAGCGCCGCCGCCGTGGCCAACCGCCAGCTTCCGCTGGCGTTGGGTCAGCGTGCGGTTGCGCTGTCGTATGCGGCTCGCCGGACCGCCAGCGCGCAGGGTACGCTGGGGCCGGCGCCTGGCGGTACTTCATTACGGCTTGAAATCAGTCGCCTTGTACACATCGGCTATGATGTCCTTGCCGATGCGCGACTCGTTCTCCTTGTGCACCGGGACCAGCGCCTTCTTCATCTGCGTCTTCTCGGCGGCCGTCAGCGTGATGATCTCGGTCTTGCCGCTCTTGCGCACCGCTTCGAGCGCATCGTCGTTCTCCTTCTTCGCGATGTCGTTGGCGTACTTCGTGGCATCCTTCATCGCGCCGTCGAGCGTCGTGCGGATATCGGCAGGCAGCCCGTCCCAAAACTTTTTGTTCACGATCACCGCATATTCGATCACGCCGTGCTCGGTCAGCGCGAAATACTTCTGCACCTCGTTCATCTTCTGCGTGTAGAAGTTCGACGGAGGATTCTCGGTTCCGTCCACGACGCCGGTCTGCAGCGCCTGATAGACCTCGGAGAATGCCATCACCTGTGGAATCCCGCCGAGCGCCTTGATCTCGTCGCCGAGAACCTTCGATGACTGGATGCGCATCTTGAGACCCTTGTAATCCGCAGGGACCTTGATCGAGCGGTTGGCGCTGAAATCCTTGAAGCCGTTGTCCCAGTACGCGAGGCCCGTGATGCCCTTGCTCTCCAGCTTCTGGAACAGAAGCTTGCCAACCGCACCTTCGGTTACCTTGTGCAGCTCGTCGAAGTTGTCGAAGATGTACGGCAGGTCGAACACTTCGAATTCCCGCACGCCAAGCGGCCCGAATTTCGCCACCGATGGCGCCAGCATCTGGACCGAGCCGAGCTGGAGCGCTTCCATTTCCTCGCCGTCCTTGAACAGCGAGCTGTTCGGATACACCTCGACCTTAACGCGCCCCTTGGTGCGCTCCTCGGCTAGCTTCTTGAAGTATTCCGCGCCTTTGCCCTTCGGGGTGTCGACAGCGACGACGTGGCTGAACTTGATGACGATCGGCTGCTGCGCCGCGGCCGGACCCGCGAGCGCCACGGCTGCGCCAGCGAGCAGCGCGACCAGCAAGCGTGACTTCATTTGATTCCTCCGAATGGTGATAACCGCCTGAAAGACGGGTGTCGCGAATTATGGGGGGCATTTAGCGCCCGGTCCTTGAGGCTTGTCAATCTGCGCGCCTTCTCGTAACGCCTCAGTCGGCGAAGGACGCCAGTCGAGCGTCCAGCCGGGCTCGCCCGGGGCAGCCTGGAACTTGAGGGCAACCCCGATCCCGGCGACCGCCGCCAACTCGTCGCCGCACCAGACGAACGGCAGCGACTGTCGCATCCATGGCGGCACGCGCGCCTCCTGCAACAGTTGCTTGAGCGTTCGCGTCGGGCGATTTTCCGCGAGGCGCATTCGTTCGCCACCCGCACGGGAGCGCAGCACGACACGACCCCGGGCCAGTTTCGCGGTGCCGAGTCCCGCGCCCCGGGCGGGCGTGAACGCGAGCACGCCACCGGGCAACCGGAGCTCTGCTTCGCCTTGCCACGGAAGCTCGAACGGCTGCGGATCGGGCGCATGCACGACGACGCGGCCGCGATGCCGGCCGAGCTCCAAGCCGTCGAGGCCGATGCGCACCCGCCCGTCGGCTCCTGCGTCGAGAAGCTGGCGCAGCATCTCAGCCACGCGCGCTTCGCTCGGCGGGCGCAGGCCCTGCTCGCAGAGGAACCAGCGCAGTAGGTTGCGCGCTCGCGCCTGAGACAGAACGGCGAGGCGCGCTTGCTCGAGGCCGCTCGCGTCGATCGCGCCCGAGGCGTCGATGCCGGCGAGCTCATCGAGGAGCGCGGAGGCCTGCGCCTGGAGCCGCGCCGCGCGTACCAGCGTCTGCGGGTAGCCCGGAAACCGCGCAGCGAGCAACGGCGCGACTTCGTGGCGCAAGGCGTTGCGGGCGAGTGTGCGGTCGGCGTTGCTTTCGTCATCGACCCAGGAGAGACCGCACGCCGCCGCATAGGCGGCGAGCATTGTGCGCGGCTGCTCGAGGAACGGCCGCAGAAGCGCGGGGCGTCCCGGTTTGAACGGCGGCATCGCCGCCAGCCCACGCGGGCCGGCGCCGCGCACGAGCTGCAGCAGAACCGTCTCTGCCTGATCGTCAGCGTGATGAGCGAGCAGGACGACATCGACGTCGGCGGAAAGCAGACTGGCATAGCGCGCCGTGCGCGCTTCCGCCTCGAGACTTCGGCCGCGCCGGCGCTCGATCCGAAGCTCATGCACGGCGAGTTCCACGCCGCGCGCCGCACACTGCGCAGCGCAGAATTCAGCCCAGCGCCGGGCGTTCGGCGAAAAGCCGTGGTTAACGTGCAGCGCAGACACGGCTACCTCCTCGCTCGCCGCGAGCGCCGCCGCGACGTCGAGCAGAACCATGGAGTCGATGCCTCCGGAAAGCGCGACCGCGACGCGTGACCCCGGCGCGGCATGCGCAGCGAGCGCGTCGCGCAGCGCGTTCTCGAGGATCGCGAGCGGATCCGCGCTCATTCCGGCGCTAGCCGGCGGTGATTTCCTTGAACTTGCCATAGCCGAGCAGCTTGTCCTCGCGCGCGTCGAGGATCGCATCGAGCGGCTGTTCCTGCACATGGCGCAGCGCTTCGGTTAGTGCTTTTCTCAAGGTTGCGATCATCGCCGCGTGGTCGCGGTGCGCGCCCCCAAGCGGCTCGGGGATGACCTTGTCGATCAGGCCGAGCGACTTGAGCCGCGGCGCCGTGATGCCGAGTGTCTCGGCGGCTTCCTCGGCGTGCTGAGCAGATTTCCAGAGGATCGAAGCGCAACCCTCGGGCGAGATGACGGAATAGGTCGCGTATTGCAGCATCAGCGTGATGTCGCCGATCGCGATCGCCAGGGCTCCGCCGGAGCCGCCCTCGCCGATGATGGTGACGATGATCGGCGTGCGCAGCCCCGTCATCGAGTAGAGATTGCGTCCGATCGCCTCGGATTGCCCGCGCTCCTCTGCGCCGATGCCCGGAAACGCACCCGGTGTATCGATGAAGGTGAACAGCGGCAGTTCGAACTTCTCGGCCAGCTTCATGAGCCGCAGCGCCTTGCGGTAGCCCTCGGGGCGCGGCATGCCGAAGTTGCGGAAGATCTTCTCTTTCGTGTCGCGCCCCTTCTGGTGCCCGAGGACCATGCAGGGGCCGCCGTTGAATCGCGCGAGGCCGCCAACGATCGCGGGATCGTCCGCGAAGCTGCGGTCGCCGTGCAGCTCGTGGAAATCGGAGAATACCCCCGCGATGACGTCGAGCGTGTACGGCCGCTGCGGATGCCGCGCGACCTGCGCGATCTGCCACGCGGTCAGCTTGCCGTAGATGTCCTTGGTGAGCTGTTGGCTCTTTTTCTGCAGGCGGCTGATTTCGTCGGAGATGTCGACCGCGGAATCCTCGTGCACGTAGCGCAGCTCTTCGATCTTGGCCTGGAGATCGGCGATCGGCTGCTCGAAGTCGAGGAAGGTCTGCTTCATCGTCGGGCGATTGCTCACCGGGACGCCGGATCATAGCGCAAACGCCTCGGGGGCGCGCGCCGTCCGCCGGGGGCGTCAGCCGGAATCTGACCGTCGCAGCATTTCGACGTGCGCGATGCCGTCCTCCTCGTACGGTGCCGAGACGGTGCGAAATCCGATCTCTTCGTAGAATTTTTCCAGCCGCTGCTGCGCGCCTATGCGCACCGCGTGGCCCGGGTAGAGCGCGGCTGAGCGCGTCAGACCCTCGCGCATCGCCGCTCGTCCGAGACCGGTGTGTCGAAAAGCGGCGGTGGTCAGAACCCGGCCGATCGAAGGCTCCGCGTACTTGCGTCCCGGCTCGATCAGGCGCAGATACGCCGCGAGCGAGCGCACCCCGTCGCGCTCAACCCAGCCGAGCAGATGCCAGGCGAAGCGGTCGAGGCCATCCAGGTCGACGAACGCGCAGGCCTGCTCGAGGACGAACACCTCGGCGCGCGCGGCGAGCAGCGTGTAGAGCTCGTCCGGCTGGAGCTCGGCAAAGCGCTTCCATTGCCAACGAATTGCCTGAGAGCTCATGGGGAAGGGAAGGTTTGGAGCGGGTCGCAGCTTACATTACCATGGAGCCCCGACGGTCTCGGATCTTCTCCCGACATGGACAAGCCTCATCGCATCGCGGTCATCCCCGGCGACGGAATCGGCAAGGAAGTTATGCCCGAGGGGCTGCGCGTGCTCGAGGCAGCGGGTCGCGCGCATGGCGTCGCATTCCAGTGGGACGAGCTGCCCTGGAGCTGCGACTACTATGCCAAACACGGCCGCATGATGCCCGAGGACTGGTTCGAGCAGATCCGGCATCACGACGCGATCTACTTCGGCGCCGTCGGGTGGCCGGCGACCGTGCCCGATCATGTCTCGCTCTGGGGATCGCTCATCCAGTGGCGCCGCGGCTTCGACCAGTACGTGAATCTGCGCCCCTGCCGCCTTATGCCCGGAGTCGCGAGCCCGCTCGCGAACCGCAAACCGGGAGACGTCGACTTCGTGGTCGTGCGCGAGAACACCGAGGGCGAATACTCGTCGGTCGGCGGCCGCATGTTCGAGGGCACGGCGCGCGAGATCGTCTTCCAGCAGACCATCTTCTCGCGCAAGGGGGTGGATCGCATCCTGAAGTTCGCGTTCGAGCTGGCGGCCAAGCGTCCTGCGCGGCACGTCACTTCCGCGACCAAGTCGAACGGCATCTCGATCACCATGCCCTACTGGGACGAGCGCTTTCGCGCGATGGCGGCGCAGTATCCCGACATCCGCACGGATCAATACCACATCGACATCCTGTCGGCGCACTTCGTGCAGCGCCCGCAGATCTTCGATGTGGTCGTCGGCTCGAACCTCTTCGGCGACATCCTCTCCGACCTCGGGCCCGCGGTCTGCGGCACGATCGGCATCGCTCCGTCGGCGAACATCAATCCCGAGCGTGAATATCCCTCGCTGTTCGAGCCCGTGCACGGCTCGGCGCCGGACATCGCGGGCCAGGGCGTCGCCAATCCGATCGGGCAGATCTGGTCGGGCGCGATGATGCTCGAGCATCTCGGGCATCCCGATGCAGCGGCGGCCGTGATGCGCGCGATCGAGCGGGTGCTCGTCGAAGGACCGCACACGCCGGATCTCGGCGGTCGCGCGAAGACCACCGACGTCGGAGCCGCCATCGCGCAGGCTGTCGCGTAGCGCGCGCGGCTTCGCGACGCGTTCGAGCACGCTCGTTTTTGTGGCAAGATAACGGCGATAACGATAACGCTCGCCTGACCCGGGGACGCTCAACATGATCAT
>DASVFM010000083.1:0-13882 GCA_036380055.1 Casimicrobiaceae bacterium
TGTCGTTCTTGGGCGGATGAGTTGACAACTGCTCGGTTGTTTGGTATTTTCACAACTGTGGAAACATCAAAGGTTTTAATGGCTCTGGCTGCCCTGGCGCAGGAGACGCGCCTTGAGGTTTATCGGCTGCTCGTCGAGCACGCTCCCGAAGGACTGCCTGCCGGGCAGATCGCGGAGCGGCTGGAAGTTCCGGCTCCATCACTGTCGTTTCACCTCAAGGAGCTTTGGCGGGCTGGGCTGATTGCACCAAGGCAAGACGGGCGCTTCGTCTGGTATAGCGCCGACCTGACCGCGATGAACGGGCTGATCGGCTATCTGACTGAGAACTGCTGTCGTGCCAGCGCAACGTGCGACCCTGCCTGCGCGCCGATGAGGACGAAGCGCACTTCGGCAGTTGCGATGCCGGCGCCCAAGCGCCGCAAGGCTGCCTGACCTCCTTTGCCCGTTCGCCGACTCTTGGACTTGCAAGATGATCGAGGCCCATCGTCCGTACAATGTCCTCTTCCTCTGCACCGGGAACTCCGCACGCAGCATCATGGCCGAGTCCATCCTGCGGGTGGTGGGTGCTGGCCGGTTCCACGCCTATAGCGCAGGTTCACGCCCGACCGGACGAGTGAACCCATACGCGGTGGAATTGCTGAAGAAGAATCGTTTCCCGACCGATGACTTGCGCAGCAAGAGTCGGGACGAGTTCGCCAAGCCGGGTGCTCCGCTGCTCGATTTCGTATTCACCGTCTGCGACAACGCCGCTGGAGAGGTCTGCCCTGTGTGGCCGGGGCAACCAATGACTGCGCATTGGGGCATCCCTGATCCAGCTGCCGTAGAAGGAGATGAGGACCGGAAGCGGAAGGCCTTCGCCGAAGCGAGCCGGACGCTGCTCTATCGCATTCGCGTGTTCGCTAGTTTGCCGCTGGACAGACTGGATAGACTTAGTCTTCAGCGCCGACTGGACGAACTCAGCGAGTCGCGGGCGGATGCGACTACGGAGTGAGAGCAGCTGTGCCATCGCTCACTCATCGGCTCGGTTTCCTCGACCGCTATCTGACGCTGTGGATATTCCTCGCCATGGCGACTGGCGTCGTTGCGGGCTACCTCGATCCTCGGGTAGGTCAGTTTTGGAGCCAGTTCCAGAGCGGCACGACCAACATCCCGATTGCCGTCGGCCTGATCCTGATGATGTTCCCGCCGCTCGCCAAGGTTCGCTACGAAGACTTGGGCGACGTGTTCCGCAACCGGCGCGTGCTTGCGCTGTCGCTGCTACAGAACTGGGTGATCGGGCCGATCCTGATGTTTGGGCTTGCGGTTGTGTTTCTGCACGACCAGCCGCACTACATGGCCGGCCTCATCCTGATCGGGCTGGCACGCTGCATCGCCATGGTGATCGTCTGGAATGAACTGGCCAAGGGTGATACGGAGTATTGCGCTGGCCTCGTGGCCTTCAACTCGGTGTTTCAAGTGCTGTTCTTCTCTGTCTACGCTTGGGTGTTCATCACCGTCCTGCCCGACTGGCTGGGGCTTCAGTCGTTCGCGGTCAACGTCACCATCGCGGAGATCGCCAAGAGCGTCTTCATCTACCTCGGAATCCCGTTCCTCGCTGGTGCGATTACCCGCTTCGTGCTGGTCCGCATCAAGGGCAAGGTCTGGTATCACGAGCGGTTCGTACCGAAGATCAGCCCCATCACCCTGATCGCGCTGCTCTTCACCATCCTTGTGATGTTCTCGCTGAAGGGCGAGTACATCGTGCGCATCCCATTGGATGTGTTGCGCATCGCCATCCCGCTGATGGTCTACTTCGTCCTCATGTTCCTCGTGTCGTTCTGGCTTGGACGCCGGATCGGCGCTGACTACTCGAAGACGGCAACACTCTCGTTCACGGCTGCCAGCAACAACTTCGAGTTGGCCATAGCAGTCGCCATTGCGGTGTTCGGCATCGCCTCCGGCGAGGCGTTCGCGGCGGTTATCGGCCCCCTGGTCGAGGTGCCTGTGTTGATCCTGCTCGTCAACGCCGCGCTGTACTTCCAGCGCCGGTACTTCACGACCCCACAACCAGCCGCATTCGGCACATCAACCTAACGCGGCCACCCAACGAAAGGACCCAAAAATGTCTGCGCCCAGTGACTTGAAGGAAGCGATCCGCGAGAAATACGGCCAAGCCGCAACCCGTGCACAAGCTGGCGCGATGAGTTGCTGTGGGACCGGCTCGAGGTCCAAGAGCTGCTGCGACCCGATCACCTCGAACCTGTACGACGCAGATCAAGCTGGCGAGGTACCCGAAGCAGCGATGTTGGCTTCCTTGGGTTGCGGCAACCCGACTGCGCTGGCCGAATTGAGGCCGGGCGAGACGGTCCTCGATCTCGGTTCGGGTGGTGGCATCGATGTGATCTTGTCAGCGCGGCGAGTCGGACCGACCGGCAAGGCGTACGGTCTAGACATGACCGACGAGATGCTCGCCTTGGCGCAAGAGAACAAGCGCAAGAGCTTGCTGACCAACGTCGAGTTCCTCCGGGGCGAGATCGAAAACATCCCGTTGCCTAACAACTCGGTGGACGTGATCATCTCGAACTGCGTGATCAACCTCTCTGGCGACAAGGATCGCGTGTTGCAGGAGGCCTTCCGGGTCCTGAAGCCGGGCGGGCGGTTTGCCGTGTCGGACGTGGTCGTGCGCGGCGAGGTACCAGCAGCGATACGTAAGAGCATGGAACTGTGGGTCGGCTGTATTGGTGGCGCTCTCTCCGAGGCCGACTATCGAGGCAAGCTGGCGAAGGCCGGGTTCACCGGCATCGATGTTGAAGTCACTCGCGTCTACGACGTGGACGACGCGGCGGCACACCTCACCGGGCAAGGCATCGATGTTGAAACTGCGATCAAGGAAGTCGGCGGCAAGATCGTCAGTGCGTTCATTCGAGCCACCAAACCCGCTTCATGCTGCGCACCAACCTGCTGCTCGCACTAGTCTCGCTCTGAGAATTTGATGGGAGGTAGAAATCAAGCGCTTTGCCTATTTGAACATCGCTCTGGCCACCCTGTTGAACCCCTTGCTGGCATTTGCGCAGCAGGCTGGTCCGCGGCAACCCCAATGGGATTGGCCCGGCCACTGGCACATGTGGGGTGGCTGGGGTTTCTGGTGGATTTTCCCTCTACTCATGTTCCTGATGATGATCGTCTGCTTCTTTATGTTCTTCGGTGGACATAGACACTCCCATCGTTGGGGATCGTGGGAGGCGAAGGACAGAAGCCGCGTGTCGGGCGATCCGACCTACTCGGCGCTACAAATCCTGAACGAGCGCTATGCCAAGGGCGAGATTCAGAAACAAGGCAAGCCACGGCGACGCTACCGCGTCGGGCGACTTCACGCGGGCGACGCTAACCAGGCCGTCGGGCGCTGATTTTCGCGGCGCGATTACACCAGAATTACACTAAGGAAAAAGGCTTGGCGCCCGATGGGCGCACAAGCCTTTGTTTTACTGGTGGCCAAGGGCGGAATTGAACCACCGACACACGGATTTTCAGTCCGCTGCTCTACCAACTGAGCTACTTGGCCAAGCGGGAAATTTTACCAGATCGGGTGCGTCCGGCGGAAGGTGCTCGCCGCGCACTACGTCGCTTGCGCGAGCATCATCTTCTCGCCAGCGGAAGCCGCGATGCCAACCGATGCAGCTGCGGCGAGCAGATCCGACCAGGTCGTCTCGTCGAGCGGGATTCCCTCCGCGAGTCGATGCGCGCGGGTCGTCCTCTCGATCTCGCCCGGGAGTAACACCGGCGTCCCCGGTCGTGCAGGCGGCGAGCCCTTGACCCACTCGACGAAGCGTGCCGCTTCGCGCTGAACTGAATGCTCGGCGTCGTAGAAATCGGGCGCGATGTAGATCGAAAGCATGTTGTTACGGAGCACCGTATCCGCCGGATCCGAGCTCCTGCCGGTTGAAATCGCGCCAGCGAGAAGATCCGTGATGATCGACAATCCGGATCCTTTGTGCGCGCCGACCGTCAACAACGCACCACCGTCGTAGAAATCCCGCGGCTGCGTCGTCGGACGTCCGTGCTTGTCGATGATCCAGTCCTCGGGCACGCGCTCCCCGCGATTGAGCGCGACCATGAGCTTGCCTTCCGCCGCCATCGAGGTCGTCATGTCCACGATGATGGGATCGCCGCCCGCGATCGGAACACCGATCGTGATCGGATTCGTCGACAGACGCCGGTCGCTGCCGCCGAACGGCGCGACCCGCTGCGCACCGGACGTGTTCAGGAAGTGCAGCGACACCTGACCGGCCGCGGCCGCGAGCTCGGCCCAATCGCCGACGCGCCCGAGATGCCCGCAGTTGCGGAGGCCCACCATCGCGATGCCCGTTTTCGCAGCTTTGGCGACGCCGAGCTTGCCGGCGAACTCGCCGATCACCTGACCGAAGCCGCGGTTCCCGTCGACGATGGCGATCGCTTCGCTCTCGAATACGACCGCGGGCGTCTGATTCGCGAGCAGCCAGCCCTGGCGCATCCACTCGAGGTACTTGCCGACGCGTAGCACGCCGTGCGAGTCGTGGCCGACGAGATTCGAATCGACGAGGCGGCGCGCCACCGTGTGCGCTTCCCGTGCATCGCAACCGCCACGATGCATGATCGCGCTCACGAATTCAGTGAGCGGAGTTGCGGCTACGGTTCGCACCCGAGCAGCCTCAGTGGATTTCCGGCTCGGCGGTCGGCGCGGTGCCTTCGAGAAAATCGAAATCGCAGCCCTGATCCGCCTGCGTGATGTGGCGCTGGTAGAGCGCGCCGTAGCCGCGCGCGTAGCGCGGCGCCGGCTTCTTCCACGCCGCGCGCCGCCGCGCAAGCTCCGCCTCGGGGACCTTCAGCTCGAGTTTGCGCGCCGCGACGTCGAGCTCGATCAGATCGCCGTCCTGCACGAATGCGAGCGGCCCGCCGACGAAGGACTCCGGCGCGACGTGCAGAACGCAAGCACCATAGCTCGTGCCGCTCATGCGGGCGTCCGAAATCCGGACCATGTCGCGCACGCCCTGCTCCAGGAGCTTCTTCGGAATCGGCAGCTGGCCCCATTCCGGCATTCCCGGTGCGCCGAGCGGACCCGCGTTCTTGAGGACCAGCACCGAATCGGCGGTGACGTTCAACGCCGGATCGTCGATCCGCGCCGCCATGTCGTTGTAATCCGCGAAAGCGACTGCGGGCCCCGTATGCTTCAGCAGGTGCGGTTCGGCTGCCGCCGGCTTGATCACGGCACCGTCGGGCGCGAGATTGCCACGCAGGACGGCGAGGCTGCCGCTCGCCACCAGCGCCTTGTCGCGCGGCAGGATGACGTCTTGGTTGAACACCTCGGCGCCGGCGATGTTCTCGCCCAGCGTGCGGCCGTTGACCGTGCGCGCATCGAGCGTCAGCAAATCGTCAATCTCGGCGAGCAGCGCGCGCAGCCCTCCGGCGTAATAGAAATCCTCCATCAGGTATTTTCCCGCCGGGCGGATGTTCGCGATCAGTGGGGTCCGGCGCGCGAGCGCATCGAAGCGGTCGATCGCGAGCGGAACTCCGGCGCGGCGCGCCACTGCGACCATGTGCACCACCGCGTTGGTCGAGCCGCCGAGCGCGAGCACGGTCGTGATCGCGTTGTCGACGCTCGCCGCGGTGACGAAATCGCGTGGCTTCAAGTCTTCCCAGACCATTTCGACGATCCGGCGACCCGTTTCGGTCGCCATCCTCGCGTGCCGCGAATCGGCGGCAGGAATCGACACGGCGCCGGGCAGCGTGAAGCCCAGTGCCTCGGCGGCCGAGGTCATGGTTGAGGCGGTGCCCATCGTCATGCAGTGCCCCGGCGAGCGGGCGATCCCGTCCTCGAGCTCGGCCCATTGGTCGTCGCTGAGGTTGCCGGCGCGTTTCTCCGCCCAGTACTTCCACACGTCCGATCCGCTGCCGAGTGGCTGGTCGCGCCAGTTGCCGCGCAGCATCGGCCCGGCAGGAAGGAAAATCGCCGGCAGGTTCATCGACAGGGCACCCATCAGCAGCGCCGGAGTCGTCTTGTCACAGCCGCCCATCAGGACAGCCCCGTCGACCGGATAGGACCGCAGCAACTCCTCGGTCTCGAGCGCGAGGAGATTGCGATAGAGCATCGTCGTGGGCTTCTGGAACACCTCGGCAAGCGCGATCGCCGGCATCTCCAGCGGAAATCCTCCCGCCTGCAGGACGCCGCGCTTGACTTCCTCGGCGCGCTGGCGAAAGTGCGCGTGGCAGGCATTGATGTCGCTCCAGGTGTTGATGACGGCGATGATCGGCTTGCCCAGATAGTCGGCGCGCGAATAACCCATCTGGGCCGCGCGGGAATGATGGCCGAACTGGCGCATGTCGCTCGCGCCAAACCAGCGGTAGGAGCGCAACTCCGTGGGTTTCCTGCGCGCACTCATGAGCGCATTATAGCGGTGGGGATGCGCCTCTCCCCGGAGGTCGCCATGTTTGATCGACGTTCACGCGCTTCGTCCGCCATGCCCTGGCTCGTCGCGGCCGCCATGCTCGCGGCATGCGGTGCCCGCGCCGCCGAAAAGGGGAATCCCGGTGTCGACGCAGAGAAGTTTTTCTCCGCGATCGTGAAAGTGCAGGCCCGGGCCCTTCCAGATGCACGCAGCGCGGCTACGCTGGGCAGCGAGCGCGAGGGCTCGGGAGCCGTGATCAGCGCAGACGGACTCATCGTCACGATCGGCTACCTCATCATCGAAGCCGACGAGGTCAACATCGTAGATCACGGCGGGCGGACGCTGCCGGCAGCGGTGGTAGGGTACGATCACGCGAGCGGGCTCGCGCTCTTGCGCTCGGTGGCCCCGCTGGACGCGTCGCCGATCAAGCTCGGAGATTCCGCCGGCCTCGAGGAAAGCGAGCCGGTCTTGGTCGCAAGCGGCGGCGGCCGCGGCGATATCACGCTGGCCTACGTGGTTTCGCGGCGGGTGTTCACCGGAAGCTGGGAATACCTGCTCGAGCGCGCCATCTTCACCTCACCTCCGTCGCTGAACTGGAGCGGAGCCGCGCTCATCGACAAGAACGGCGCGCTCCTGGGCATCGGCTCGCTCATTCTCCGCGACGCGACCGGCGAGGATCCGCACGTACCCGGCAACATGTTCGTTCCCATCGATCTTCTCAAGCCGATCCTGCCGGAACTCGTAAAATCCGGTCGCCGCTCCGGCCCGGCGCGCCCGTGGCTGGGCGTCAACGCCGACGAAGTCCAGGGCCGTTTGCTGGTGACCCGGGTCTCCCCCGACGGTCCAGCCGATCAGGCCGGCCTGCACGCCGGCGACATCATCCTTGCGGTGGGCAGCGACACCGTGCACACGCAGGCGGAGTTCTATCGCAAGGTTTGGGGACGCGGCAACGCGGGAAGCGAGATTCCGCTGCGCGTGCTCCAGGATAGCGACGTGCGGGAGCTCAAGCTGCGCTCCATCGACCGCGTCGAGTACTTTCGCAAGAAACCCATGTCCTGACGGCCCCGAGGCAACGCGGAGCTGCGGGCCGAATCCGCGTACAATCCGCGCTGCCTGCGCGCGAGCGCCGGCATTCCGGCCGGCACTCGATTCATGCTGCTCTACGCGACGACCATCTTCGGCAGCGCCTTCCTGCTGTTCCTGGTGCAACCGATCATCGCCAAGCAGATTCTGCCGTGGTTCGGCGGGTCCGCTACGGTGTGGACGACGTGTCTGGTGTTCTTCCAAACGACGCTCCTGGTGGGCTATGCCTATGCCGACGCCGCCGTGCGGCACCTGTCCGAGCGCGCGCAGGTACGCCTGCACGTCGTGCTGCTCGCGGCGAGCTGCTTCGCCCTTCCCATCGTGCCCGGCGCGCACTGGAAGCCGCTCGGCACCGAAAATCCCTCCTGGCTGATCCTCGGGCTGCTCGCCGCGACCATCGGTCTGCCCTACTTCCTCCTCTCGACGACGAGCCCCCTGGTTCAGGCCTGGTTCGCCCGCAGTTTTCCAGGACGAAGTCCTTATCGCCTCTTCGCGCTGTCGAACCTCGCCTCGATGCTCGCGCTTCTTGGCTATCCCTTTGCGCTCGAGCCGCGGGTGGCGACGCGCGCGCAGGCGTACGGCTGGTCAGCGGCCTACGTCGCTTTCGCACTGCTCACCGCGGCTTCGGCGTGGTTCAGCCTTCGCGCACCTCGGCGCACGGCCGAGATCGCGCCGGCGGTCGCGAACGGCCGCGGCCAGTCCCGAGACACGCCGCCGACTTTCGGGCAGCAGTTGTTGTGGGCCTCCCTAGCGGCCATGGGCTCCTTCCTGCTGCTCGCCGTATCCAACCACATCTGCCAGAACATCGCGTCGATTCCGCTGCTGTGGATCGTGCCGCTGTCGCTTTATCTGCTCTCCTTCATCCTGTGCTTCGACAGCACTCGCTGGTACCACCGCGAGATCTTTGCCGCGATGCTCGCCGCCGGGCTCGGCGTCATGGCGTATACGCTGGCCGACCGCAGTCTGGTTCACAACCTCGAACTGCAGATCGGCGTCTTCTGCGTCGGCTTATTCCTCTGCTGCATGTTCTGTCACGGCGAGCTCGCGCGCTTGAAACCAGCGCCGCGATACCTGACCCGGTTCTATCTGATGGTTGCGCTCGGCGGGGCGATCGGCTCGGTTCTCGTCGGGCTCCTGGCGCCGATCGTTCTGCCGGCGTATTTCGAGCTCGGTTTCGGCCTCGCCGCATGCGCCGCGCTCCTGATGCTGCAGGTGCGTCCTCTGCATCCGATCTTCGTGACCCTCGCGGCGGCTTCGCTTCTCTTCTCGCTCGGCGCGAATGCCTGGGCCATCCGCGATTTCTACGACTACACGATTCTTGCGACCCGCAACTTCTACGGCGTCCTGCGAGTGCAGGACTGGGATAAGGGCACGAGGAATCACCATCGCTCGCTCATCCATGGGACCATCCTTCACGGGACGCAATATCTCGACCCGGACCTCGAGCGGCAGGCGACGACCTACTATACGGCGAGCTCGGGAGTGGGTCGCGCGCTGGAGTCGATGCACCCATCGCTGCGGCCGCTCAAGGTGGGAATTATTGGCCTTGGTGCCGGGACGATAGCGACCTACGGCAGCAAGGGCGACGTGTACCGCTTCTACGACATCAATCCAGCGGTGATCGGCATCGCCAGAAGCGACTTCAGCTTCCTCGGCAAGAGCGATGCATCGATCGAGGTTGCCTTGGGCGATGCGCGTCTCAACCTCGAGCGCGAGCCGCCGCAGGGCTTCGACCTGCTTGCGATCGACGCGTTTTCGAGCGACGCGATCCCCGTGCACCTGATCACTTCCGAGGCGCTCGCCGTGTATCGGCGGCACATGCGGCCCGGCGGTATCATCGCTTTTCACGTGACCAACCGGTTCCTCGACCTGGCACCCGTCGTGCAGAAGCTCGCCGAGGCGCAGGGCCTGCACGCCGTCCTCGTGGCTGACGACGGGAGCGACATGCTTTCAAGCCGCAGCGACTGGGTGCTCGTCTCCGACAGCGAGACCACGCTCAAAGTCCAAGGAATCGACGAAGTCGCCGAATCGATCGATCCACGCCCGGATCTGCCCCTGTGGACGGACGACTTCAACAACATCGTCCAGGTGCTCAAGTAAGCCTCCGACATAGCTACAGCGGAGCAGGATTGCGCACCCCCGACCTGAGAACCCTGCGCGCGTCGCCGCAATGCGACGCGGTCGAGATCGTCGATCAGACGCGCTTGCCTCATGCGCTCGTTACGGTGACGCTGACGGGCGCCCCCGACGCCGCACGAGCGATTCGTACGATGCAGGTGCGCGGTGCACCCTTGATCGGAGCGACCGCAGCGTACGGCCTGGCGCTCGCGCTTCGCGCCGACCCGTCGGATGCGAATCTCGACGCCGCTTACAGCGTCTTGGTCGAGGCACGCCCCACCGCGGTCAACCTGCGCTGGGCGCTCGATCGCGTCCGCGCCAGGATCGTGCCGCTCGCGCAGGCGAAACGGGCGGCGTCGGCCTGGGAAGAGGCCAACGCCATCGCAGCCGAGGACGTCGCCGTGAACCGTGCGCTCGGCGAACACGGGTTGCGGCTGATGGAATCGGCTTTCGCGCGCAGGAACGACGCGGTGCAGGTCCTCACCCACTGCAACGCCGGAGCGCTCGCGACGCTCGGTTGGGGCACGGCGACCGCACCGATCTATCTCGCGCACGCGGCCGGCATTCCCGTTCATGTCTGGGTCAGCGAGACGCGCCCGCGCCTGCAGGGCGCCAGGCTCACGGCCTGGGAGCTTCGCGAGCACGGCGTGCCGCATACGCTCGTGATCGACGCAGCCGGCGCCGCGCTGATGCGCCAGGGGCGCGTCGACATCGTGCTCGTCGGCGCAGATCGCGTGACCCGCAACGGCGACGTCTGCAACAAGATCGGCACGTACGAGAAGGCGCTCGCGGCGCGGGATTGCGGGGTCCCGATGTACGCTGCGGTGCCATCCTCGACTTTCGACTGGAGCCTTGCCTCCGGAAACGACGTGCCCATCGAGGAGCGCGACGCCGACGAAGTGCTGCGGCCGACGCGTGGCGAGCCGATAGCGCCGATGGACACGCCCGTCGCGAACCCTGCCTTCGATGTAACGCCGGGCCGATTGCTTACTGGCCTGATCACGGAGCGCGGCGTCTGCGCCGCCGACGCCGATGCACTCGGCGCGCTCTTCCCGGAGCGAACACGATGACGGAGATGGCGCTGCGACGCGAAATCATTGCGACGGCGCGGAAGATGAACGCGCTCGGGATCAACCGCGGCAAGTCGGGCAACGTGAGCGCGCGCGTCACAGGCGGCCTCCTGATCACGCCGACGGGACTGGAGTACGACTCCACCCGTCCGGCCGACATAGTTGCGATGACGCTCGCCGGCAAGGTCCGCGGCGCCCGGCTGCCCTCGTCCGAGTGGAGGTTTCACCGCGACATCTACGCCTCGCGTCGCGACGCGGGCGCGATCGTTCACGCGCACGCTGCGTTCGCGACAACGCTCGCATGTCTCGGCAGAGGCATTCCGGCGTTTCACTACATGATCGCGGTCGCTGGCGGCCGGGACATTCGCTGCGCGCCCTACGCGACCTTCGGCACGCAGGAGCTGTCCGATCACGCGCTGCGTGCTCTGCGCGGACGCAGGGCGTGCCTGCTAGCAAACCACGGAATGATCGCCATCGGCGCGACGCTCCCGGCCGCGCTCGCACTAGCAGTTGAAATCGAGGCGCTCGCCGAGCAGTACTGGCGCGCGTTGCAGCTCGGCAGGCCCAAGCTGCTTTCCAAGGCCGAGATGACTCGCGTATTGGAGAAATTCCGGACCTACGGCCAACCGTCCTCGCGGTGAAACCGACGGGCGGCAAGGCGAGTTGTGCACTACCCGCACGGGAGGCGGGGGTCCCTCGCGCGCCGCGGCACCCGCCCGTGCCGCGGTGCGTCACCGCTGGCCGGTGTTGAGTGTCCGGGGGCACTCGCGATTCGGGCGTGGCCCTGAGGCACTGAATCTTCCGCATCCCACGCGAGCGCGCGCCGTAACCCGTTGATGCGAAAAAGCGGTGCCGCCCTGCTCCGGCGGGCTGCGAATCAATCGTGCCTCGCTCCGGCCTTCGCCGCCCCACCCGCGCCGCGCCGCCGGTCGGCCCGCCCGCGCGCCCGGCGTGTGGCTAGCGCGAATCTTGCTCCAGTTCAAGGCCGAAAAACAATCTTGTAGCCCTCAATCGGATGACAACGGCATAAGTACGCTGGCATAATTGCGGCGTGCCTGCCGGCCGGTGCGGGTCTTAAAGCGAGTTTGAACAATGACACCTACCCGAACCCGCCAATGGCGGTCCCTGCTCTGCGCTGCGCTGCTGGCGAGCGTTATCTCCGTTCCTGTCCTGGCCCACCAGGACGCTCAGCCCGCAGCTGCGGCGGGACCCTCTTCCGCGCTTAGCGATCTCGTCAGCGGCACCGTCGATGACCTGACCGTTGAGAATCCGGCGCAGGGCACGACCGTCCGCTATCCGCTGCTGCGGCAAGACGATGGCACAACGGTGCCGCTCGTGGGAACGCTGGCGGCGGACCTCGCCCGAGGCGCCCGGGTTGCGATCACCGGCCGCTGGGACGGCGGTCAATTCGAGGTCGGCGTGGCGGAGACGCTAGCTGCACCTACTGCGCCAGCGCCGGCGTCGGCTACTGCCGAAGGCACGCTCGCCATCGTGCACGCCGACGACTTCGCCCACGGCAAGAGCCAGTTCACGTATCTCATCCGTGCCGACAGCGGCGCTCTGACGGGGCTGGAACTCTCGGCCCTGCCCTCGACACTGCGGGGCGGAATGCGCGTGAGGGCATCGGGACGGCCGGGAAGCCTGTCCGGATGGCTGCAACCGCAGACGATCACAGTCCTGTCGGAGCCGGCGGGTCTGTTCACGCCAGGGAGCGCCTCCCCACAGGGGACCGTGCTGGCGTCCACGACCAACACGGCGCTGGTCATCATGGCCAAGTTCAACGACACCGCGGCCCCGTCATTTACGCAGGCGCAGGCACAAGCGGTCATGACGACCAACAGCAACAGCGTCGCGAACTACTACAGCGAAGTCTCCTACGGGCAGCAGCTGTTCAATGTCACGGTCACTCCGACCTGGGTGACGATGAATCTGTCCAGCACTTCCGCCGCCGCTACCACCTGCGATTTCAACACGATCGGCTCGAGTGCCGACGCTGCCGCCCTGGCTGCGGGCTATAACGTCAACAACTATGGCTTCGTCATCTACCTGCAGCCGTCGCTGGGCTCGTGCGGGTGGGCGGGCCTGGCCTATGTCGGCTACCACCGGGCGTGGATCAACGGCCCCGGTTCGTTCGGAACTCAAATTGTCGCCCACGAGATGGGACACAACTTCGGCCTGCTGCACGCCGGGAGCCTGGGCTGCGGGTCCTCCGTCATCGGAGGCAGCTGCAGCGTCGCCGAGTATGGCGACCCGTGGGACACCATGGGGAACCAGCGCGCGATGCACTTCAACGCCATGCAGAAACAGGCGATCGGATTCATTTCTGCAGCGACGGTGAAGACTCACAGCTCCGGCTCGACAAGTTACACACTCACGCCGATTGAGCAGGGCAGCGGCGCTACTTACGCGATCAAGATCCCGACTTCGAACACGCAGCGCACCTACTGGGTCGAATTCCGGCAACCCATTGGTTTTGACGCAGCGCTCTCGTCGTATCCCAACAACGGCGCCCAGGTCAGAGTCTCGAGTCCGTTCGAATGGTCGTCCGGGTCGGACGATACCGAGATAGTCGACATGACTCCCGGATCCGGCAACGGATTCCTCGACTCGGCTCTCGTCGTGGGCCAGACCTACAGCGACGGCACCTACGGCATCAGCATCACGGTCAACTCCGCGAGCGCCAGTGCGCTCAGCGTCAGCGTGACGAAGTCCAGTGGCGCCGCGACGACGACCACCCTGAGCAGCTCCGTCAACCCCTCGAACTTCGGAGCGAGCGTGACGTTCACGGCCAGCGTGACCGGCTCTGCTCCGACGGGCACTGTGAACTTCACCGACGGCGGCAACTCCATCTCGGGCTGCTCGAGCGTTGCCCTCAGCGGTTCGGGGAACACGCGCACCGCGGCGTGCAGCACCGGCGCGCTCACCGCAGGCTTACACTCCATCGTCGCGGCCTACGGCGGCGACGGCTCCAATGCACCATCTGGCAGCGCGACGCTTACCCAGACCGTCAACAAGGCGACCAGCACCGCCGGGTTGGGAACCTCGCTGACCCCGTCCACCGCTGGGACCAGCGTCACCTTCACCGCAACCGTAACCGGCAGCGCGCCGACCGGTACCGTCAACTTCAAGGACGGTGCCAATTCGCTCTCCGGCTGCTCGGCCGTCGCCCTCACCGGCAGCGGCAACGTGCGCACCGCAACCTGCGCCTCG
>DASVFM010000084.1:0-7926 GCA_036380055.1 Casimicrobiaceae bacterium
GTTCGGTGCGACGTACGGCACCACGGCGCGGCCAAGCCGCGTGTCTGCCGTGTCGGTGAGAGCGGTCGACGCAACCCGATCCTGCGGCGGAGGCAGCGTGGCGCAGCCTGCGATCAGCGCCGCGATGGCGGCGAGAAGCAATGACCGTGTGCGGTTCACTCGAACGACTCTAGAAGCAGATGCAGCGGCCCTCGAATTAATCGGAGCCCGCTGATCGCTCAATAATGCTAATTCTCCGGCCGACTACGGCCGTTGACCCTTGATTTCCGTCAAGAAACAGTGACTTCCCGTTCGCGAGGAAGGCTCAGTGATTGATGTCTCGACATAGAATCGACTTGGTTTCGTCAGGCGCTATTCGATCTGCACGCGCGACGCTCAAACGGCGGTGCGCTCGCAACCACCGCGGCGGGTGGCCAGCTTACCCCGCGGACCATCGCCACGACGCTGTTGCGCGACAATGTCGTCCGGTATAGCGTCGGGCTGTTCGTGTTTTCGCTGGTGTTCGCTGTCGGTGCGCTCAACCGACAGCAAGATACGGTGCTTGAGCTGGTCGCGACGGTCACCGCGATTCTCGGCGTCGCTTGCATCGCCGACTTCCTATTCCTGATCGACCACGCTGCACGCATGCTGCGGCCGATCAGCGTAGTCGCGAAGGTTGGCGACGAGGGTGTGGCGATAATCGAGACTGTCTATCCGGACCCGGCGACGGCGCTTACGCCGGAGGACGCAGCGATGCTGGGTTACACGTTGCGCGTCGCTAGCAGCGGCGACTCGCGGACACTCGACCCCCACGCGCTTCGCGCGGGTCCTTTCGCTGCTCGCGCCGCTACTTCACGGCCTTCCAGCTCGAGTCGGGGTTGTAGGTGTCTATGCCGCGCGCGATCGCGGATGTCTTGTCTCCGAGGTCCTTCTGGTAGACCACGCCGTCAGCGCCGGAGACGAACGTCATCACGCCGGAGTTGCCGTACTGCGCCGGATACGCGACCACTCCGAAGCCCCCGATCATCATGTTCTGCACGATGTAGCTCATCGCGCCGCCCTTGGCGTCGTTGCCCTGCTTGGTGAGGATGCGATAGTAGTAGCCGTGATACGGGATGGGAGCGCCCTTCTTGGCCCCGTAGCCCTCGCTGCTTGCTTGCGCGACGAGGTCCCCGAGCGGACTGGGCGCCTCGCCCTGCTTGGTCGGCCAATACAGCCCGTCCTTCTTGCCCGGCGTGCTGATGATCTTGCGCGCGTAGTTCGGCAAGCCGTCCACATCGCGATCCTCGGAGGCGTAATCGTGCTGGGCGTCGACGATGGCACGCACGACCTCGATCGCGGCAAGCTCGTTCCTCCCGATGCGCCGGGCCAGGATTTCCCTGGCTCCCGCCTGCGCGTCGAGCGTCCAGCCTTTGGCACCCTTGACGGCCGGAATCGGCATCGGCCATTCCTCGTTGCCGACAACCAACGTCGCCTTCGCGTCGCCGTCCTTGGCGATCGAGTGCTTCTCGGCGTAAAGCTCAGCGAAACGCGCCCGCCCCTTGTCGTCCGCGACTTTGTCGCCGGAGTTGATTAAAGGGACTCCGGCCGGCCCGAGCATCACCGTCAGCGTCTTCGTATTGTTGGCCTTCGCTGCGTCGACAAGCGCCTGGAACAGTTCTTCAGGGGTTGCGTAGGCTTTCGGCGCGGACGCTTTCGCCGCCGCCGATTTCTTCGCGGGCGCATCGGCCGCAAGTGCCTGGGTCCCGACCATAAGGGTTGCCCCACCGGTCAGCAGCAAGGCACCGATCAGGGATGCGCAACGCACAACCGGCCGCACTTGGTTTCGTTTCATCGTGACGTTCATCGCATCGTCCTCCGTTAGCGCCGACCGCCGCCGCCGCGACCACCCCCGCCACCGCCGCGAGCACCGCCGCCACCACCGCCTCGTGATGCGCCGCCGCCCCCGCCGCCACGGGACGCCCCTGCACCACCGCCGCCCTGGAAGCTGCGGTTGCCCATGCTCGAGTTGCCGCGATTCGAGTAGTCGCGGGTCTGCGCACCGTTGCCCGCATTGAAGGCGCCTCCGCCGCCACCACCGCGGTTCGCGCCAAGATTCTGGCTCGATGCTCCGCCGCGATTGGCGCCTGCGCCGCCCTGGCCGAAATTCCGGTCGCCAGCGCCCCCTTGCCCTACGCCGCGATTGGCAGCGCTCTGAAGGCCGGAGCGATCGTTGAGCGCCGCTGCGCCCTCAGGCCGCCCGCGGAACTGATCCCGCCCCTGAGCGGCCTGGCGATTCTGTGCCCCGTACTTCTGTCGTGACGCGTTGTCGCGGTAGGGCACGTTGCCGCGACGGTTGGCGTTGTGGTTCCAGTTGCCGTTGCTGATGTTGG
Source organism: Casimicrobiaceae bacterium (assembly GCA_036380055.1). Lineage (GTDB taxonomy): Bacteria > Pseudomonadota > Gammaproteobacteria > Burkholderiales > Casimicrobiaceae > PALSA-1003. The sequence continues at coordinate 2,352 of DASVFM010000084.1, forward strand.
AGCGGTTGAAGTTGTTGTAGCGATTAACATTGACGTTGACGTCCCCGCGCCCCCAGTTGCAGCCGCCCCAGAGCGCTGCGCCGGCGGCAATCCCGGCGCCCCAGAAGAAGCCGCTCACGAATGCCCCGCCCAGCGGCGCCCAATAGGGCGGGTAATAGGGAGGATACGCCGGGTAAGGCCACGCGCCGTAGACCACTGTCGGCTGATAAGTTGGCACGTACACGACCTCAGGGTTGGCAGGTTGGATGACGATCACCTGTTTGTTCTCCTGAGTCTCCGTTTCCACCTTCTGGTATTCGTTGCTCTTCAAATTGCCCGCCGCCTGCGCCCGCTTACGTAGGCCCTGAATCGAGTCCATGACCTGCTGCTGCTGACCGAGGAAAGCGTCGCCGACTTTCTGCGTCCAGGCGAGGTCCTGGTTCATGCGATCGAGGACGTCCGGAAACTCGGTCAGCGACTTCACGCTCTCGTCCCAGGTCTGCTTCTGCAGGGCATCCTGCAGGGCGTCACCCTTAAGACTGGCGTTCTCCTTGCGCCAACGCGCCGCCTCCACGATGTCGAGCGGATACGTCGATGCCATGAGGATCTGCGCCACCAGCGCGTCGGGATAGAGCGCGATCGGCGCGAGCATCTGATCGAGTTGCTCCTGGGTGTACGCCTGGCTGCCTCCGCCCTGAGCCTGCGCCGCGCCTTGGGGTGGCGGAGGCGGTGGCGTCTGCGCGAGCGCGGCAGGCGGCATCGCCACGGTGCATACGAGGAGCGCGGTCAAGCTGCGCTGAAAGATCATCTTCATGCTGCCCTCCATTCGGTCCTCGCTCGTTGCGCCGGAGCATTCATCATCGGCCGATCGGTTCACCTGGTTTCGCGGTAGCAATTGTAGCGCACCGCAGGCGATCTGACGGACTCGATGAACGAATCATGATCGGCGTGGTTCGTTGAACGAATCATGATCGGCGTCAGTGGACGGGCTGCGCGGTCGTGGTGCGCGCGGACGCGCCTTGCGTCTCGTTGCGAAGCGCGCCGGTGATCACACCTCCGCCGAGGCACAACTCTCCGTCATAGACGACCAGGTACTGTCCTGGCGTCGGCGCCCATTGCGGTGCGTCGAAAGATGCACGCCAAGCACCGGGCCCGCTCGGCTCGGTTCGACACGCGGCGTCGGTCATCCGATAACGCGTCTTCGCCGTGAGACGTTGACACACGCCCGGTGGTGCGCCGGCGATCCAGTGCATTTCCGAAAGTGCGACCACGCGAGCGTAGAGGCGCGGGTCGTCGCGTCCCTGCACGACCACCAGGGCGTTTCGTGAGGGCTCCTTCGCCGCAACGAACCATGGGGCGGCCGCTGCGCCGCGCGTGCCGCCGACACCGAGACCCTGCCGCTGGCCGAGCGTGTGATAGGCCAGTCCGCGATGCTGCCCGAGCACCCTTCCCTCGGGTGTCTCGATCGGCCCGGGCTCGCGCGGCAGATACCGCGCAAGGAAGTCCCGGAACGGACGCTCGCCGATGAAGCAGATGCCCGTCGAATCCTTCTTGGCGAAGGTGGGGATGCCCTGCTCGCGCGCGATCGCCCGCACCGTTCGCTTGCTGAGCTCGCCGAGCGGAAACACCGCCGGAGCGAGCTGCTCCTGCGTGAGCTGATGCAGAAAGTAGGTCTGATCCTTGCCTGTGTCGAACGCGCGCAGCAATTCGACGCGCTCGCCAGCGCGGCGGAGCCGCGCGTAATGTCCCGTAGCGATGGCGTCCGCACCGAGCGCGCGCGCGTGATCGAGAAACGCCTTGAACTTGATCTCGTTGTTGCACAGCACGTCCGGGTTCGGTGTGCGCCCGGCACGGTATTCCGCAAGGAAATGCGCGAACACGCGTTCCCGATACTCGCGCGCGAAGTTGACCGCTTCGATGTCGATGCCGACGACGTCGGCAACCGCCGCCGCATCGACCAGGTCCTGCCGCGAAGTGCAGTATTCGTCGGTGTCGTCGTCCTCCCAGTTCTTCATGAACACGCCGAGGACTTCGTGCCCGGCGCGCTTGAGCAGCCAAGCGGCGACCGAGGAGTCGACGCCGCCGGACAGCCCGAGCACGATGCGGAGCTTGCGCACGTTCACCTAGGGGAAACAAAAAGGGCAGGGACCGCGCCCTGCCCTCGAGACGGGTAAGCGGCCTGTTACTGCCCGCTCGACTTCTTCTCCTGTTGCTTGATCGCTTCCTGCTTCGCCTTCGTATCGGGGAGCGCCTTCGGGTCGGACTTGGTGGCGGCCGCGTTCTTCGTAATGGCGTCGGCCTTCTGCGGACCGCTCGGAGGATTGCCGACGTCTTCCGACTTCGCCTGCTGCTTGAGCTTCTGCTCCTTGCGTGCCTTTTTCGCCGCCGCCCTTTCCTCCGGGGTCATTTTGGCCCAGGCCTCTTTGGCTGCGGCTCGGTCGGCCTTCGCCTTCGCTGCATCCTGCGGCGTGTAAGTGCTCGGGCTCTTGTCGTCGGCGATCGCGCCTAACGAACTCAACGCAAGCGCCGCCGCCACAACAACAACGGAATATCTGTACATGGCTCTACCCCCTCCCGCTATCCCGGAAACAAGAGCAGGGGCTCAAACGGCCCCTGCCCCGATGCTGGCCAGCCGACCCTTATTGACCGGTCGTCGGCTTGGTCGACTGCTTGACGTCCTGCGCGCGCTGTTCCTTGGTCGCCTTGGGCTGTTCCTTGGACTTTGCCGCCTCGGCGGCGCCCTGCTTCGCGTTGTACATCATGTTGTCGTTCGCGACCTCGTCGAGAGCTGTCGCCTCGCTGAGCTTCTTGTTCCGCGCGGCTTTCTTCGCGGCTGCCTGCTCCTGCGGCGTCATGGCGTCCCATTTGGCCTTCGCCGCCGCTCTGGCGGCCTTGGCGTCTTCCGTTTGCATCTTCGACAGCGGCTGCATGGTGTTGTCTGGCTGGGCCAGCGCCGTGCCGAATACAAATGCGCTGGCGAAAAGTGCAAGAAGCAGCTTGTTCATACGATGGTCCTCAGTAGGAGAAATGGCTTGAATCGATCAGTCTTTTGCGCTTTTTGCCGACCGGCTGGCTCGGTCCGAAAAAACAAACAAGGCTGTTGATTATATTGCGCTTTGCATCAAGAAGCAACACCCCAGACGATGGTTGACCATCCGGAGTGTTGCGTACCGGCAACGATAGCCGTTACTTCTTCGCGCCTTCCTTCGACGCGTCCTTGGCCATGGTGTCGTCCTTCTTCATGGACGAATCCTTGGCCATGCTGCCCTTGGACGACGCGTGTTTCTTCGACTTCTTGGTCGCCTTCTTGTCCTTCGTCGCGGCCGTCTTGCTATCGGTCGTGGCGCCGGCCTTGGCTTCGGTCTTGGCGGGGGCGGCAGGCGCGGCAGTTGCGGGAGCCGGCGTCTGGGCCGCAGCGGTTAATGAAACGGCAAAGGCGCCTGCGAGCAGCGCCGACAGCAGCTTGTTCATGAGAATCGGTTCCTTGAGCTTGGTTATGTCGAAAAGTGACACCTATTTCCGTGTCAGGCGCATTAACGCCCCCTGAGCATGAGCGGTTGACAGGCAGGACCAGCCCTCGGCCCTTAGGCGCGCCAGCTGGTCACCTGCCAGCCGTGCTCCCCGGCGTGTCGGGCAAGGATCGGATCCGGATCGACAGCCACCGGGTTCGTTACGGCGGAGAGCAGCGGCAGGTCGTTATGGGAGTCGCTGTAGAACCACGAGGCCGCGAAGCCTTCGAGCGAAAGCTCGAGGCCGGCCAGCCAGTCCCGCACGCGGGCGAGCTTCCCCTCCCGGAAGCAGGCCGTGCCGGCCGTGCGGCCGGTGAATCGCCCCTCGACGATCTCCGGCTCCGTCGCCAGGAGATTCCGTATGCCGTAGAGCTCGGCGATCGGCCGCGTGACGAAGCTGTTCGTCGCGGTGACGACGGCGACGAGGTCGCCCGCCGCCAGCCGAGCGTCCACTTCCGCCTGCGCCCGTGACAGCAGCATCGGCCGGATCTTCTCGGCGAGGAAACGATCACGCCAGGCGAGCAGCTGCTGCGGCTCGTGCTGCGCGAGGGGGCGGAGCTGAAAGTCGAGGAACGCGCGGATGTCGAGGCGCCCCGCTTGGTAGTCCGCGAAGAAACGCGCGTTCTGCCGCTCGTACGCCGCGGCATCCAGAACGCCGACCTCGATCAAGAATTGCGCCCACCCGTAGTCGCTGTCGCCGGCGAGCAGGGTGTTGTCGAGATCGAACAGCGTCAGCCGCGGGGAGCCGCCGTGGACTGTGCTCTTCCCCATTCAAGCTCCTTCTGCAGCCATTCCCGGAGCAGAGGTACGGTGATCGGGCGCTTGGCGGCGAGCGATACCCGATCGAGGGCATTCAGCGTGGACAGCAGCGATTGCATGTCTCGGCGGCCGTGTCGCAGGAGATAGTCGATGACATCCGCCGGGAGCTCGAGGCCGCGGCGCCGCGCATAGACCTTGAGTGCCTCGGGCTTGTCCTCGTCGGCGAGAGGGAGGATCTCGTAGACCAGACCCCAACCGAGCCGCGTTCGCAAGTCCTCGCGCAGCGGCAGCGACGCGAGCGGCAGGCGGCTCGCCGCGAGCAGCTTCCCTCCGCGTTCTCGCAGCGCGTTGTAGAGCGTGAAGATCCGCCCTGCCGCCGCCTCGCTGGCTTCATCAACCCGATCGATCACGAAGAGCGTGCCCGCTTCGACATGCGCAGGATCGGCGACGACTTCCGCGGTCGCGAAGACCGATGCCTCGATGCCGCGCTCGCGCGCCACCGCGGCGGCGGCGCTCAGGAGATGGGTCTTGCCAGCGCCGGGTGCGCCCCAGATCAGCAGTCCGGTCTCGGGGCTCGCGCCGCTGACGAAGCTCGTCAGCGCAGCGATCAGCTCGGCATTCCTGCCCGGGAGGAAGTTGGCAAGCCGCGGCGGCTCGGGTGGCGCCAGCTCGAAGACAAGTTGTTCCACTCAGCGATACAGATCGGACCCGAAATAAGCCGCGCGCAAGTGCCGCAGCCCGACGAGCAAAGCGGCGCTCACGGGCAGTGCGAGCAGCACGCCGGCAAAGCCGAAAAGCTCCCCGAAGGCGAGCAGCGCGAAGATCACCGCCAGCGGATGAAGGCCGATGCGATCGCCGACGAGCCATGGAACGAGCACATAGTTTTCGAGCAGCTGGCCGATCCCGTAGACGACGAGCACGGCCACGAATGGCGGCCATCCCGTCCACTGCAGCAGCGCTGCGAGCACGCCTAGCGTGAGCCCGAGCCCGAACCCGACGTAGGGGATGAAGACCAGCAGCCCCGTAAGCAGGCCAATCGGCACCGCGAACTTCAGCCCCGCCAGCGTAAGGCTCACGACGTAGTAGACGGCAAGGACCCCCATCACCGAGAGCTGGCCGCGCACGAACTCGGCGAGCACGCCGTCGACTTCGCCGGCCATCGTGCGAAACCGTCCCAGCCACCGCCGAGGCAGCAGCTCGTCGATGCGTCCAACGATCGTGTTCCAGTCGCGCAGAAGATAGAACATCACCACCGGAATCAGCGCCAGGTTGATGACCAAGCCGAGCACGGCCAAGCCTCCGGCCTTGAGACTCGAGAACAGGTGCGC
>DASVFM010000085.1:0-43467 GCA_036380055.1 Casimicrobiaceae bacterium
AGCTTCGCCCATGGCAGCTTGCCGTATTGCCGGTGCGCGAGCTCGAGTGCGCGGAGCGTTCCAGGCACGCCCACCGATTTTCCGCCGACGACCGCATCGAAGAACCGGAGCGGTTTCCCGTCCGAGCCAAGGAAGCGATCCTCTCGCGCCGCCGCAGGCGCGGTCTCACGACCATCGTAGCTCGTGAGCAAGCCATTGCGACCGTTGTGGAAGAGGATGAACGCTCCGCCGCCGAGGCCGGAGGATTGCGGTTCGACGAGGTTGAGCACCATCTGGACGGCGACTGCAGCGTCGATCGCGTTGCCACCGTCGCGCAAGATCCGATAGCCCGTCTCTACGGCGAGCGGGTTGGCGGCTGCCACCATGTCGCGCCCGCTCGTGACCACCTTCTTCGGAGTCCACCCCGAGGAAGCCTCGGGCGTTTGATCCTGCCCCAGCGCGAGTGTCGTCAGGAGCAGCAAGCCGATGAACAGCGAAGGCCAGCGCAGCCTCACGGAGGGTTCGGACTTCGCGAACACGGGGCTATTCTACCGTCCGGCGAAGCCGCACCGGATCGCGGCTGATCGAGCCTCCCGCGTTCGACGGCAGGTTGCGCATCGCTTCGTCCCGCGGCATTCTTGGCAAGATGAGTCGATCGCTCGTACCCGAAGCCGTCGAGCGCTATGTCTCCTTCGACATTGCGCGCGAAACACCGGTGCAGAAGAAGCTGCGCGCCGAGACGGGGCGGCTGCCGCAGGGAGGAATGCAGATCGGTCCGGATCAGGGCGCGCTGCTCGCGTTCCTCGTGCGCGCCATTGGCGCCAGGCGCGCCGTCGAGATCGGCACCTTCACCGGCTACAGCGCGCTGGCGATTGCGGCGGCCCTTGCGCCGGGAGGCAGACTCTTCTGCTGCGACAAGAGCGAGGAATGGACCGCCGTCGCGCGGCGTTACTGGAAGCAGGCCGGTCTCGATGGCTGCATCGAGTTGAGGCTCGGCCCGGCCCTCGGGACACTGAAGGCCCTCGCGATCGAGTACGGCGCCGGTTCATTCGACTTCGCCTTCGTCGACGCCGACAAGACTGCCTATGACGCGTACTACGAAACCTGCCTCGGACTCCTGCGTGCCGGTGGGATCATCGCGCTCGACAACATGCTCTGGAGCGGCGAAGTCGCCAACCGCGCCGCCCGCGACAAGGATACGCTCGCCCTGCGCGCGCTTAACGCGAAGATTCGCGACGACGCCCGCGTCGATTCCTGCCTGCTCACCGTAGGCGACGGCGTGATGCTCGCGCGGAAACGGTAGTATCCTCCTCCATCTGATATCCGAAGGAGGAGCCATGTCCCACCTGCGCGCGCTCGCTCTTGTCACCCTCGCCGCCGCCGGCCTAGCGCAAGCCGATGCGGTGTCGCTGGCCGAAATCAAGGCGCACAACGGAACTCCACTTTCGGCCGAGGAACTGCAGCAGCTCATGCCCGGCGCGAAAGTCATAAACCGAGCTCCTAACGGAAGCACGCGCTCGTGGACGAACAACCCCAATGGTAGCCTTGTGGCATCCAGTGACTCGCGCGGCATCAGCAGCACGGGCAGCACGCGCCCGCATTCCGCCGAGGGCTCCTGGCGCATCGAGAATGGCGCCTACTGTGTGAAGCTGCAATGGCCCACTAACGAGGAGCAATGGTGCCGACGCATGTATAGGGTCGGCGACAAGTACTACGGTGTCCCCGCGCGCGCCGCCGACGATAGCGCTCGCGGCTGGGAGTTTGAGTTCCGGAAGTAGCGGTGGCGGTCCGCAGCTACAGCGGACCGTCGAGCCGGAACGGTGTATCTCGCTCGAGCGCTACGCCATCTTCGCCAGCAGCGGCACGATCATCAGCGCCACGATGTTGATGATCTTGATCAGCGGATTGACCGCCGGCCCCGCGGTGTCCTTGTAGGGATCGCCGACGGTGTCGCCGGTGACGGCCGCCTTGTGCGCGTCCGAGCCCTTGCCGCCGTAATTGCCGTCCTCGATATATTTCTTGGCGTTGTCCCAGGCCCCGCCACCGGTGGTCATCGAGATCGCGACGAACAGCCCGGTGATGATCGTGCCCATCAGCAGTCCGCCGAGGGCCTTCGGCCCGAGAACGACGCCGACTACGACCGGGACCAGCACCGGCAGCAGCGAAGGAATGATCATCTCCTTGATCGCCGCGCGGGTGAGCATGTCGACGGCCGTTCCGTACTCAGGCTTGGCCGTGCCATCCATGATGCCCTTGATCTCCCGGAACTGGCGGCGCACCTCGAGCACGACCGCTCCTGCTGCGCGGCCGACCGCTTCCATCGCCATCGCGCCGAAGAGATACGGAATCAGTCCGCCCAGAAACAGCCCGATGATGACCATGTGATCGGAAAGATCGAACGAGACGCTGATGTTCGCGGTATCGAGCGCGTGCGTGTAGTCGGCGAAGAGAACCAGCGCCGCCAATCCCGCCGAGCCGATTGCGTAGCCCTTCGTCACTGCCTTGGTTGTGTTGCCGACGGCGTCGAGCGGATCGGTGATCGCGCGCACCGAATCCGGCAGCTTGGCCATTTCAGCTATGCCACCGGCGTTGTCCGTGATCGGACCGTAGGCGTCGAGGGCGACGATGATCCCGGTCATCGACAGCATGGACGTGGCCGCGATCGCGATGCCGTAGAGGCCCGCGAACCAGTACGAACCCAGAATCGAGGCGCATACCGCGACGACCGGCCAGGCGGTCGCCTTCATCGACACGCCGAGGCCGGCAATGATGTTCGTGGCATGACCGGTAGTCGAGGCCTGCGCAACGTGGCGCACGGGCTTGTACTCGGTGGCGGTGTAGTACTCGGTGATGACCACCATCGCCGCCGTCAGGACGAGGCCGATGAGCCCTGCGCCCCACAGGTTCCACACGGTGAGCTCAGGATGCAAGGCCGCTAGGCCGCCCATCATCAGATACGTGATCGCGAGGAAGCCAATCGCGGAGAGGCCACCGGCGACGATGAGCCCGCGATAGAGCGCGCTCATGATCTTTCCGCCCGGCCTGGTGCGAACGAAGAACGTACCTGCGATCGAAGCGAGAATCGAGAAACCCCCGAGTGCGAGGGGATAGGTGACCGCGGCAACAGCGGCGTCGGGCAGCAGCAACGCTCCCAGCAGCATCGTGGCGACGATAGTCACGGCGTAGGTTTCGAACAGGTCGGCCGCCATGCCGGCGCAATCGCCAACGTTGTCGCCCACGTTGTCGGCGATCACCGCCGGATTGCGCGGGTCGTCTTCCGGTATTCCGGCCTCGACCTTGCCCACGAGATCGGCGCCCACGTCGGCCCCTTTGGTGAAGATGCCGCCGCCGAGACGGGCGAAGATCGAGATGAGCGAGCCGCCGAAAGCGAGGCCCACCAGCGGCTGGATCACCGTGTGCAGCCCCTCCTTGGACGGATTGGGCACGTAGGCCGACGCTTGCGTGAGGAACCAGTAGAAGCCCACCACGCCGAGCAGGCCCAGGCCTACGACAAGCAGGCCGGTGATCGCGCCTCCACGGAAGGCGATGGCGAGCGCCTCGTTAAGGCCCGTGCGCGCGGCCTCCGCCGTGCGCACGTTGGAGCGCACCGACACGTTCATGCCGATATAGCCCGTAGCCCCGGAGAGCAAGGCACCAACCGCGAAGCCACCGGCGGTACGGCCGCCCAGCGCAATCCAGATGACCACGAACAGGATCACTCCGACGATGCCGATGGTCGTGTACTGCCGGTTGAGATAGGCCTTCGCGCCTTGCTGCACGGCGGCGGCGATTTCCTGCATGCGCTCGTTGCCGGCCGGCTTGGCGAGAATCCAACCGATCGACCAGAATCCGTAGACGAGCGCGGCGACCGCGCTCAAGAGCGCGAAAATCAATGCGTAAGACATGGCTCCCCCCAAGAGAACACGTTATTTTGCCAGCGCCGCGCTCCGAAAGTCGAGATGTTTTCGCGCTGGACTCCTCCTTCCGTCGAGCGCCCGCGTCGCAAGAGGCGATCGGTCCGGGGACAGCCGCACACCTTTAGGCGTCAGGGCTTGAAGTCGGTCGCCAGCTTTCGCGCCACCGCCACGTTCTTCAAGCGCACGTAGCGCGGCACGCCATCACGAAACGGCGGGAAATCCTCGCCGCGCACCAGCGGCGCGAGATAGGCACGCGCCTTGGCCGTGATGCCGAACCCGTCCGCCGTGATGTAATCGCGCGGCAGCTTCTTCTCCACATTGGCTACGCGATCGAGCGGCGCCACGCCGATCTTCCAGCGGTAGGGCTTGTCCGACAGGCGCACGATCGACGGCATGACCGCATTGCGCCCTGCGAGCGCGAGCTCGACCGCGACCTTGCCCACCGCATATGCTTGCGCGAGATCCGTCTTCGACGCGATATGCCGCGCCGAGCGCTGCAGATAGTCCGCGACGGCCCAGTGGTACTTGTGCCCGAGGCGATCCTTGACCAGCGTGGCGAGCAGCGGACCGACGCCGCCCAGCTGCGCATGCCCGAAGGCGTCGCGCGTTCCCGCTTCGGCGAGGAGCTTGCCCTCGGCGTTCTGCAATCCCTCCGACACACCGACGCAGCAATAGCCGTGGCGCTTCACCCTGGCATCGACCTCGGCGAGGAACTTCGCCTCATCGAAAGCGATCTCGGGGAAAAGCAGCACGAGTGGTATCGGAGTGTCCTCGCTGCTGGCGAGCCCCACCGCCGCGGTGATCCACCCGGCGTGCCGGCCCATGACTTCCAGCACGAAAACGCGGGTCGAGGTCTTGGCCATCGAGGCGACATCGAACGCCGCCTCGCGCATCGAGGTCGCCACGTACTTCGCGACCGATCCGAAGCCGGGGCAGCAGTCCGTCTCGGCGAGGTCGTTGTCGACGGTCTTCGGCACGTGAACCGCGAGCAGCGGATAGCCCATGCGTTCGGAGAGCTGCGAAACCTTGAGACAGGTATCGGCGGAATCGTTGCCGCCGTTGTAGAAGAAATAGCCGATGTCGTGCGCGCGGAAGACTTCGATCAGCCGCTCGTACTGCGCCCGGCTCTTGTCGAGGCTGGCGAGCTTGTAGCGGCAAGATCCGAACGCGCCGCCCGGCGTGTGCCTGAGCGCAGCGATCGCTTGCGCCGACTCCTTGCTTGTGTCGATCAGGTCCTCGGTGAGCGCGCCGACGATGCCGTCGCGTCCCGCGTAAACGCGACCGATGCGGCCGCGATGCTTGCGCGCCGTCTCGATGACCGCGCAGGCGGTGCCGTTGACCACCGCGGTCACTCCGCCCGACTGGGCATAGAAGGCGTTGCGTCCGGCCATGGGTCAACTCTTCAGCGCGGCAAGACACGCGGTACGCGTGGACTCGACCGATCCCGCGCCGTCGACCTTGCGCACTTTCGGCGCGCGCGGGCCCGCCTCCGCCGCCCACTTCGCGTAGTAGGCGACGAGCGGCTCGGTTTGCTCGTGATAGACCGCGAGGCGCTTGCGCACGGTTTCCTCCCGGTCATCGTCGCGCTGGATCAGCGCCTCCCCCGTCACGTCATCGCGATCGGCGACCCGCGGCGGGTTGTACCTGACGTGATACGTCCGTCCGGAAGGCAAGTGCACGCGGCGCCCGCTCATGCGTTCGACGATCGCGGCGTCGGGCACCTCGATCTCGAGCACATAGTCGATCCCGACGCCGGCGTCCCGCATCGCTTCGGCCTGCGGAATCGTGCGCGGGAAGCCGTCGAATAGGTACCCGCTCGCGCAGTCGGGCTGGCGCAAACGATCCTTCACGAGGCCGACGATGATCTCGTCCGATACCAGCGCTCCCGCGTCCATCACTTTCTTCGCCGCGAGCCCCAGGGAGGTGCCCGCTTTCACGGCCGTGCGCAGCATGTCTCCAGTGGAGATCTGGGGAATCGCATAGGCATCCTTGATGAATGCGGCTTGCGTTCCCTTCCCCGCGCCGGGCGGTCCGAGCAGGATCAATCGCATATCTGGGCTTCCAGCAGGCCTTCGGGCCGGATTCTGCTGGCAACGGCGGGTTCGGTCAAACCTTGCCTCGCGCGTAGAGCGCGCGCACCCGCTCCAGGTCTTCCGGAGTATCCACGCCCGGCGCCGGCGTACCCGTCGTAATGCGCACGACGATGCGATAGCCGTGGTACAGCGCGCGCAGTTGTTCCAGCGCCTCGAAGCTCTCGACCGGAGCGGGTGCGAGCGACGGATAACGGCGCAGGAAGCCGACGCGGTAGGCGTAGAGGCCGTAGTGCCGGTACAGGGGTAGCCCGACGGGCAGGCGGTCGCGGCTCGCAGCAAACGCGTCACGTGCCCAGGGAATGGTCGCCCGGCTGAAATATAGCGCGTACCCTTCGTGATCGAGCACGACCTTGACGACATTCGCGCTGAAGGCTTCGCTGACGTCCTCGATCGCGTGACACGCGGTCGCGATCGAGGCTTCGGGGTGCGCGCGCAGCTCCTCGGCAACGTCCCGGATGAGCTCCGGCCCGAGCAGCGGCTCGTCGCCTTGCACGTTGACGACGATCCCGCGCTCGTCGAGATCGAGCTGCGCGGCGGCTTCAGCGAGGCGATCGGTGCCGGTCGCGTGATCGGCGCGCGTCATCACAGCGCGCACGCCGTGCTCGAGCGCGGCCGCGCGGATGCGCTCGTCGTCGGTCGCGATGACCACCGGGTCGGCTCCGCTCGCCAGCGCGCGCTCGGCCACGCGCACGACCAGCGGTTTCCCGGCGATGTCCAGCAGGGGCTTCCCGGGCAGGCGCGTCGACGCGTAGCGCGCCGGGATTAGGACCGCGAAGCTCACTCGTACTCGGATGGCTCGAGCTTGCGCGCTTCCTCTTCGAGCATCACCGGAATGCCGTCGCGAATCGGGTAGGCCAGGCGCGCTGACTTCGAAACGAGCTCCTGGCGCTGACGATCGTAGACGAGCGGGCCCTTGGTCACCGGGCAGACGAGTATCTCAAGCAGCTTGGCGTCCATGGAGAGCCCTTTCCAGGCGTTCGACCAGCGCAGCGTCGATGCGCGCCTGGATCGGCAGGCACCAGAAGCGCGGATCGCCGAATGCAGCGCATTTTACCGCATCCTTTTCGGTCATCAGGATCGCGCTCGCGCCGGGCAGCGCAAGCTCGTCGCGGGTATAGCGGTGATGATCGGGAAACGCGTGACACACGGGGTCGAGACCGAGGTTGCGCAGGAGGTCGAAGAAGCGCTGCGGATGCGCGATGCCGGCGATCGCGTGCACGCCCGGGCTGCGTGCCCAAGTGCGGACGTCTGCGCTCGCCCTCGCGTCGACGAGATTGCGCCATGAGAGAGGCTCGTGACGCATCTGCGTCTCGCGTCCGTCGTCGCTCGCAGCCGCGGACTGCGACGCGACGAGGGTGACCAGCGCGTCGACTGCACGCAGGCGGGACCGTGGCTCGCGCAGCGGTCCCGCGGGAAGGAGCTGGCCGTTGCCGAAGCCGCGCGAAGCGTCGATCGCCGCGATCTCGAAGTCTCGCCCGAGCGCGTAGTGCTGCAATCCGTCGTCGCTGAGCAGGACACTGCGATCCGGGTGCGCCGCGAGCATCGCCCGTGCGGCGGCGGCGCGATCGCGACCGATCCAGACGGGAAAGCCGCTCGCAGCGAGCAGCAAAGGCTCGTCACCGACCTCCACCGGATCGTCGCTTGCCGAGACCGCGCGAGGCCCGCCCGCGCCCGAGCCGTAGCCCCGGCTCACGATCCCTGGCCGCCAGCCCCGTGCCGCGAGCGCGTCGGCCAGCGCGCGCGTAAGCGGCGTCTTGCCCGAACCTCCGACGACGATGTTTCCGACGACCACCGTCGGCACCCGCGGCGAGAATGTCGGCAGCAGCCTCGCGCGGTAAGCCGCCCTGCGCAACCAGACCGCGCCGCGGAACAGCAGCGAAAACGGCAGCATCGCGGCGCATAGCGGCGTCAACCGCGGCGCATACCAGCCGGCGACGAGCCTGTCGGCTAAGCTCATGGCCCGCGGGTAGCAAACAGAGCCACGTCGGGTTGCGCGCGAGAGCCGCCCGCTCCGCCGGAGCTCACTTCGGCGGAGTCTGGGTCGCGAAGGTGATGTGGATCAGCCCGGCCTCGCGCGCCGCTTCCATCACGTGGATGACCGATTGATGCGTCGCGTTGGCGTCGGCGTTGATGATGACGACCGGCTCTTTGGCGTCGCCCGCGGCGGCCTTCAGGGCCTCGGCAAGCGCGCTCACGGTGGTGAACTGAAGCATCTTCTTGTCGATGACGTACCGGCCCTGCGTATCGACCCCGACGTTGATCTCCTTCGGCCGCTGCTGCATCGGATCGGCGTTCGCCTCGGGCAGCGTGATCTGCAGCTCCGCCACGCGCTGATATGTCGTCGTCACCATGAGAAAGATGAGGATGACGAGCAGCACGTCGATCAACGGAATGAAGTTGATCTCGGGCTCCTCTCGCGTTCGGCCGGCACGGAGGTTCATCTGCGCTTGATCCCGATCCTTACTTGCGCTCGCCGTGGGCGAGCTCGACCAGCTTGATGGCCTGCTGTTCCATTTCCAGCGTCAGGCTGTCGACCTTGGCGCGGAAGTGGCGGTAGAAGATCATGCTCGGGATCGCGACGATCAGGCCGAACGCGGTGTTGTAGAGAGCGACGGAGATGCCATGCGCGAGCTGGATCGGATTCGACCCCGCCACGGTCTGCGAGCCGAAGATCTCGATCATGCCCACGACAGTTCCGAACAGGCCGAGGAGCGGCGCCATCGCGGCGATCGTGCCGAGCGTGGTGAGAAAGCGCTCGAGGTCGTGCGCGACGATGTGACCGACCTCCTCGATCGCCTCCTTCATCACCGGACGCGGGCTCTTGAGGTTGGCAAGCCCGGAGGCAAGAACGCGGCCTAGCGGCCCCATCCGCGCCGTCTTGGCGACCAGTTCGGGCGAAACGCCGTGCTGCTTGTACTCGGCGAGTACCTTATCGACGGTTCCCGGCGGCGAAACCACGCTCTCCCGCAGCGACCACAGGCGCTCGAGGATCAGCGCCAAGGCTACGACCGACGCGAAAATCAGAGGCCAGATCGGCCAGCCCGCCGCCTGAATCAGCGACCACACGGATTGACGCTCCTCGAATGCAAAGCATGAACTCTAGCTTGGCCGCTGCCGTTCGGCAAGAAGTCTGCCGCCGCGCGTCACGTGCGGTCGATGCCACTGTCGCGCTCGGCGAGCGTCGCGGTGATCGCCGCGCCGGCGAGCACGATGAGCCAGGTGAGATACAGCCAGAGAAGGAACAAGGGCAGCGTTGCGAGCGCGCCATAGATGAGCTGGTAGTTCGCGAAATGGGAGACGTAGAGCCGGAATCCGAACTTAGCGAGTTCGAATGCGGCGCCGGCCAGGAGTCCTCCGACCAGGGCACGGCGAAAGCGCACGCGCTGGGCGGGAACGAATCCGTAAACAAAAGTGAACGCAGCGGTTTGGACCGCGAACGCAATGGGCGCAACGAGAATGGCGAGCGTCTGTGAGCGAAGCGGCACCAGAGCGACCGATTCGTCGATCAGCCAGCTCATGAAGTAGACGGCGACGCCGATGAAGGCCGGCCCTGCGGTAAGCCCGATCACGTAAATGAAGATTCGCCGCGCGAGCGAACGGGGCGCCTTCACGCCCCAGATCGCATTGATCTCACTCTCGACCTCGGCGACCAGCAGCATGGCGGTCACGATCACGAAGACGGTTCCGATCCCCTTCAGATCGGCGGTCTTGGCAGTGAACTCGGTCAGGTAGCGATGGATCACGCCCGCGCTCTCGGGCAGGAAAAACTTGAGCAGGAACGACTCGAGCGCCTGCTGCGAGGCCCCGAACACAGGGAACTTCGCCACGTACGCGAACGCGACGGTGAACAGCGGCACCAGCCCGAGGAGCGTGGTGAAGGCGAGGCTTGCAGCGGTGCGCGCGAGCCCCACCCCCGACAGCCGCTCGATGACGCGGCGGACGAACGCGATGAATGCGATCAGCTGCGCCAGTAGGATCCCCAAGCCGGTGCGCGAAGCGCAAGCCGGCTACATCACTCCGAGACGCGACGGCGAATTATCGCATCGAGCTCTCAGCCGCCTCAAACGGCGCGCCACCGTCTTTCCAGGCGCGCCCGGGGTTCCCGCAGCACCCGCAAAACAGGGTTATGCTTGGACTTTCCAAGACTGCGAGGGCTTCGGGCATGAGCGCGATTCCTCCTGCGACGCAGACGGCCGTGCTCGGCGGCGGTTGCTTCTGGTGCCTGGAAGCGGTGTTCGTCCGCCTGCGGGGCGTGCAATCGGTCGAGTCGGGCTACGCGGGCGGGCACGCGCCGAATCCGAGCTATGCCGAAGTGTGCAACGGAGATACCGGTCATGCCGAAGTCGTCCGCGTCACGTTCGATCCCGCGATCGTATCGTTTCGCGATCTTCTCAAGGTGTTCTTCGCCATCCACGACCCCACGACCAAGGACCGCCAGGGCAACGATGTCGGCACGCAGTATCGGTCGGTGATCTTCTGTCAGAACGCCGAGCAGCGCGCGGACGCCGAGGCCGTGATCGCGGAGCTCACGCGCGAGGGACTCTGGCCCGGGCGAATCGTCACCGAGATCGTCGACGCCGCGCAATTCTTTCCTGCAGAGCAGTACCACCAGAGTTACTTCGAGCGCAACCCCAGACAGCCTTACTGCCAGTTCATCGTCGCCCCGAAGGTGGCGAAGTTCCGGAAGGATTTCGTCGATCGGCTCAAGGCCTGAGGTAGGCAGCTAGGACTTGCGCGCGTAGAAGGCGCCTCCGGCGAGCGCCGCTCCCACCAGCCAGAAGACCGGCCCGATCCCGAGCGAGGAGCCGACCGCCCCGAAGAGCAGCGGCACGGCAAAGGTCGAGGCGTTGATCACCGACATGCGGACGCCGACCGCCTCCCCCATCCGCCCGGCGGGCGCCAGAACGTGCAGCAGCGACATGACCATCGGCTGGCCGCTCCCCAGCGCGAGGCCAAGGGTGAACGAAAGCGCCATCAGCAGCCAAAGACTCTCGACGAAGGGATAGAGCGAGTAGGCCAGGCCGGCGATGACGAGCGCAGCGGTGAGCACGGTGAACTCCGCGAATCGCCGCGCGATCCAGGGCATCACCACGCGCACTGCAAACGTCGCTGCCGCGAACGAGGCCAGAACGAGCCCGATGAGCGACGCAGACAGGCCGATTCGAGCCCCGTAGACGGGAATGAAGAACGTGTGCAGGTCCCAAGCGACAGCGAACAAAGCATTGACGGCGAAGACTCTCCGCAACCGCTGGCTGCGAAGGAGCTCAACGACGCCGCCGCTCGCGAGTTGCCTGTGCGCCTCGTGAGGTACCGGCAGCGCCAATGCGCCGCGGGCCAGCACTGCGACCGGCACCAGTGGCAGGACCGATAAGACCAGGAAGGTCGATCCGAAGTCGGTGTGATCGATGAGAAGACCTGCGAGCAAGGGACCGCACAGTCCCGAAATCGAGTAGCCCAGGGCGAGCAAGCTGAAATTCTTGGCTCGCTCCGCAGGTGGCCCCAGGGCGCCCGTGGCGTTTTGCGCGGCAACCTGGAACAGCATGAACGACACGCCGATGATTGAAGTCGTGAAGAACAGCGCCGGCAGCCCCGGGAACACCCGGGGAAGCACAGCGCCGATGGCGATGCCGAGCGAGCCGAGCAGCAGCGGGTGCCGCACTCCGACGCGATCCGAAAGGCGCCCCGCGCCCACCCCGAGCCACATCGGCAGGAACGAGTAGAGGCCCATCAGAGTGCCGACCACGAAGGGCGATTCGGCGAGCGACAGCGCGTACAGCGACACCGTCACCCGGCTGCCGGTGAGGACCGTGTGGTTCAGGATTCCCAACGCGATGAGCGCCGGCAGCGTGCGTCGCGCGCGCCCTTCCGGCGTGCTCACGGAGCGAGGCGCTCGATCCGCCAGAGCGAGCCATCGCGCCGGTAGCGGAGCCGATCGTGCAGCCGCGACTCGCGTCCCTGCCAGAATTCGATCGCCGCGGGCGCCACGCGGTAGCCGCCCCAGTGAGGGGGCCGAGGCACTTCTTCTCCGAGCGGAGCGAAGCGATCGCTCGCGGCCGCGACCTCCCGCTCGAGCCACCGGCGGTCGGCGATCACTCGACTCTGCGGTGACGCCCATGCGCCAAGGCGGGCAGCGCGGGGTCGCGAGGCAAAGTACGCATCGGACTCCTCTGGGGCCACCTTGGCGACGGTGCCCTCGACCCGCACCTGGCGCTCGAGCTCGACCCAATGGAACAGCAGCGCTGCGAGCGGCGTGCCCGCCAGCTCAGTGCCCTTGCGACTCTCATAGTTCGTGAAGAACACGAAGCCGTCGGCGTTCACCCCCTTGAGCAGGACGATGCGCGCGTCCGGGTGTCCTCGGGGGTCAACCGTCGCGAGGCTCATCGCCGTCGGCTCGGCCAACTCGGCGGCGATCGCTTCCTCGAGCCAGCGATTGAACTGCCGTATCGGATCCGGATCGACGTCGCTCTCGGTCAGCGCGGCGCGGCGGTACTCGCGCCGCAGTTCGGCGATGTTCACGGCGGACAGGGGACAAACGCAGCACTGCCATTATCGGCGATTTCCCGCCGCGTGTGCTGGGCCGGCGGCGATCGGACCGCCAGCGCGCCGAAGCCGAACGGTCAGCGACCGCGGCTTCGGTGACCGACTGCCTGTCAGCGACGGCGATTCTCCCCGATGCAACACTCCGCGTCCCGCAGAGCGGATCGACCAAGAATTTGCATACGCTCGGGTGAGAATGGGGTATATTTGCCGCAATGGAGCTCCAGGGTCGATGACAGGAGATCGATCTGTCTCCATGTTCCTCGCCGTCGCGTCCAAGCGATCAACCACCAGGAAGGAGAACTATGGCAACCGCCAAGAAGGGAAAGAAGAGCAAGAAGTCCGCCGCGAAGAAGTCGGGCAAGAAGTCGGCCAAGAAGCCGGCCAAGAAAATGAAGAAAGCCGCTCCGAAAAAGGCGAAGAAGGCCAGCAAGCGCAAACCGAACGCGGCATTCATGAAGGCCATGACTCCGTCGGCCGTGCTGGCCGCAGTGGTCGGCAGCATGCCCATTCCGCGCACCGAAGTCACCAAGAAGATCTGGGACTACATCAAGAAGAACAAGCTGCAGGACACGATCAACAAGCGCCTGATCAACGCGGATGAGAAGCTGCGGCAGGTATTTGGTGGCAAGCGGCAGGTGTCGATGTTCGAGATGACGAAGCTGGTTTCGAACCACCTCAAGTAAGCTCCCGCACGATCGTACTCAGCGCCGGCGCCCTCGCGCGCCCGCTCGATTCCACGGCCGGCCAGCGCACTGCGCTGGCCGGCCGCTTAGTTTTGGAGGGCGAGCCGTCTGCTCCGCTCCCTCTCTAATCGCGCCGCCATACTTTCGAGGAGATGCCTGTGCGTACGACCGCCCTTGCCTGCTGTGCACTGACACTCATGCTGGCGGGTACCGCCTGGACGCAGGCAGCGTCGGCCCAGACCGCCGCGCAACAGCGCATCCGGGGAGACGTCGTTGCAATCGACGGTCTATCCCTGCAGGTCAAGGAGCGCAGCGGGGCGTTGCTCACGGTGAAGCTTGCAGAGAATTACACCGTGACGGCGGTCGTCAAGATCGACAGCGACCGAATTGTTCCCGGAAGCTACGTCGGGGCAGCGTCGATGCCGCAGCCGGACGGCACGCAGCGGGCTCTCGAGGTGCTCGTGTTTCCCGAATCGCGCCGCGGCAGCGGCGAGGGGCATTACCCCTGGGATCTGCAGCCGGGCAGCATGATGACGAACGCGACGGTGGCGGATGTCGCCCGGGTCGACAAGGAGCGCAGGATCACGCTCAAGTACAAGGACGGCCAACAGACGGTTCTGGTGCCCGGAGACGTTCCCATCGTCACGTTCGAGCCCGGGGAGCGCGCGATGCTCAAGCCAGGCGCGCACGTGCTCATGACGGCGACCCGTCAGCCCGACGGCGCGCTCACAGCGGGCGGCGTTGCGGTTGGCAAGGACGGGCTCGTCCCGCCGATGTAGCCGCGCGAGCCCGTAGCGAGGGGCCCCACGCGCAGCGTGGGGATCGCGCGCGGCGAGTCGCGGCTGCTGGCGACGCGGCTGCGCTTCACTCACACGTTTCCGTGCAAGGAGCCAGCCGAGTCGAGCGAGTTAGCTTGCGCTGCCACGCGCCTGAAGCGCGCGGATCCGCTCCTCGATCGGCGGATGCGTCGCGAACAGCGACGCAATCGCCGAGCGATCGGTGATTCCGAACCCGGTGAGCGACTTGGGCAGCTCGCCGGGCGGGAGCCCGCCCAGCCGCGCCAGCGCGCGCATCATCGGCTGCGGCGTGCCGAGGTACTGCGCACTCCCGGCATCGGCGCGGAACTCACGCCTGCGAGAGAACCATGCGACGATGATGCTCGCCAGCACCCCGAGCAGCACCTGGCATACGATCATGGTGATGAAGTACCCCGGGCCGGTGCCGCGCTCGGTGCGAAACACCATGCGATCCACGAAGAACGCGACGACTCGCGAAAGAAAAACAACGAAGGTGTTCACTACCCCCTGGATGAGCGTCAGCGTCACCATGTCGCCGTTTGAGACGTGTGCGACCTCGTGTCCTAGCACGGCCTCGATCTCCTCGCGCGACATCGACGCCAGAAGTCCCGTCGACACGGCGACGAGCGCCGAGTTACGGAAGGCGCCTGTCGCGAAGGCATTCGGCTCGCCTTCGTAGACGGCCACCTCCGGCATCCCGATGCCGGCTTTCTCGGCAAGCCTCTTCACCGTCGCGACCAGCCAGGCCTCGGCTTCGTTGCGCGGGCTCTGTATCACCTGCGCACCCGTAGACCACTTTGCCATCGACTTCGACAGGAGCAGCGAGATGATCGCGCCTCCGAAGCCGAAAATGGCCGAGAAGACGAGCAGCCCGCCCATGTTGATGCCCTCTGCCGCAAGAAAGCGATCGAGTCCGAACACGCGCGTCACGATCGACAGCACGAGCAGGACAGCGATGTTGGTCAGCAGAAAGAGAACAATCCGCTTCATGGTTTCCCTCGTCAGGGTCGGAGCTGAGGCGCTGATGTTAGCGCCTCGCGCGGCAGCGCGACAGTCGCGGGCTACTTGGCGGTTCCCGCACGACCCCACGAATCGCGCAGAGTAACCGTGCGATTGAACACGGGGCGGGGCAAGGAGTGATCCTTCGCGTCAGCGATGAAGTAGCCGTGGCGCTCGAACTGGTAGCGCGATTCCGTCGGTACCGTCGCCAGGCTGGGCTCGACGTAAGCTGTTAGCACGAGCTTCGAGTCGCGGTTGAGATCGTCCAGGTAATTGCGCTCCGTCGGCTCGTCGAAGGGCACGTCATCGTCTACAGCCCGCGGGCGGCCGGTCAACCCCGATGTCGCGTGACCTTGCGGTGACGTTGGGGCGCCCGTGCGACCAGGTTGGGGGACAGCGAACAGTCGGTCATATTGGCGGACCTCGCACACGGCGGCGTGGCGCACCGACAGCCAGTGAACGTTGCCGCGAACCTTGCGTGCGTCCGCGCCCGCCGTGCCGCTCTTCGTGGTGGGATCGTAAGTGCAGTGGACCACCGTGACGCGCCCCTGGGGGTCGCGCTCCGCCCCGAGGCATTTGACGACAAAGGCGTAGCGCAGCCTGACCTCAGCCCCGGGAGTGAGGCGAAAGTAGCCCTTGGGCGGCGTCTCCTCGAAGTCTTCCCGCTCGATCCAGAGCTCGCGAGCGAACGGCAGGGCACGGCGTCCCATCTCCGGCTTCTGTGGATGGTTGGGTGCCGTGCAGTCCTCTTCCTGCCCTTCGGGATAGTTGTCGATCACGAGCTTGATGGGATCGAGAACTGCGATTCGTCTTTCCGCCCTTTCGTTGAGATCTTCGCGCAGGCAGTCCTCGAGCACGCTCATGTCGATCCAGGAATCCGCTTTCGACACGCCGATGCGCTCGGCGAAGAGACGGATCGCCTCCGGCGTATAGCCACGCCGGCGCAAGCCGACGAGGGTCGGCATGCGCGGATCGTCCCAGCCGTCGACATGGCCGCCCTGTACCAGTTCGAGCAGCTTGCGCTTGCTCATCACCGTGTATGTCAGGTTGAGCCGGGCGAATTCGTATTGCTGCGGCAGCGGCCGCTGCAGCAAGCCCGCTTCCGCGAGCCGCTCGATGACCCAGTCGTACAGCGGCCGGTGGTCCTGGAATTCGAGCGTGCAGAACGAATGCGTGATCCGCTCCAGCGCGTCGGAGATGCAATGCGTGTAGTCATAGAGGGGATACACGCACCACTGCGTTCCTGTGCGGTGATGGGCCGTATGACGGATGCGATAGATGGGCGGGTCGCGCATGTTGATGTTGGGGCTCGCCAAGTCGATCTTCAGGCGCAGCACATGCGCACCGTCCGGAAACTCGCCCTCCTTCATACGGCGGAACAACTCGAGGTTCTCGGCGACAGAGCGGTCTCGGTACGGGCTTGCCTGGCCAGCCTGCGTGAGGGTGCCGCGTAGCTGTCGCAGCTCGTCGGCGGTCGAGCTGTCTACGTAAGCCAGACCCGCTTTGATGAAATGCCTGGCGAACTCGTAGAGGCGCTCGAAATAATCGGAGGCGTGGTACAGATGCTCGCTCCAGTCATAGCCGAGCCAGCGGACCGCCTCTTTGATTGAGTCCTCGTACTCGACGTCCTCCTTGATCGGGTTGGTATCGTCGAAGCGCAGATGGCAGACGCCACCGTTCTCCGCCGCGAGGCCGAAATTGATGCAGATCGACTTGGCGTGGCCGATGTGCAGGTAGCCGTTGGGCTCCGGCGGAAAGCGAGTAACCACTCGCCCACCATATTTGCCACTGCGCTGATGCTCAGCGATGATTTGGCGGAGAAAATTCGAGGTCGGCCCGGCGGTAGCGTTTTGCGGCGGTGCAGCAGTCATAGCATTTTGTTCATGAACAAACCGTGCCGGTCAAGTATTCTAACCGTGGGGCGGAGGGGGCGTCATGGGGCCTCACGCTAGAGGCGCCTTCGCTCCCCGCGGAAACCCGCATCCAGCAAGGCTTCGCGGGTGGGTGTTGCCGACGCTGGTACGGCGTTGTCCACAATATCTGTGGATAAAAGTGTGTATATCTTGTAAATTCGCCCGCTAAGTGACGCGGCTGGCTCAGTTTTCTTTGCAATGCCCAAAATCTTTCCGTCTTTTTTATATTCTTTATCAAGGTGTTAACTGATCCCTACGCCGAGGAGTGGAAGCGCTTTTGCAGACGCACCCTAGGCGACCTCGCGGTGGTTTCTGCGGTATGGGCGCTCAGTTTATGTCCAGGACAATTGCCTTGCTGCAGTGGCAATGTCGAACGTTAAGGAGCCGCGCGACGTGACGCAGGAGAACTCCCTTCCGACCGCCGCCGTGCTGCCGGTCGCCCTGTTTGTCAGCTCGGCAAGGTTGTTGATCGAGCGCCATCTCGGCCTCGTCTGGGTCAGCGGGGAAGTCTCCGGCTTCACGCGCGCCGCCTCGGGGCACTGCTACTTCACGCTGAAGGACGATCTCGCCCAGGTTCGCTGCGTGATCTTTCGCCACAAGGCCCAGCTGCTCGGATTGAGCTTACAGGACGGCGTCCAGGTCGAGGTGCGTGCCACGCCGACGATCTACGAAGCGCGCGGCGATTTCCAGCTCAACGTCGAGACCGTTCGCCTTTCCGGGCTCGGAGCTCTTTACGAGCGCTTCGCACGGCTCAAGGCTCGACTCGAAGCCGCAGGCTGGTTCGCGTCCGCACGCAAGCGTCCGCTGCCGGCGTTTCCGCGCGCGATAGGTCTGGTGACCTCGCGCAGCGGCGCAGCGTTGTTCGACGTGCTGACGACGCTGCGGCGCCGAATGCCGGCGTTACCCGTGATCGTCTACCCGACCTCCGTGCAGGGCGAGGCTGCTGCAGCGGAGATCGCCGCCGCGATCGCCATCGCCAACGCCCACGCTGCAGTCGACGTGCTGATCGTATGCAGGGGTGGCGGATCGATCGAGGATTTGTGGGCTTTCAACGAGGAAGCGGTCGCGCGGGCGGTGCTCGACTCGCGCCTGCCGGTGGTCAGCGGCGTCGGACACGAAACCGACTTCACGATCTGCGACTTCGTTGCCGACGCGCGCGCGCCGACGCCAACCGCGGCGGCCGCGCTCGTTGCGCCGGAACGGTCCGAGCTGCGAGGCCAGCTTTCGGCGCTAGTCGCGCGCTGGCGCCGCGTCGTCGAGCGGAGTCTCGAGCGGCGCGCGCAGCAGCTCGACCTCGCCTCGCGCCGACTGGTGCATCCCGCGGCGCGCCTCGCGCAGCAGGGCGACTCGCTCGAACGTGCGCTCGCACGATGGCAGCGCGCTGTCGCGCAACGAATGGCGGTCCTCACGCAGCGCTTGGCGGCGCTCGAGTCGGGATTGCGCCACCTCAGCCCGCAGGGGGTCCTCGAGCGCGGCTACAGCATCGTGACCACCTCGGCCGGCATCGTGGTGCAGGACGTGCGGCAGATCAGGACCGGTGACGCGGTCGAGCTGCGCCTTGCGCGCGGACGCGCCGGAGCGACGATCACTCGCACCGAGCGCGGCGAGTAGCGCGCTCAGGCTTCGGCCGGGTCGGGGTCGTCGATTGCGGCCGTACCACGAGGGCTCGCGCGAGCGCCCGAAGGGGCCCGTGCGGCGATGTGCGGCGTCGTCGTGACGACGTCCGCGTTCTGCGCCCGGTGGCGCAGGGCGTGATCCATGAGCACGATCGCGAGCATCGCCTCAGCGATGGGCGTGGCGCGAATCCCGACGCAGGGGTCGTGACGCCCGTGGGTATTGACGATCACCTCCCGGCCGCCTTTGTCGATGCTGCGCCGGTCGAGGCGGACTGAGGACGTTGGCTTGACGGCGATCGACACGAGGATGTCCTGACCGGTCGAGATGCCGCCGAGGATGCCCCCGGCGTTGTTCGACAGAAACCCCTGCGGTGTCATCTCGTCCGAGTGCTCGGTGCCTTTCTGAGCAACGCTCGCGAAGCCCGCGCCGATCTCTACGCCCTTCACAGCGTTGATGCCCATCATCGCCGCCGCGATGTCGGCGTCGAGCTTGCCATAGACGGGCTCGCCCCAGCCTACGGGGACGTTGGACGCCACGACGGCTATTTGGGCGCCGCACGAATCGCCCGACTTGCGCAGAGCGTCCATGAACGCCTCCAGCTCCTGCACGATTTCGTCGTTTGCCACGAAAAAAGGATTCCCTTCGACATGCTCCCAGGCCTTGAAGGGAACGACCGTAGGGCCGATTTGCGTGAGGTGCCCGCGGATCGCCACAGCGTAGCGCTCGCGCAGCCATTTCTTCGCGATGGCTCCCGCCGCCACGCGCACGGCCGTCTCTCGCGCCGATTGCCTGCCCCCGCCCCGGTAGTCGCGGATCCCGTACTTCTGCCAATAGGTGTAGTCGGCGTGTCCGGGACGAAAGCTTTCCGCAATACTCGCGTAGTCTTTGCTGCGGGCATCCTCGTTGCGGATGAGCAGCGCGATCGGCGTTCCCGTCGTCCGGCCCTCAAAAACGCCGGATAGTACCTCCACGGTGTCGGACTCGCGGCGCTGCGTCACGTGGCGCGAGGTCCCCGGTCGGCGCCGGTCGAGCTCGCACTGAATGTCGCGGGCCTCGAGCGCCATCCCGGGCGGGCAGCCGTCGACGACGCAGCCGATCGCAGGTCCGTGCGACTCGCCGAACGATGTGACGCAGAACAGGGTGCCAATCGTGTTGCCGGACATCGCTTCCTGGCGGAAGATCGATCGCGGGCGAGTTTAGCACGCGCCCTTCTCGGTTTTGAGCAGCGACAAATGACCACTTCGGCTTCGATCGCGATCCCAAACGAGCTTCGCGGGGCTTTGCGCGAGGCGCGCTTCGTCGCCGCGCTCACGGGCGCGGGCGTCTCCGCCGAGTCGGGCCTCGCCACGTTTCGCGACGCCCAGAGCGGCCTGTGGGCACGCTTCGATCCGCGAGAGCTCGCGACCCCTTCGGCCTTCGCGCGAAACCCGAAACTGGTATGGGACTGGTATGCCTGGCGACGCGAGCGCGTGGCCAGCGTGCAGCCCAATGCCGCTCATCACGCGCTCGCCGAACTCGAGCGCCGCGCGCCGGAGTTCGTGCTTGCCACGCAGAACGTCGACGGCTTGCATCAGCGCGCAGGCAGCCGCAAGGTCGTCGAGCTGCACGGGAACATCGGGCGCGTGAAGTGCTCACGCGAGGGCACGGTCGTCGAACGATGGGACGCGCCCGAAGGCGAGGTCCCACGTTGCTCGAGCTGCGGCGCGCTCCTCCGGCCGGACGTCGTCTGGTTCGAGGAGATGCTGCCCGGGCATGCGCTCGCGGCCGCGGAAGACGCGGCGCGCAACTGCGATGTGCTCCTCGTGGTAGGCACCTCCGCAGAAGTCTATCCGGCAGCCGCCCTGCCGTCGCTCGCGGCGAATCACGGCGCAGTCGTGGTCGAGGTCAATCCGAACCCAACCCCGCTTTCCGCATTCGCCGATTACGTGCTGCGCGGCGCGGCGGGCGTCGTGCTGCCGCAATTCGTCGCAGACTAGTCGGCCCGGTCAGCCGCTTCCGCCGGGCTGCCGGCCGCGATCGTCCGGGGGCAGCGGAGTCAGGTAGCCGATCACGAGCAGCATCGCGCCCACGCCGAGAAATGCGACCACCCGCGTCAGTCCCGACAACGCAGCGAGGTCGACCGCGAAGAGCTTGATCACGACCACGCCAAGGAGCCCCGCACCCATCAGCCATAGCGGCCGCAGGCCGCGTCGGCTGGCGACCACCATCGCCGCAAGCGCAGTGCCCGTCCAGGCGAGAGTCAGAGCCGCTTGCAGCGGCTTCGAGGCGAGAATCTCGCTCAGCCGCCACGGTATGTCGAGCCAGTGATGGACGGCGCGTACAACTGCGCTATTCAGGGCGATGAAGGCGCCCGTGCCGAGCCACGCGTAGCTTGCCTGCGGGCCGAGGCGGCCTTCCCCGCGCATCCACCCGTGCAGCGCCAGCAGCGCGAGCGCGAGCGTGAGATCAAGCGGATTCAGCAATGGCACGTATGGCAGCGGCCGCGCGTCTCCCGGCTGAAGCAGAGCGAGGGCGAGCGCGCCAATGCTCAGGGCCGTCGCGGCGAGCGCGCCCGTGCGCGACGCGTACGCGTCGGGGAAGCTTGCCATCGGCCAGATGTGAGGGCGGTCCCGCCGCACGCCGATCAGGAACAAGGCCAGAGGAGCGAGATGGGCGCAGGCAGGCCACACGGTGCCGGGCGGGGCGATGCGTGCCGTCCATTCGCCTGCCTCCCAGGCAACCTGAGTCAGGAGGAGCACGGCGCCGGCAAAGTGCGCGGCTGCGAGCGATGACCGGATTCGCGTGCGCTCGCGCAGCGCGCTGGCGTCGTCTGCCGCGGGCACGCGTAGCTCGGCGCGGTACAGCAGCGCGAAGTGCAGGCCCCAGCACAGAGGGTAAAGCAGCCATCCGTAACCGGTCAGCGTTGTGCGCCCGTGCCAGAGATCGTAGACCAGCGCGAGCGCCATGGCCGGCAGCAGGACGATCGCAGTGCTGTTGAGCCGCGGCCAGCGCATCGCCGCTCCAATCCACGTGGCCGCAGCGATGCCGCCCGCGATCCAGGTGAGCAGCCCATGCGCTTCGTGTTGAGGGAGCTCTCGCATGATTTCCACCGCCCCGGCTGCCAGCCACCAGAAGCATCCCCAGCCGAAGATCAGGTGCAGGAGCGAGCGCTCGGCTTGGGGAAGTACCTCGTCTCGCGCGTCACCGAAGCGCACGGTTGCCAAGGCCGACAGTGCGATCAGCAGCGCGCCCAGGAACTGCCGATTGACGAAAGGCGTCGCTACGTACTCGTCCGGGACATGCAGGAGAAAGGCCGCTCCGGCCGCGAACTGCAACAGCAGCGCGAGGGCGCGCACGATCGCCCGGTCCGCGCGAATGCCGACCCAGTACACAGCGGCAGCTTCGACCGCCCACACGGCGCTCGTCCAGCGCATGTCGAGCGCAAAGGGTACGACGAGCGTCGCGAAGATCACGGCGAGTCCGACGTACGCAGTGGCTAGCAGCTCTGTACCGCGGCGTGCGCGCAGCACGCCGGCAAGCGCCGCGTACACGGCGGCGAGCGCGGCGGCGCTCCACGCGACCCCGTAGCGCATCTCCTGTACCAGGCCCGCTTGCAGTGCGAATACGACGAGCGGCACGCCGAGGACGAGCACGGCGTCGAAGTGCCACTCTCCCGGCCCGCGCAAAGCGTGTGCGATCGGCAGCGCGACGTACGCGGCGAAGAAGAGGATGAGAGCGGGTTCGACCGTGGAGAAATATTCGGGCGTGTAGTACTCGCACCCCCACCACAGCGCGACCAGGAACGTGCCGATGAAGCCGGTCAGGTCGAGTACGCGCCAGGTGCGGAACCACGCCACACCGATCACCACTGCGTTCACGCCGGCGACGTAGGCAAACAATGCGATCGGCTCGCTGGCGGTCCGAACGAGAACCGGAGCCAGAAGGCCGCCCAGCGCGGCGAGCACGGCGAGCGGCTGTGCATCCAGGCGCAGGGACACTCCGATGGCGCATGCCGCGAGAGCGGCCAGAATCGCGAACGCGGCGGCGGGAGCGAGCAGCGGCACGAGATGGGTGGCCGCGAAGGTCGTCAGGTAAAGCACGCCGAAGCCGCCGCCGATCAAGGCCAGCCCATAGGCCGCGCGGGCCGGGTGCAGCCGTGCGCCGCCTGCGATCAGCGCAAGCCCCGCGAGGGCGACCCCGAGGAACTGCATCTCGATCGGCACCGTCACATGCTCGGCGAAATACGACAGCAGGAAAGCCACGCCGAAGAAGAGCACCACCACACCGACGCGGACCATCGCGCTCCCGTCGGTGAACCAACGCCAAAGCGCGCTGTGCTCCGCAGCGCTCACGGCGGACAAAGTTGGACTCGCGGTCTTCTGCGGCAAAGCATCACCCGCGCCGCCCTTGCGCACCGGATGCTGCGCCGGTGCCTGCACGGGCGGTTTCGCGCCGCGCGGCTCATCAACAAGCACGTCGGGCACCCGCGTTGGAGGCGATACGTCGCCGGCCGTCTGTGGCACCGAGGCCGCGTCGCCTCCTCGTCGCAGCCGGGCGAGCTCCGACTCCAGCGCGACGACGCGCCTCTCGAGTTCCGCAACGCGCGTCAGAGCCGCGCCTGGCCCGAACGTCGCTTCAGCCGAGAATCTGCGCCACAGGAGGCCGGCGATGGTACCGATCACCGCCCCGGCGACGAGGCCGGAGAAGCCATGTACATAGACGCCCACCAGCGCCCCGAGCAATAGTCCGAGCCAGGCCATGAGGCGGCTTTTCGTCCGCGTCAGCGTCGCTCGCCGCGCAGTGCGAGCACCGCCTGCTGGAGGAGCTCGGGCGTTGCGCGCGCCGGGGCAACCGGGTTGCCCGCGACGAGCGCAATGCGGGAGAAGACGCCGCGCAGTCGTCGCATTGCCGTTCCGCGATGGGAGCGACTGAAGAAACTGCCCCAGAGCCCGCGCAGCGCCATCGGCACGACCGGCACCGGAGCCTGCTCCAGGATGCGCTGCAAGCCGGGCCGAAAGGGATTGAGCTCGCCGGTGTCGGTGATCTTGCCCTCGGGGAAGATGCACACGACCTCGCCGTTCCTGAGCGCCGCCGCCACTTCCCCGAATGCGCTTTCCTTGAGGGCGGAATCTTCTCGCGCCGGCGCGATGGGGATGGCGCGCATTGTGCGGAAGATGAAGTTCAGCAGCGGCACGGCAAAGATCCGGTGGTCCATGACGAAGCGGATCGGCCGCCGCACGCAGGCGGCGATCACCACGGCATCAACGTAGCTCACGTGGTTGCAGACGATGACACAGGCGCCCTCCTCCGGCACGCGTTCGAGCCCCTCCTTGTCGACGCGGTAGAAGCTGTGGATCAGCAGCCACGCGAGAAAGCGCATGAGGAATTCCGGCACGAGCGCATAGATGTAGAGTGCGACCACCGCGTTCATGAGTCCGGTGGCGAGAAACAGCGCCGGGATGCTCAATCCGGCCTTGAGCAGGCCGAGAGCCGCGCCCGCAGAGACGACCATGAACAGCGCGTTCAGAATGTTGTTGGCGGCGATGATGCGCGAGCGGTGCGACGGGTCCGAGCGCTCCTGGATCAGCGCATACAGCGGCACGATGTAGAACCCGCCGAACACGCCCAGCAGCACGAGGTCGGCCGCCACGCGCCAGTGCGCGCGCACGGAGAGGAAGCCTTCGATCCCTGTCAGGCCGTGCGCCGCGAGATCATGGCTCGCCGCGTACAGGTCGATCGCGAATAGCGACAGTCCGATCGAGCCGAAGGGCACCAGTCCGAGCTCCACCTTGCGACCCGACAGCCGCTCGCACAGGAGCGATCCGATGCCGATCCCGACCGAAAAGATGGCGAGCAGTAGCGTAGCCACGTGCTCGTCGCCCCCGAGCACGTCCTTGGTGAAGTTTGCGAACTGCGTGAGGTACGTCGCGCCGTAGAACCAGAACCAGGATATGCCGAGCATCGACAGCCAGACCACGCGGTTGCCGTAGGCGAAGCGCAGGTTGCGGGCGGTCTCGGTGAACGGGTTCCAGTTGATCTTGAGCTCGGGCGCGACGGCCGGCGTGATCGGTATGGCGCGGCTCACGACATAGCCCGCCACGGCGATGGCGATTGCGATGGCGCCGGCGAGGATCGGCCCGTTCGGCTTGATCGCGATTACCAGTCCTCCGACGATCTCGCCGAGCAGGATCGCCACGAAGGTGCCCATCTCGACGAGGCCGTTTCCCCCGATGAGCTCTTCCCGGCGCAGGTGCTGCGGCAGGATCGCGTACTTGACCGGCCCGAACAGCGTCGAATGCACCCCCATCAATCCAAGCGCGAGGAACAGCAGGATCAAGTCGCGGCGATAGAAGCCGATCGCGCCGACCACCATGATCGCGATCTCAAAAAGCTTGACGAATCGGATGAGGCGCGATTTTTCGAACTTGTCGGCGATCTGCCCCGCCGTCGCCGAGAACAGGACGAACGGTGCAATGAACACCGCCGCGGCGATGTTCACCAGGTCGTTCGAGGACAGCGTGGTGAGCGCGGCCGCCTGAAACGCGA
This sequence comes from Casimicrobiaceae bacterium, assembly GCA_036380055.1. Lineage (GTDB taxonomy): Bacteria > Pseudomonadota > Gammaproteobacteria > Burkholderiales > Casimicrobiaceae > PALSA-1003. Next base: position 25,064 of record DASVFM010000085.1, read on the forward strand.
CGAAGATCACCAGCGCGTTCTTGTACACGTTGTCGTTGCCGGCGCCGAGGAACTGAGTCCAGAAGAAAGGCGCGAAGCGGCGCTCGCGCAGCAATTGGAACTGGTTGTGTTCGCGCATCGTCCTTCTCGAATCAGTAGTGAGCGGCAAGGTAATCGCGCACGGTGTCGAGCGCCTCACGCACCGCGCGGGGATCCGGCCAGAAATAGACCTCCTTACCGACCTTTTCGCGCACGAGCACGCCCGCCTCACGCAGCACCCGCAGGTGATGCGACACGGCGGAGCGCGAGAGCGTCGATGCGGCGACGATCTCGCCGACGTTGAGCCGCTCGCCGCGCTCGAACATGAGCAGAATGCGCTGCCGGTGCGCATCCCCCAACGCCGCGAAGATCCGCGCCGTCCGCCGCCATGGCGCCGGAATTGCCCGCGCGTACGCCTTCCTCATACCTACATGACTAGTAAAATGGTTATATTAGTCTAGCCTGTCCCGGCCGCTTGTCAAGACAGCTCCCGCGGCCGGGCAGCTCGGTTGGCGCCGGGCCCGGACGCGCCCTTGGGCTACAATGAAAGCCTCCTTCCGAACGCCCTGCGACACCCGGTGCGGACCTATCTCGACTTCATGCGATACGTGCGCGACCACGGCGTGCGCAAGGACGACCGCACCGGCACCGGCACGTTGTCGGTGTTCGGCTATCAGATGCGCTTCGACCTCAGGCGCGGCTTTCCCCTGCTCACGACCAAGAAGGTTCACACCAAGTCGGTCATCCACGAGCTGCTCTGGTTTCTCGCCGGCGATACGAATGTCCGCTACCTGCGCGACAACGGCGTGACCATCTGGGACGAATGGGCCGACGAGCGCGGCGAGCTCGGGCCCATCTACGGCTACCAGTGGCGGTCGTGGCCCGCTCCGGACGGCCGGCACATCGACCAGCTCTCCGAGATCCTGACGCAGATCCGCGTTAATCCGGATTCGCGGCGGCTGATCGTGTCAGCGTGGAACGTCGGCGACATTCCGCGCATGAAGCTGCCGCCGTGCCACGCCTTTTTCCAGTTCTACGTTGCAGAAGGCAGGCTCTCCTGCCAGCTCTATCAGCGCAGTGCGGACATCTTCCTCGGTGTGCCCTTCAACATCGCGTCCTACGCGCTGCTCACGCACCTGGTCGCGCAGCAGTGCGATCTCGACGTTGGCGACTTCGTTTGGGTCGGCGGGGACTGCCATCTCTATCTCAACCATCTCGAGCAGGTGGAGACCCAGTTCGCGCGCGCTCCATTCCCCCCGCCCCGGCTCGTGATCAAGCGCCGGCCGGCGTCGCTCTACGAGTATCGCTACGAAGACTTCGAGATCGTAGGCTACGAGTGCCACCCGGCGATCAAGGCCACGGTAGCGGTGTAGCGCGAGGCCGCGGGCAAAAAAAAGCCCGCTGGGAGGAAGTGAGCGGGCAAGGGGGATTCCGATGGTCGGAGCGCTGCCCGGCTCCGAGAGGGTCAGGCGTTGCGGGCCTTTCGCCCCGCCGGCCGCCTGCGGGCCGATTGGTCCGTTACACCACGCTGCGGGCCGCGCTCACACGTTCGGCCAGTTCCTCCAGCGCCACTTGCTGGGCGGGAGAGAGGCCGTCGGGCGAAGCCACGGGCTCGGGGCGAGAGCGCTCAGGTACCTCCGGCTTGTTAAGCCATGCGCCACACAGTTCCGGAGAAAACGTATCCACAGCCGCCACCTTTCTACTTTCGTCCCCGCGCCTCCACGCGTTCAAAAGCAATTGACATGCCAAAAAATAATTCTCGATCCAAATCCTGAGTTTAGAGACGCTGGTGTGCGGAGAGCATCAACGCCGGGAGGCAAACTCCGGCGCGACTGCTGCATTTGTGTCGTAATTTTGCGACGCGCAATATGACAATGTTGTTAAGTCATTGAATCGCCGGAAAGAGAACTGTCGCTGAGCGGCGACAGCCCTGCCGCGCACCGACTGCTTGAGGTCGATCTTGGCGATGCGCGACTAGGGCTTGGTGTTCTTGAAGGTTGCGGGCTCGAGGCGGTGACGCTGCAGCAGCTTGTAGAACTCCGTGCGATTGCGCTTGGCGAGCGTCGCGGCCTGGGTCACGTTGCCGCCCGTGATCTTGAGCAGCCGCACGAGATAATCGCGCTCGAACTGCTTGCGCGCCTCCTCGAACGGCGCCAGCGCGCCGGCGTCCTCGCGCAGCGCGCCCTGAACGAGGGTTGCGGGTATCACGCTGGTAGTAGTCAGCGCCAGCGCCTGCTCGAGAAGGTTGAGCAGCTGACGCACGTTTCCCGGCCACGGGGCTGCGATCAGAAGCGCCATCGCGTCGGGCGCCAGCGTGGGAACGGGCTTCTTGTAGCGCTCCGCGAGCCGGCGGAGAAAGTGCGTCGCCAGCAGCGGAATGTCCTCCCGCCGCTCGGCCAGAGCCGGGAGCCTGAGCGAGACGACGTTCAGTCGATAGAACAGATCCTCGCGGAACTCGCCCGCGGCCCGCTGCACGTCGAGGTCACGGTGAGTCGCCGATATCACGCGCACGTCGATGGGCGCGGACTGCGTGGCCCCGACCGGGCGCACCTCGCCCTCCTGCAAGACGCGCAGCAGCTTGACCTGGAGAGCGAGCGGCATGTCTCCGATCTCGTCGAGAAAGATCGTGCCGCGATCGGCCGCGACGAACAGGCCCTTGTGCGCTTGCACGGCTCCGCTGAAGGCGCCGCGGGCGTGCCCAAACAGCTCCGATTCGAGCAGCGGCTCGGGAATTGCGCCGCAATTCACGGCGACAAACGGCTGCGCAGCCCGCTGCCCCGCCCGGTGAATGGCACGCGCGAGCAACTCCTTTCCAGTGCCCGATTCGCCGAAGATGAGCACGCTCGCGTCCGAGTCCGCCACGAGCCTCGCCTGGCGGAGCAGATCCTCCATGCGCGGGCTGCGCGTGACTATGCCGGAGCGCCAGTCGCCGGTAGCCTGACGCGTCGGCTCGGGCGCGTCGCCGGTCAGGCGCACGGCGCTCGCTACCTTCTGTAGCAATTCCTGGCTGTCGAACGGCTTCGTGAGGAAACCGAATACGCCGCGCTGCGTCGCCGTCACCGCGTCGGGAATCGTGCCGTGCGCCGTGAGGATGATCACGGGCAGCGTCGGGTGCTGGCGGTGGATCGCCTGGAATAGCTGCAGTCCGTCGATCCCCGGCATGCGCAGGTCGGTGATCACGGCGGCGGGGCGCGCGATCGCGAGCGCCGCGAGCGCCGACTCGCCGCTGTCCGCAGTGCGCACGCGGTAGCCCGCCGAGGTCAGCCGTAGGCTGATGAGCTTCAGCAGGTCGGGGTCGTCGTCGACCAGCAGGATGTCGCCCGGATTGGCCATATCGTCTACCGGCCCGTGCCGCCACCGCCTCCGCCACCGCCCGCGCCGCCCGCGTTGCGGCTGCGCTCCAGGAGCAGGCTGCGCTCAACGGCGCGGAGCGCGTCGAGCTTCTCCTGCGCAGCGGCAGTCTTTCTCTGCTCGTCGCGCACGCTGCGCGTCCGCTCGACGATCTGCGCATAGACCACGGTTGCGATCTGCTTGAGCGCCGACGAGCTACCCGCACCCTTGCCGACCATGGGCTCGAGCAGTGACAGCGCGCGGGCGTCATCGGGCGACCCGGCGGCAGGCAGCGTGAGGAGCACTGCAAGGCGGATGCGGCTCGCGTCACTGCGAGTGCGATTGAACGCCTGGTTCGCTGACGCGAGCTCTCGCTTTACGTCATCGCCGTTGTCGGTCGCGTAGCGCTGCAGATCGGCGAGAAGCGCGAGTGCCTGCTGGTCCTCCTCGTTTACCGGCGGAACCACGAGCTGGGTTTGCGTTTGCGGCGGAGGCTGCACGATCACGACCGGTGGCACTGGTATCGGCGTGACCGGCGCGGGCTCCGCCTTGGCTTGAACAGGCGGCTGCGGGGCGGGGACAACCGGCTCCGCGGCCGGCGGCGGGGACGTAGCACAGCCCGCAAGCAAGGCAACGATGAAGGGCCCGGCCGCGCCGCGGCGGTGCCGGCGGCTCAACCTTCCTCCTGCAGGCTGATCGAGGAGGCAGGTTGCAGGGTCGCGACTTGCTCGGCCATGCCGAGCGGGAGCCACAGCCGGAAGTGTGCGCCCCGCTTGCCATCGGCGCGGTCGAGCAGTTCGATGCGGCCGCCGTGAGCTTGGGCGTATTCGCGAGCGATCGCCAGTCCGAGCCCGGATCCCTTGATGCGCCCCTCGGGCGCCGCGGGGCCCTGGTAGAACGAATCGAAGATCCGCGGCCGGTCGGCGGGGTCGACCCCAGGCCCCTGGTCGATAATATCGAGGAGCGCCGCGTCATCCTCCGCGGCGAGACGGATGGTGACGGCCCCCGAACGCGGTGAGTACTTGATGGCGTTCGAAAGCAGATTGTCGATGATCGCGCGAATCCGCTCCGGATCGCCGATCACGACCACGGGCTTGAGCTTGGCATCGAACGAGATCATGCGCGCCAGCGCGGCGAGCTTGTGTTCGCGTACCACGCGCCGGATCACGTCGGCGAGCGGCACCGGACCGAGAGTCTGCGGCTCGATGTTGCGCGTCTGCTGATAGCTAAGGAGGTCCTCGATCAGCTTCTGCAGCTGCAACGTGTTCTCGCGCACGATGCGCACGATCTCGCGCTGCTCGCCGGAGAGCTCTCCGCCCACGCGATCGCGCAGCAGCTCCGCACCTTCGCGCACTGCGGTGAGCGGCGTCTTCAGCTCGTGCGAGACATGGCGCAGGAATCGCGTCTGCTGCGTCTCGAGCTCGTGCAGGCGCGCGCGCAGCCATTCGAGGCGTTGGCCGAGGTAGCGCATGTCCTGCGGACCGTCTACCTCGACGGCGTGGGTGAAGTCGGCCGTGCCCATCTGCCGGATGGCGAGATCGAGCTGGCGTATCGGCCGCGCGATGAGGACGGCGAACACGATCGCGAGCAGGAGCGCGATCATTCCAGCGGCCAGCGCGAGGTAGCCCCAGGTCTTGCGGCCCTCCGCAGCAGTCTGCTGCAGTCGCTCGATCTCGCGCTCGCTCAAGCGGCTGCTCGCTGTGAGCAGCGACTGCGCGCCCTCGGCGAGGTTGGCGTAGCCCTCCGCGAGCGACCTCGTTGCGTCGGACGGGCGCGGCGATGCCTTGAGGAGCTGGTAGAGATGACTTTCGCCGTCGGCGAGTTTCTCGAGCTGAACGACTTGGCCAGGGTCGAGAGGAAGCTGCTGCAACTGCTGTAAGGTCTGACGGAAATCCTGCCGCACGCGGCCGTAGTCCTCGATGAGTTGCGGATCCTCAAGGATTAGGTGCTGCCGCACGACCCGCTCGAGTGTAACTGCCTGCTCGTAGAGCTGCCGGCTCGTGCGTCCCGCCTGCGCTGCCTGCAATACCGCCTGCTGGCTCTGCGTGCCGAGCCGATCGAGGCTCACGATCAACTCGATCAGTGCGTACAGGAGCGGCAGACTGACCAGCAGGAAACCGAGCAGGATAAACTTGAGAAATGAGCGCGGGTAATACACGAGTGGTCGCGGGCGACCGCTATAATGATTTTCGTCGAATATGCCCGAGCCTGCGAGCGACGCGTGCACGATACACCACCCCCCGGCGGCTCGCCAAGGCCGGGAGAGCGATCTCGGTCGGTGCGTCTGGCCCTGATCGCAGCCGTGGCGCGAAACGGAGTCATCGGCGCGAACAATCGACTGCCTTGGCGTCTGCCCGACGATCTGCGGCGCTTTCGCGCGCTGACGACGGGCCACAGCGTCATCATGGGGCGGCGGACCTTTGAGTCGATCGGCGGGCCGCTGCCGGGCCGGCAAAACATCGTCGTGACACGTCGCGCCGACTTTCGTCCAGCGGGCTGCGACAGCGCGGCGTCGCTCGCCGCGGCGATCGACCTGGCGAAACTGCCGGAGCCGATCTTCGTCATCGGCGGCGAGGCGCTCTACCGCGCGGCCCTGCCGCTCGCCGATGAACTCTTCCTCACCGAGATCGATCGTGATTTCGCCGGCGATGCGCATTTCCCCGAATTCGAGCGCGGCGAATGGCACGAGACGGCGCGCGAGCTGCGCCGCCAGGACGCACCGGACGGTTTCTCGTACGCACTCGCTGCCTACGAGCGCATTCGCTTCCCGGCTTGAAAACTCATGCCCGGGCCCCATCTGCGCGCGCAGCGATCAACCGGAGCGGCGTCATGACTGAAGGCTTTCACGTGCACGGCCCTCACGACCACGAGGTCGAGCATGCGGCCGAGCACAGCGGCAGCGACCCTTTTGCGGGCCGCATCGCCGTGATGACGGCGATCTTCGCCACGATCGGCGCGATGTTGGGGTACATGAGCGGCGCGACTCAGAATGCGGCGCTGCTGTTCAAGAACGAGGCGGCGATTCGACGAGCCGAGGCCTCCGACCAGTGGAACTTCTACCAGGCGAAGAGCAACAAGCAAAACCTTGCCGAGCTCGGCGCAACGCTGAGCAGCGGAGAGCAGCAGGCGAGGTATCAGGGCGAGGCGGCGCGCTACAGGAAAGAGAAGGACGAGATCATGCCCGAGGCCAAGCGCCTCGAAGACGAGGCGAAGGCGGCGGAGCTCAAGAGCGAAGCGCAGATGCACGATCATCACCGCTGGGCACAGGCAACCACGCTCATCCAGATCGCGATTGCCCTTGCGGCAATCACCATCCTGACCCGCAACCGCGGCCTGCAATACACGTCGTACGCTGTGGCCGCCGCGGCGCTGGCCGTAGGCGCACTCGCCTTCGCCCACATCTAAAGCGCCGGCGAGAACCGCCTGCCGCAGGACAGGAGCAGTCGCCGGACGATCGCGACGGGTCGCCCCGACCCGCTGCGCGCCGTTGTAGAATTCGCATCCCTGTCCCCGTCGAAGCATCTCGGCAGTGCCCAACGAAGCGAAGGCCGCCGCCGCGTCTGCCGGTGATCCGGGTGTGACTTCCCGGGCAACGACCGCGCCCAATGCGCCTGAGGTCTCGAGCACCACGATGACCGGCCTCGTGCTCGCTCTCGTACGCCCCTATCGACTGTGGCTGGCCGTGGTGTTTGGCGCCATGCTGATCGAGACGGCGATGAGCATGGCCGGCCCCTGGCCGCTCAAGATCGTGATCGACAACGTCCTCGGAACGCACCCGCTGCCCGAGTGGCTGGGCTGGATCAGGGATATGCCGCTCGCCGGCAGCAAGACCGGCCTCGCCCTGATCGCCGCTGCTGGCGTCTTGGCGATCGCCGCCGTCGGCGCGTTGGCCACCTACATCGACAACTACTACACGGAGAGCGTCGGCCAGTGGGTGGCCAACGACTTGCGGCTGAAGATCTACGACCACTTGCAGCACCTTTCGCTCGGATATTACGACAAGCAACAGACCGGCGTGCTCCTGTCCACCATCACCAACGATGTGGCCACGGTCCAGAACTTCGCTTCCTCCAACACGCTGGATATCCTCGTCGACCTCCTTACCATCGTCGGCATCCTGGGGCTCATGCTCTGGCTGCAGTGGGATTTCGCGCTCATCTGCGTCGCGGTGACGCCGTTCCTGTTGCTGTTCGTATCCCGGTTCAAGAAGGCGGTGAAGAAGGCCCAGCACCAGGTGCGGCTGCACCAGGCCGACCTCGTCACCGTCGTCCAGCAGGGTCTCGAGTCGATACGGGTAGTGAAGGCGTTCGGCCGGGAGCAGCTAGAGGAGGCTCGTCTTGCCGAAGCGAGCGAGGCGACCGTGGACGCCGCACTGAAGGCGCGGCGCGTGAAATCGCTGCTCTCGCCGATCGTGTCCATCGTCGTCGCGGGATGCACGGCTTACGTCCTGTGGCGCGGAGCCTCGCTGATCGTCACCGACGCGATGACCATCGGGGCGCTGACGGTCTTTCTCGCGTACCTGACCAAGTTCTTCAAGCCGGTGCAGGACCTGGCGAAAATGACCAACGCCATCGCCCAGACTTCGGTGGCGCTCGAGCGCATCCGGGCGATCCTCGACGCCGACAAGATGATCGCGGAAAAGCGCAACGCGCGAGTGCTCGACTCGGCGCGCGGCGAGATCGTCGCCGAGCACGTCGCCTTCGGCTACGATCCCGCGAATCCGATCCTTCGCGACGTGAACTTCCGCATCCAACCGGGCCAGCTGGTCGGCGTCGTCGGCACGACCGGCGGAGGCAAGTCAACGGTCGTCGGTCTCATCCCGCGCTTCTACGACCCGGACGGCGGCCGACTTCTGGTCGACGGGGTCGACGTCAGGGAGTACACCAAGGCTTCGCTGCGCGGCCAGATCGGCTTCGTGCTGCAGGAGACCGTGCTGTTTCGCGGAACGATACGCGAGAACATCGCCTACGGTCGCCCTGACGCAACGGAGGAAGAGATCATCGAGGCCGCGAAGCTCGCCAACGCGCACGACTTCATCATGGAGATGCCGGGCGGCTACGGCAGCCTGGTCGGCGAACGAGGTCTTACGCTTTCCGGCGGCCAGCGCCAGCGCATCGGCATCGCCCGCGCCATCATCCGCAATGCGCCGATCCTCATCCTCGACGAGCCGACGGCAGCGCTCGACACCGAATCCGAGCGCCTGGTCATCGAAGGGCTGGAGCGTCTGATGAAGGGGCGCACGGTGATCACCATCGCGCACCGGCTGTCGACGATCCGCGACGCCGACAAGATCATCGTTCTCAAAGGTGGCGTGGTCGCCGAGCAGGGCACGCACGACGAGCTCATCGCCCTGAACGGCGTCTATGCGGAGCTCCATCGCATCCAGTACGAACAGCCGCCGGCGGGGGCGGACGCTCCCCCGCGGTAGAAAACGCGAGATCTCATGTCGCACACTCTCATCGTCCTTCCCGACGACACCGCCAAGCCGCTGCTCGATGCCCTCGCTGGCGCCAAGCGGTCGCTGAACATCCGCATGTTCCTGTTCACCGATCCGACCCTTCTCGACGCCGTGATCGCCGCCAAGCGGCGCGGCGTGCATGTCCGGGTAATGCTCAACCCCGCGCGCCGCAGCGGAGAGAACGAAAACAAGGCATCGCGAAAGACGCTTCTCGCCGCCGGGATCGAAGTCCGAGACAGCAGCCCTGCCTTCGCCCTCACGCACCAGAAGTCGATGGTGATCGACGACGAGACGGGATTCGTGGAGTCGCTCAATTGGGAAACGCGCGACCTCACTGAAACGCGCGACTACGCCGTCGTGACGACGCACGAACTCGAGGTCTCCGAGATGGTGAAGTGCTTCGACGCCGATTGGAACCAGAAGAAATTCGCGGTCGACTCGGCGTCGCAGCTCATCTGGTGCCCCAACAACGGCCGGGAGCGGATCGCGGAGTTCATCGACTCCGCGAAGCATACGCTCTGGCTGCAGAACGAGCGCTACCAGGACACGGTCATCATCGAGCGGCTCGTCCGCGCCGTGCACAGAGGCGTCAAGGTCCACATCATGGCGCGACCGCCGCACACCCTGAAAGTGGCGAAGCTGATCGAGGGCGTCGGGGGTCTGCGGATCATGCGCGACGTCGGCGCGAAGATCCATCGCCTCAAGGGCATGAAGCTGCACGGCAAGATGATCCTCGCCGACGAGAAACGCGCTGTCATAGGCTCGATCAACCTTTCGCCAGGCAGCTTCGACGCGCGCCGCGAGCTGGCGATCGAAACCGACGCGCATCACGTCATTCATCGCCTGGTTCACGCCACCCGTCACGATTGGGAGCACTCCCGGGAGATCGATCTCACGGACGAGGGCTTGCTCGCGGACCTCAAGAAGCGCGGCGCGGAGCACACCGGCGCGGAAAAACTCGTGCTGGGCAAGAAGGCCGAGCCCAAGCACAAGCGCAAGCATGGCAAGCGCAAGGGCTGAGAGTTACATCTGCTGGCTAGACCCGCCGGCACACGACGAGGAGCGCAGGTAATGGACATCGGGACTCGGTTGCAAAGTGATGTCGTGCGTCGCGGCTGGCTGTCCCGACTCATCCTCTGCGCGCTTGCTGTCGCGGCGGCAGCCTGCGCGCCGGACACCGTGCGCAGCGTGGACGCCACGGGCTTCAATGCCTACATGGCAAAGCTGGGCCAGACATGCCAGCCTCTGCTGATCGGCGACGCCGATGTCGGCGAATGGATCCGCCAGAATACGATGTCGAACGACAATTACACGTATTTCGTCGATGTGACTTCGAAGCTGTACTACAACCGGCTGTCGCAGCAGGGCTACCGGCAGGCCGTCGTGGGCTTCCTCGGAACCGGCTCGTCGAATGACAGATCCTTCGACTGCATCTTCCGCAATCTCCCGCCGAATCGACCCAACGCGCCGGTCGGCACGTATTGAGCCACGCCCGATTGCTGGCTTAGCCTAGGTTGCGAAGCTCGCGCAACGCCACCGAAAGCATCGCTGCATCGACGGGCGTCGTGGCGCGCAGCTCGGTCAACAGCTGCTGCGACCGCTCGATGCCGCGGCGATTGCGCTCCTCCCACGCCGCGGCGAGCTTCGCCACGTTCGCGTCGGCCGCCACAGCGCCGAGCGCCTCGCCGGTGATCGTGCGCTGCATGCTCGACAGGTCATCGAGCATCGCCCCCTTGGCAAGCAGCCGCCAGTGCGCTTCGGCGGGCAGCGCGGTTATCTTCTCGCGCAGCCAGGGCAGTCCCAGCCGCGTCGACAGCCCGAAGTAGAGCTCGGCTACCGTTTCGGGCGTGCGTCCCGACGCGTCCGCCACCTCGACGATGTCGAGCGCTGCATAGAGCGTGTCGAGAGCGACCACGCGGGCGGCGAGCACGGGCGGTACTCCCTTCGCGGCGTAGGCCGCGGTGCCGGCGTCGACGCGCGCGCGCTCCCCGGCGTCGAGCAGTTGCGGCAGTCGCGTGGCGAGCCCGGCGACCTTCGGCGCAAAATGCGCGATGGTCGCCGCCATGTCCTCCGCCAGCCTGCGCGAGCGCAGGAACCAGCTCGTCCCCCGCTCGATCAGCCGGCGGGTATCGATGAGCATCTGCGACTGCACCGCGTCGTCGACCACGTTGTCGAGCGCCTCGATCGCCAGCCACAAGTCGACGAAACCGAACACTTCCCGATTGAGCAGGTAGGCGCGTACGACTTCCGGCGGCTTCGCGCCGGTGGCCTCGAGCAGGCGATGAACGAAGCTGCTACCCACGCGATTGATCATGCTGTTGACCACGTAAGTGGCAATGATCTCCCGCCTGAGCGGATGGCGCGGCATATAGCCGGCATAGCGCTCGCGCAGGGCCTTGGGAAAGTAGCGCTCGAGGGCGGTCGCCACCCACGGATCGTCCGGCAGAGGAGAAGCAAGGAGCTCTTCGTAAAGCCAGATCTTGCTGTAGGCGAGGAGCACCGCCCGCTCCGGGCTGGTGAGGCCGGCGCCCGCGCCGCGTCGCTCGGCGAACTCTTCGTCCGAGGGCAGGAACTCGAGCTCCCTGTTCAGCAGCCCGGCCTTCTCCAGGAAATGGATGAAGCGCTGGTGCGCGTCGAGCATCTGCGGGGCGATCCGGCCGGTTATGGACAGCGACTGGGTCTGGAACGTGTTATCGCGCAGCACCAGCGCAGCCACGTCGTCGGTCATCTCGGCGAGCAGGGCATTGCGCTGCTTCTCGGTTAACTCGCCTTCTGCGACAGGGAGTCCGAGCAGGATCTTTATGTTCACTTCGTGATCGGACGTGTCCACGCCGGCCGAATTGTCGATCGCGTCGGTGTTGATCCGCCCTCCGGCGAGCGCATACTCGATGCGCCCGCGCTGCGTGCAGCCCAGATTGCCACCCTCGGCGAAGACCTTGCAGCGAAGATCGCGTCCGTTCACGCGCAGCGCATCGTTGGCGCGATCGCCGACCTCGGCGTGCGTTTCGCTTGCGGCCTTGACGTAAGTCCCGATGCCCCCGTTGTAGATGAGATCGACCGGTGCCTTGAGGATTGCGTTCACCAGCTCGGTCGGCGTCATCGACTTCGCCTGGATCGCCAGCGCTTTCTTCACCTCGGGGGTAAGCGCGATCGACTTCACGCTGCGCGCGTGCACGCCGCCGCCTGCGGAGATCAGCTTCGCGTCGTAATCGCCCCAGGACGAGCGGGGCAGCCGGAAGAGCCGCTCGCGCTCCTTGAAGCTCGCTTCGGGGTCCGGGTTCGGATCGAGAAAGATGTGGCGGTGATCGAACGCGGCGATGAGCTTGACGTGGCGCGAGAGCAGCATTCCGTTGCCGAAGACGTCGCCCGACATGTCTCCGATGCCCGCCACCGTGAAATCGGTCGACTGCGTGTCGGCTCCCATCTCGCGGAAGTGCCGCTTGACCGATTCCCATGCGCCGCGGGCGGTGATCCCCATCGCCTTGTGGTCGTAGCCAGCCGATCCGCCCGAAGCGAAAGCGTCGTCCAGCCAGAAGCCGTACTCTTTGCTGATCGCGTTGGCGTAATCGGAAAACGTCGCGGTGCCTTTGTCGGCGGCGACGACGAGGTACGGATCATCGGCGTCGTGGCGCTTGACCCCCGGCGGAGGGACGATCTTGTCCCCCACGCGGTTGTCGGTGAGATCGAGCAGACCGCGCAGGTAGTCCTGATAGCAGGACACGCCTTCCTTGAGATACGCATCGCGATCCGACGGCGACGGGGCGCGCTTGAGCACGAAGCCGCCCTTTGAGCCGACCGGCACGATGACGACGTTCTTGACCATCTGCGCTTTGGCCAGCCCGAGGATCTCGGTGCGGAAATCCTCGTGACGATCGGACCAGCGCAGTCCTCCGCGCGCAACTCTGCCCCCGCGCAGATGCACGCCTTCGAAGCGGGTCGAATAGACGAAGATCTCGAACATCGGCTTCGGCTCGGGCAGTCCAGGGACTTTCGACGGCTCGAACTTGAACGACAGGAAGCTGCGGCGCCGTCCCGCGGCGTCGCGGCGCCAGAAGTTCGTGCGCGTGGTGGCCAGGATGAGCGCGAGGTATTGCCGCAGGACGCGGTCCTCGGACAGGTTCTCCACGCGATCGAGCGCGGTGTCGATCTGCTGTATCTTGGCGAGCGCCTGCGACTGCGCGGCCGTTCCCAGCCCGGGATCGAAGCGCAGCTTGAACAGATCCACGAGCAGTCGCGCGATGTCGGCATGCGCGGCGAGCGTCGCCTCGATGAACGCCTGCGAAAGCGGGAACCCGATTTGGCGCAGGTACTTGCCATAGGCGCGCAGAACCACGATCTCGTCGGCAGGCAGCCGCCCCGCAACCACGAGGCGGTTGAAGTCGTCGTTCTCGACCTCGCCGCGGAACACACGGCCGAAGGCGTCCACGAAGACCGCGTGCAGCTCGTCGAGCTCGAGCTCCTTGTCGCGCAGCGCCGAGAGCATGCCCAGGTCGTGTATCCAGATCGGAGGAAGACCCTGCGGTGAAACGCGATACGGACGCTCGTCGAGCACCCTGAGCCCCATGTTCTCGAGCATCGGCAGGCTGTCGGAAAGGGTCACCGGACTACCGCGCCGGAACAGCTTGAAGCGCAGCGTCCCCGGCGGCGCCTCGAGCGGACGATACAGCGCGGTCGCCAGCGGTTCGGCATCCGAGAGGCGCGCCATCATCTCGATGTCGGGCACGGCGGCGCGTGCGGCGAACTCCTCGCGATAGCCGGCGGGAAACGCATTGCCGAAGAGCCGGAACAGCTCGTTGCCGCGCGCTTCGCCGACCGTTGCGATCAGCGCGTCGCGCAGGTCGTCCTCCCAGCGCCGCGCTGCCGCGAGCAGACGCGCCTCGACCTCGCGCACGTCGAAGGCGGGGATCTGTCCGGGGGTCGTGCGCACGATGATCATGATTCGCGCCAGCGCCGACTCAGAGAGATGGACGTTGAATTCCGAGCCCGTGCCGGCGAAGGCTTCGGTGAGGATCGCCTGCCACTTCTGCCGCAGCTCGGTCGTGTAGTTCTCGCGCGGAGCGTAGATCAGGCAGGAAAGGAACCGCTCGAAGGCGTCACGGCGCACGAACAGCCGCAGTCGCTGCCGCTCCTCGAGATGAAGGATCGCCTTTGCCGTGCGCAGCAGATCCTCGTCGTTGGTCTGGAAGAGCTCGTCGCGCGGGTACGTGTCGAGGATGTTGACCAGCGCCTTCGCCGCATGACCGCCCGCGGGCAAGCCCGCGCGCTCGACGACGCTCGCCACCTTGCGCCGGAGCAGCGGAATCTCTGCGGGGTTCGCGCTGTACGCAGTCGAGGTGAACAGCCCGAGAAAGCGATCTTCGCCGAGGACAGCGCCTGCGTCATCGAAGCGTTTGATCGCGATGTATTCAAGGTACCCGGGGCGATGCACGGTGGAGCGCGCGGTCGCCTTGGTGACGACCAGCAGCTCGGGTCGGCGCGCATAGGCGCGCACCCCCGGCGGAAGCGCCGAGAAGCTCGCCGCAACGTCCTTGCTCGGGCCCTCGCGCAGAATGCCCAGGCTGGAATCCGGGACGACTCTGAGCACGTCCTCGCCGCCGACCGTCGCGAGCTCGTGCCGGCGGTAGCCGAGAAATGTGAAGTGGTTGCTGGCAAGCCAGCGCAGGAAATCCCTTCCCTCGCTCAACTCTTCGGCGGGCAAGCGCGGCGGGCGCTTCTCGATCTCCTCGACGATCGCCAGCAAACGGTCGCGCATGGCCCGCCAGTCGTCGACCGCCGCGCGCACATCGTCGAGCACGCTGCCGATGCCCGCCGCCAGCGCCTCGAGGCGGGCGGGCTCGGTCACGCGGTCGACCTCGACGTGGATGAACGACTCGGCTCCGTCTCGCGCGCGCTCCTCGGCGAGCCCGGAAAGCGTGCCGTCGGCGGCGCGCTGAACGGAGACGATCGGATGAATCAGCAGGTGCAGCGTCAGCCCGTGACGGTTCACCTCCATCGTCACCGAGTCGACGAGAAACGGCATGTCGTCGTTGACGATTTCCACGATCGTGTGCGTGGATTGCCAGCCGTGCTCCTCGAGTGTCGGGTTGAAGACGCGGATTCGCGCCTTGCCCCGCTCGCGCCGGCGGGCGAAGTTCCAGTGCGACAGCGCCGCGCCATACAAGTCCGCAGAATTGCGCTCTGCGAGATCCTCCGGATCGACATCCCGAAAGTAGCGCTCGGCGAAACGCTCCACGGAGGCGCGCTGCAACGGCGCCACTTTGGCGCGGACAAGTTTCAGTACTTCATCCAGGGAGTTCGCGCGCTCGATATCGCCATTCGCGCTCATGGTTCCTCCTCGAGCCGGAGGATCCGTGCAGGCGCCACCCGGCTAGCCCGGCGGCACCCTCGCGGGCGGATCCGCTCTTTCTGCGGTCGAGCGAGGAATTATACTGTCGGATGCGCCTGCCGCTCTAGCGCCAAGGCGGTCCGTTCGTCATCCCCGAAAAACTTCCCGAGGCCGGACAGCGGCTCGATCCGGTCGCAGATCGTCTTGATCGCGACCATGATCGGCATCGCGAGCAACAACCCCCACGCGCCCCACAGCGTGCCCCAGAACAGGAGCGCGATGAAGACGATGGGGGCATTCATGCTGGCGGCGCGGCCGAGCAACGAGGCCTGCAGCAGGACCCCGATGAGCACGGACGCGACCAGAGGAATCGATGCCGCCGCGAGCGCCATCTGCGCGGTGCCGAACTGGAGGTAGCCCATCACGGCGATCGCCAGCGCGGCCACTGCCGCGCCGACGTAGGGGATGAAATGGAGCACCGCGATCGCAACGCCCCAGATCGCTGCGTGCTCGAGTCCGAGGAGACCCAGGCCGACGGCCGCGCAAACTCCCACGCTCACGTTGACCAAGGCCAGAATCGCAAGGTAGCGCTGGTTCAGCGCGTGAATGTGATTGAGAACCTCCAGGGTCGCCTTCTGGCGCGCGAACGGCGGTCCGACGAGCTGAACCAGCTTGCGACGAAACAGATCGCCCGCGGCGAGAAGAAAATAGGTCAAGAAGATGACGGATAGGAGTTGCGCCAGGCCCGCAACGATGCTGGTCGTACCCATGAGAAGCAGCGAATGCAGATCGACAGCCGAGGGCGCGGCCGGCGGAGCGCCGCCCGGAGGCTCGGAGGACCCGGCAAGCTTCTGCAGCTCGTCAGCCGTGCGCTGCACGTGAGTCAGCGTGTCGGGCACGTTCCGATGCGAAACGGCGATCGCCAGGCGAATCTTCTCCACCGCCGTGGGAAGGCGCCCGATGAGAGTCTCCGCGCCGGTCCACATCTGGTTGAGGGCGACGCCGCCCCCTGCGATGAGCAATAGCACTACCACCGCCGCCGCGATCGGCCGGGGCAGATGCCAGCGCTCCAGGCGATCGACGATTGGGGCGAGCGCATAGCAGATGACCAGGCTTACTACCACCGGAATGAGGAATGGCGCGGCGATATGGATGCCGACGCACCCGACGACCACGGCGATGATGACAATCGCCGCACTCTGCACCCGCGAACCCCAGCGCAGACCCGCCAGCCAGCGATGCGGCGGCTCGATTGCCGGCGCGGGCCGACACTCCTCCTTGCGGGCTCCCGATGCCACCTGTCTAAGCAAACGGTCGCTCTCGCGCAGGCCGGGCAAATGTTCTCCGGCCACTTACAGTCGGTCCGCGACTCCGGCCGAAAAGGCCGACGATCAAGGACACGACGAAAAGCAAGAGGAAAATGAAGAATAGGATCTCGGCGATCTCGGTGGCGCCGGCGGCAATGCCGTCGAAGGCGAGGGTGGCGACATCATCGAATGCGAAGAGCGCCGCGATCAGCGTGAGGAAGAAAAACACTTGGGAGTAATAGAGCATGTCTTCGCTTCTACCGAGGTCGAGGGGGACTTCCGACGGGTCCATGCAAACCGGTGGCCCCCTGTACGGCGCAATACTCCCGCAATCGCAATGGTCGACCTATCGGCAGGCGTCTCTTTCTGCTGTAGGCGAAACCGACCGGTCCGTCAGACGCCGCCCTACACAGGCACGCAGAACGGCTTGGAGCTGGTCCGCTTCCGCTCCATAATCAACGTTTCTATCCCGGCTCGCCGACGCGGATCGTCTTCCGCTTGCAGCGCCTGCCAGCGATTCGCGCCGAGCTTCCTCGGCGCAACCTCCTAACGGAGCTCGCCATGAGCAATGCAGCACCCGAGACGACCGGCCCCGATCTTGCCGCGGGCGTGGTCATAGACACGATGGCCGACGGGTCGATGCTGGCGGGCCACGTCGGCGAGCAGGCTGTGCTGCTCGCTCGCCGCGGGAGCGAGTTCTTCGCGCTCGACGCCACGTGCACGCACTATGGCGGTCCGTTGGCCGAAGGACTCATGGTCGGCGAGACGGTGCATTGTCCCTGGCATCACGCCTGCTTCAGTCTGCGAACCGGCGAAGCCCTGCACGCCCCGGCGCTCAATCCGCTCGGCTGCTGGTCGGTCGAAGCACGCGACGGCAAGGTGTTTGTTCGCAAGCGCGTGCCCGCGTCGCCAGCCGTTCGTGTCCACGCGCGCGAGTCGCCGCGGAGCGTCGTCATCGTCGGCGGCGGTGCCGCGGGCTTCGCGGCGGCCGAGATGCTGCGGCGGCAGCGGTTCGAGGGCGACATCCACATGCTGAGCGATGATGACGCGCCGCCGGTGGACCGCCCCAACCTGTCCAAGGATTACCTTGCGGGAAACGCGCCGGAGGAATGGATCCCGCTCCGCCCTGAAGCCTTCTACGCCGAGCAGAACATCGATCTGCGGTTGAAGACCTCCGTCGCGGCGCTGGACGTGGCCGCGCGCGAGGTCGTGCTGAGCGACGGGACCCGCCTCAAGTACGATCGATTGCTGCTCGCGACGGGCGCCGAGCCAGTACGGCTCCCGCTGCCGGGCATGGATCTACCTCACGTGCATACGCTGCGCACGCTGGCCGACTGCCGCGCCATCATCGCTCGCGCTGCCACTGCCAAACGCGCGGTCGTGCTCGGCGCGAGCTTCATCGGACTCGAGGTGGCAGCATCGCTGAGCGCGCGGGGCCTCGAAGTCCATGTGGTCGCGCCGGAGAAACGGCCCATGGAGCGCATCCTGGGGCGCGAGCTCGGAGACTTCATCCGCGACCTGCACGAACAGCACGGCGTGGTCTTTCACCTCGAGGATACCGCGACTGCACTCGAGGCCGCTCGGGTCAAGCTCAAGAGCGGGGGCACGATCGAGGCCGAGCTGGTCGTGGCCGGCGTCGGCGTGCGCCCGCGGCTTGCGCTCGCCGAGGCCGCGGGCCTCGCGATCGATCGCGGAGTGACCGTCGACGAGTATCTGCAAACCAGCGCGCCAGGCATCTTCGCCGCGGGCGACATCGCGCGCTGGCCCGATCCGGTGAGCGGTGCGTCCATTCGCGTGGAGCACTGGGTCGTGGCCCAGCGCCAGGGCCAGACCGCCGCGCTCAACATGCTCGGCGCTCGCGAACGCTTCCGCGCGGTGCCGTTCTTCTGGAGCCAGCACTACGACGTGCCGATCAACTACGTGGGGCACGCCGAGAGCTGGGACGAGCTCGCGGTCGACGGAGATG
>DASVFM010000086.1:0-9587 GCA_036380055.1 Casimicrobiaceae bacterium
TCCGGCTTCGAGATTCCGTTTGTAGACATAGAACTCGTCCGGGTTCACCGCGCCCTGCACCACCGTCTCGCCGAGCCCGTACGAGGCGGTGATGAACACGACGCGATCGAAGCCCGATTCCGTGTCGAGCGTGAACATCACGCCCGCCGCGCCGCTGTCGCTGCGAACCATGCGCTGGATTCCCGCCGAGAGCGCGACGGTCGCCTGGTCGAACCCCTGGTGCACGCGGTAGGCGATGGCCCGGTCGTTGTAGAGGGATGCAAAAACCTCCCTTACCGCGTGAAGAACATTGTCTATGCCATTGATATTAAGGAATGTTTCTTGCTGACCAGCGAACGAGGCGCCAGGCAGGTCCTCGGTGGTGGCCGACGATCTCACCGCGACAGTGCAAGCACCGTCGGAAGAAAGCGCCGCGTAAGCCGCGCGCAGCTCGCGCTCGAGCGCAGGGGGCAGCGACACCTCGCCAAACCAGCCGCGGATCTGGGCGCCGATCCGCGCGAGCGCCTTCACATCGTCGACGTTCAGATGCGCAAGCGCCTCGTCGATCCGTTTCTTGAGGCCCCCTGCTTCCAGGAATTCCCGAAAGGCGAACGCGGTGGTGGCGAAGCCGCCGGGAACGCGCACGCCGGAGCCCTGAAGCTGGCTGATCATCTCGCCGAGCGACGCGTTCTTGCCGCCGACGCGATCGACATCCGACATGCGCAGGCGATCGAAGCCGATCACCCGTTGCTGCTCGCTCATCCGCCCCTCTGCCTGTTGTGCGCAGGCGGCGGCGACTATCGCGCGCCATGATGCGCGCGCGAATTCTAACCGGAGGCTGCGGAAGTCAGGAAATCAGTCGCCGTCGTCGACGGTTTCGGGCTGGCGCATTCCTTCGCTCTCAGTCACGGGCGCAGCCATATCGCCGTCGGCGCGGCGATGCTTGCTGCGTGCGGCCCGGCGCAGATTGCGATAGAGCTCGGGATGGGCTTCTTTCAGATAGCTGATGATCTCGAAGTCGACGCGCTTGACCTGCGACAGATCGACCTGCTCGACGTGCACGAGGCGCAGGAGCTCGCGCACCGGCTTCGGCATCTCGCGTCCGCTCTCATAACGGGAGCCGCCGCTCTGGGTGACCCCGATCTGAGTCCAGAACTGCTCCTGATTCAGGCCAAGGCGGCGCCGAATCTCACGCGGATTGAGAACCCGATCAAAAAGTTTCACGGCATTCTTCTCGGTTGTTCGCCGACGTTCCCGACTGCGGCCGCCCCCTGAAGATCTTACAAACTACAACGAAGACCGCGCCGGGGCCAATACCATTGGCATAATTGTTGACCAAAGCTGTCCGGAGCGCAACCCCGCAAAGGGCGGCCGTCTGACCGGCGGCAGGCCGCAGCGGACCCACGGAATGTCCAAAAACCCGCCCGGTTCGGGCACAGGCAGCGATTTTGCTAGAATGGGCCGGTCGTCTGGCCTGGCGGCGTCTCGGGACGATCCGGCGGCCCGGCCTCTCCCATCGTCCGATGCCGCATTACGACCTCCACAGTCACTCGACCTGCTCCGACGGCCTGCTGAGCCCTGCTGATCTGGTTCGGCGGGCAGCCGAGCGCGGCGTGGACGTGCTCGCGCTCACCGACCACGACGAGCTTGCGGGTTTCGAGGAAGCGAACGAGACCGCCCGCGGGACAGGACTTCGGCTCATCGGCGGCTCCGAGCTCTCGGTGAGCTGGCGCGACATCACTCTGCACGTCCTCGGGCTGCGCATCGATCCGGGCTGTCCGGCCCTGCGCGAGGGCCTCGCCGCGATCAGGAGCGGGCGGACCGCTCGCGCACGACGTATCGCCGACGGACTCGCCGCGGCCGGGATTGCCGACGCCTACGACGGCGCGATGAGCTTTGTCACCAGCACGAGCCTGATCGGCCGGACGCATTTCGCGCGCTTCCTGGTCGACACCGGTCACGTTCGCGACATGAAGGACGTGTTCCGGCACTACCTGGTCAAAGGCAAGCCTGGCTACGTGGATCACGAGTGGACGCCTATGACGCAGGCTATCGGCTGGATTCACGCCGCCGGAGGCTTCGCCGTCCTCGCTCATCCCGGCCGTTACAAGGTTGGCTCGGCGGCGATGCGCGAGCTGCTGGCGGAATTCAAGGACTCGCGCGGGGACGGCATCGAAGTGCTTTCCCCGAGCCACACCGCCGCACAGGTGGACGAGTTTGCGCGGCAGGCACGCACCTTCGGCTTCCTCGCATCGTCGGGCTCCGACTATCACGGACCGGGCGAGAGCTGGGCCGACCTCGGCGACATGCCGCCGCTGCCGGCGGGCGTGGAACCGGTCTGGAAGGACTGGTGAGTTCCGAAGCTTCTGCCACCCGGCGCACCGTTTTCTTCGTTTCGGACCGCACCGGCATCACGGCGGAGGTGTTGGGCAACAGTCTGCTGTCACAATTCGAGCAGATCGACTTCCAGCGACGCACGCTGCCGTTCGTCGACACGCCCGAGCGGATCGCCGAAGCGGTGGCGGTGATCAATCAGACGGCTGCCGCCGAAAGTCGGCGTCCGCTGGTGTTCAGCTCGATCGTCGACGAGTCGATGAGCGCGGAGCTCGGCAACGCGAACGCTCTGTTCCTCGATCTGTTCAAGGTCTTTATCGCGCCGCTCGAGACCGAGCTCAGCGCGAAGTCGTCGCACGCCGCGGGGCGCTCGCACGGCATCGCCAATTCCATGGAGTACTTCGCGCGCATGGAGGCGATCAATTTTGCCCAGGCGCACGACGACGGTGCTGCAACGCGCGATCTCGGCAAGGCACAGGTGATTCTCGTCGGAGTCTCGCGTTGCGGAAAAACTCCCACGACGCTCTATCTGGCACTGCAGTTCGGCATTCTCGCCGGAAATTTTCCGCTCACGCCCGATGACTTCACCGACAGGAAGCTTCCCGCATCGCTCATGCCCTACCAGAACAAGCTATTCGGCCTGACGATCGATCCCGAACGCTTGCGGCAGATTCGCGAGACGCGTCGCCCGGGAAGCAAGTACGCCGCACTGGAAAGCTGTCGCTACGAAGTGCGCGAAGCGGTTCAGCTCATGCAGCGCGAGGGCATCCCCACGATCGACACGACGAACCGCTCGATCGAGGAGATCGCGACGACGATCCTTCATCGGGCGGGCCTGCAGCGCCACACCTTCTAGCCCGGCGCGGCCGCGCTCGCGCCCACGGCATCAGCGACCGATCAGCAGCTGCGGCAGCCACGTCGTGAGGGGCGGCCACAGCGTGATTGCGGCGAGCACGACCAGCAGCGGTATCAGGAAAGGGACGATCGCGCGCGAGATCCGCTCGAAGGAAATCTTGGCGATGTTCGAGACCACGTAGAGGACGACGCCAACCGGTGGCGTGACCGTTCCGATCATGAGATTCAGCACGAACACCAGCCCGAAGTGCACGGGATCGATCCCCAGCTTCATCGCCACCGGCACGAGGATCGGGATCAGGATCAGCATCGCAGCGATGCCCTCCATGAAGCAGCCGACAAAGAGCAAAAGCAAGTTGACGATCAGCAGGTAGACCAGCGGATTCTCGCTCAACCCGGTGAGCGCCTCGCCGGCGAGTTGCGGGATGCGTGAGATAGCAAGGCACCAGCCGAGGAGCTTCGCCACCATCACGAGGGTCATCACGACCCCTGTCGTCTCGATGGTGTCGAGGATCAGTCGCGGCAGGCGCCGCAGGCTGAAGCTGCGATAGACGAAAAGGCCGAGGATCAGCGCATAGAGCGTGGCCACCGCGGCCGCCTCCGTTGGCGTGAACACTCCGGACATCATCCCGACGAGCAGCACCACCGGCGTCATCAGTGCCCAGAACGCGTCCCTGAACTTGCGCCAGATCAGCTGCAGGGACGGAAAATCGCCCTTGGGCAGGTTCAGCCGGCGCGCCATCGTGCTGCAAAGGATCATCAGCGCCAGGCCCATCAGCACGCCGGGGATCACGCCGGCGATGAACAGCTTCCCGACCGATACCTCGGCCGCCGCACCGTAGACGACCATCGGCAGCGAGGGTGGAATGATCGGTCCGATCGTCGCCGCGGCGGCGGTCAGGCCGGCGGCCATGTCGATCGGATACTTCGCGTCGCGCATGGCGCGGATCTCCACTGTCCCGAGGCCGCCCGCCTCGGCTACCGCCGAGCCTGACATCCCGGCGAAGATCATGGAGGCGATCACGTTGGCGTGGCACAAGCCGCCGCGCAGCCAGCCGACCAGCGCCAGGGCGAAATCGAAGATGCGGTTCGTCACCCCCGCGTTGTTCATTACGTGGCCCATCAGGATGAACAGCGGCGCCGCGACGAAGGTGAAGGAGTTGGCGGCCGACACCTGCTGCTGCACGATGATGATCGAGTCGATGTGCTCGGTGAGCACGAAGGCGCTTCCAGCGAGCGCCATCGTGAGCCAGATGGGTGCGCCCGCGAAAAGCGCTGTCGCCCAGATCGCGAGGATCAGCGTCATCGCCGTCGTCATAGCTGGGCCTCGGTCGCCTTGATGTCACCCTTGCGCACGATCTGCAGGAGATCACGCAGGGCATAGACGAACAGGAACACCGCGGCGCTGGGCGCGGCGAGATACACGGGCCAGAAAGCGAAGTCGATCGAGACCATGCGCACGTCGCCATTGGCCCGTGTGATCGCGATCCCCACCACGAAGAGCACGATCGCGAAGACGACCGCCGCAGCGGCCCAGAAGGCGTGCAGCGCGCGCCGCGCGCCGCCCGGCAACCGCTCGACGACGAAGGCGATACCGATGTGGATGCGCTTGCGCGACGCCATCGTCCAGCCGAGGAACGAGATCCAGACGAGGAAATAGGCGGCTGCCTCGTCGGTCCAGACCAGCGGGTGGTTGAAGACGTAGCGCAGCGCGACCTGCAGGATCACCACGCCGAACATGAGAGCGAACAGCGCGACGGCGAGAGCGTCGAGCATCCTCTCGGCGAGCTTGAGCCAGGCCGACACGCTTCTGCCCTCCTCGTTCAGACCGCCGACCGCACCGCAGCGACCGGCCCCGCGAGGCCCGCCGTGCCGCCGTTACGTCAGCGCTTGAAGGCGCTCGTAGGTCCCCTTGCCCCAGCGCGATTCGAACTTCGGCGGCACGAGCTTCACCACCGGCTCGCGGAACGCAGCGACATCCGGCTTGATGACCGTCATCCCGCCTTTGGCGAAGGTGTCGGCGAGCTCGTTCTCCTGCCTGATGATCTCGGCGTTGGCGGTCATCACGGCCTTGGCGATCGCCGCCTGCATGATCGCGCGGTCGGCGGGGGAAAGTCCCTGCCAGAACTGCTCGTTCACGACCACGAAGCGCGGCGTGATGATGTGTGCCGTGAGCACGAGGTATTTCTGCACTTCGTAGATCTTCGCCGACTGGATGGTCGGGAGCGGATTCTCCTGCCCGTCGACCACTTCCTGCTTGAGCGCGAGGTAGAGCTCGCCGAAGTTGATCGGCGTGGGCCGCGCGCCCCAGGCCTCGGCCATGGCGTTGAACACGTCCACGGGCGGCACGCGCAGCTTGAAGCCGACGAGGTCCTTGGGGTCTTTCACCGGCTTGCTCGCGGTCGTCAGGTGCCGGGTGCCATAGTAGATCGTGTCGATGATGCGCATGTTGCGCGTCTTGACGAGCTCGGCAAAGAGCCTTTGCGCCTCGGGGCTCGCCATTCCGGCCGTCATGTGGACCGCGTCGCGCCAGATGTAAGGCGCCTCCAGCACGGAGATCGCCGGCACCCACGAGCCGAAGGTACCCGCGCCGTCCGTGTAGAGCTGCAGCGCGTTCGAGGCGAGCGCTTCGATCATGTCGCGCTGCGTGCCGAGCTGCGAGGCGGGAAAGACCTGCAGCTCGAGGCGGCCGCCGGTCTTCTCGGCGATCTCCTTGCCCGCCGCCTGCAGCGCCACCACGCTCGGGTAGTTCGCAGCGAGCACGTCGCCGTAACGGATCACGGTTTTCGTCTGCGCCCGGGCCCGACGAACGAACGGGGCGGTGGCGAGCGCCGCCGCGCCGGCAGCGGTAAACCTGCGTCTGGAAATCATCGCTGAGTTCCTCCCCTGAAGCTTCGGCGCAGCGCGGTACCGAACGTGCGCGAGCCTTCATCATACCAAGTCGGTGATCGGGTATCATCTGGCGCAGCCGGACCATCGCGAGGCGGCGCTGGTCGACCGCGAGAGCGCATGTCCCGGCTGACGCGCGTTGGCATCGACGGAGGATGAATGCTTAACGGTATCCACCCGCTGCTGCACGCCGACCTGCTGCATGCCCTCGCCTCGATGGGGCAAGGCGATGAGCTGGTCATCGCGGATGCCAACTTTCCTGCAGCGGGCCTCGCCCGGCGCCTGGTTCCTCTCGCCGGAGTTTCCTCTCCCGACGCGCTCGACGCCGTCCTCACCGTCTTTCCGCTCGACGACTCCGCTGCCCAGCCGGCGTTCACGATGGAGGCGGCCGGTGATCCGGCGGCAGTGCCGGAGACGGTGCGCGACTTCGCCGCCGTGTTCACGCGCCATCAGCTTGGCGACACCGACATCGGCCACCTGGACCGCGAGGCCTTCTGCGAAAGGGCACGCAAGGCATTCGTCATCGTGCGCACCGGCGAGCTGCGTCCTTGCGGGAGCATCCTGCTGGTCAAGGGCGTGATCAGCGGCTGAGCTGCCGATCGCCGCGCAGTCGCACTGTTACGATCCGTTACGTTGGGCCAGGACTGGCGCTGCTAGAATCGTGCGTCGATCCTGTGAAGCCAACGGTCATGCCGATGCGGATTGCGCTTGTCTTCGTGGTTTCGCTGCTGCTCGTGCCGCTTCGCGCAGCTGCTACCGACTACACCGATATCTGGTACC
Organism: Casimicrobiaceae bacterium; assembly: GCA_036380055.1. GTDB lineage: Bacteria > Pseudomonadota > Gammaproteobacteria > Burkholderiales > Casimicrobiaceae > PALSA-1003. The sequence goes on from DASVFM010000086.1 coordinate 6,838, forward strand.
TCCCGGCGGAGTCGGGCTGGGGCGTCAACCTCATCCAGAACCAGAACGTGATTTTCGCCACCTTCTTCGTCTATGGGGCGAGCAATCAGCCCACCTGGTTCGTGGCGATCCTCTACGAGGACAACAATGGCAACTTCTCGGGCAACCTCTACACGACCGTCGGTCCGTACTACGGCGGCCCGTGGAATGCGTCCGTCTACATGCCTACGCTCGCCGGCACCGCGTCGTTCGCGCCGACGAGTCCCTACGCGGGCTCACTCACCTACACGCTCGTCAACGGCCCGAGCGTCGCGAAGTCGATCCAGAGGCAGACGCTGACGACGATCGTGCTCGGCGGCAACTACGTCGGTGGGCAATCGGGGGCATACTCGAGCTGCAACAACAGCAACAACAACCGTCCCTACACCGACCAATACAACCTGGCTCTCACGCAGGCGAATGGCGTGGCGACCTTCGTCTTCACCTACCAGAGCGGCGCAACCTGTACGATGGCGGGGAACCTCACGCAGGTGGGACAGCTCTACCAGATTTCGCCGATGAGCTATAGCTGCACGGGGGCAATGACGTTCAACGTCAACGGCACGATGGACGAGCTCAGGGCGACGGCGCAGGGAATCGAGGGCACTTTCTCGGCCAAGGACTTGGGTTGCGTCGAGAACGCGCAATTCTCAGCAGTTCTCTACTGAGGCGCGTTTCGCAGCCCTTGATGACCGGAGCGCATCCCGGATTTCGCCGCGCCGTGCCCGGCTAGGCGGACCGAGTGCGCCATGCCTCGCGCTGGCGTACGGCTTCGAACAGGCAGATCGCAGCAGCAGCGGCAGCATTGAGCGACTCGATCCCGCCGGGCATCGGGATGGTGACAAGAGCGTCTGCCGCCTCGCGGAGGGCAGCGGAGAGCCCCGTTCCCTCGTTGCCGATGGCGAGCGCGAGCGACCCGGTAAGGTCGGCCGCGAAGACGGACTCACCGCCTTCGGCGACCGCCGCGACGAGGCGTCCCCGGTAACCCTGAACCCAGACGGCCGCATCCACGTCCTCGTAGATCTCGAGACGGAAATGCGCGCCCTGCCCGGCGCGCAGCACTTTCGGCGACCAGGCGAAGGCGCACTGTCCGGACAGGAAGACTTGCGCCACGCCCGCGGCCGCAGCGCTGCGCAGGATCGAGCCGACGTTGCCCGGGTCCTGCACTTCCTCGAGCAGCAGACAGAAGTCGCTCGCGCTTCGGAAGGTGCTCTGCGGTGTGGGCACTACGGCGATCACTGCGACGTCTGATGGAATCTGCGCGAGCTCCGACCACGCCCGCTCGCTGACGATGAGCGTGCGCGACTCGGCGACGCCGGCCCGCAGCGCGGCCATCTCCGGCTGATCGAGCGCGGACTCGGCGATGATCAGCGTCTCGGGCGGCCCATGCCGCGCCCGGTAGGCTGCGACGACGTGCGCTCCCTCCAGCACGCAGCGCCCGGCCTTGCGCCGGTCGCGCGCTGAATTGATCAGCCGCCCGGCTTCCTTGAGGCGCGGGTTGTCGCGCGAAGTGATGCGCGGCATCGGCGCGAAACGTCCCGGACGCTCAGTGCGGATCCTGCGGCCTGAGCGAGGCGGCCGGCCCAGGCACGGCAGGAAGCTGAAAGAACACCTCGTCCTGGCGGACCATCCCCAGCTCGGACCGCGCTCGCTCCTCGATCGCTTCGAAACCGTTCTTGAGATCGCGCACGTCGGCATCGAGCGCCGCATTGCGCGCCTTGAGGTCGGCGTTCACCTGCTTCTGCGCCTCGACCTGCTGGTCGAGCTCGCGCACCCGCAGCCAGCCGCCCTTGCCCAGCCACATCGGGTACTGCAGGGCGATGATGAGCAGTACGAAGACGACGGCGAGCGCGCGCAAGGTCTAGAGCTTCCTCACTTGAGCTGACGGAACGCGCTGCGCCCCTGATAGCTCGCGACCTCACCGAGATCCTCCTCGATGCGCAGCAGCTGGTTGTACTTCGCCGTCCGGTCCGAGCGCGAGAGGGACCCCGTCTTGATCTGGCCCGCATTGGAGCCCACCGCGATGTCGGCGATCATGCTGTCCTCGGTCTCGCCGGAGCGGTGCGAGATCACCGATGCGTACCCCGCGCGCAACGCAGTGCTCACCGCGGCGAAGGTCTCGGTCAGAGTGCCGATCTGGTTGATCTTGATCAGGATCGAGTTCGCGATCCCCTTGGCGATCCCCTGCTTGAGTATCTTGGTGTTGGTGACGAAGATGTCGTCGCCGACGAGTTGGACCTTGCGTCCCAGCTTGTCCGTGAGGAGTTTCCAGCCGTCCCAGTCGTCCTCGGCCATGCCGTCCTCGATCGAGATGATCGGATACTTGTCCACCCAGCCCGCGAGATAGTCGACCATCTGCGAGCGGGTGAGCTTGGTCCCTTCGCCGGCGAGTTCGTACATGCCGTCCTTGTAGTACTCGGACGCTGCGCAGTCGAGCGCAAGCGCGATGTCGCTGCCGGCCTTGTAGCCCGCCTTCTCGATCGCCTCGAGCAGAAGCTGCAGCGCCGCCTCGTTCGAGGCCAGGTTCGGCGCGAAGCCGCCCTCGTCGCCCACGGTCGTCGCCATGCCCTTGGCATCGATCAGCTTCTTGAGCGTCTGAAAGATCTCGGCGCCGTAGCGCACTGCCTCGCGGAAGGTAGGCGCACCCAGCGGGACGAGCATGAACTCCTGCATGTCGATGCTGTTGTTGGCATGCGCCCCGCCGTTGATCACGTTCATGAGCGGCACCGGCA
>DASVFM010000087.1:0-6556 GCA_036380055.1 Casimicrobiaceae bacterium
CGGGTCGCGCGTATGTTCCTGTCGACGCCGGCGATCCGGACGAGCGGCTGCGCTTCATTCTGGCCGACAGCCAGTCTGGCGTCCTGCTTACCGAAAGCGGCCTGTTGGGCCGTGCGCGCACGCTTGCGCCGTCGGGCTGCATGGTGATCGACGTCGGTCGCGCCGATACCGCAGGACCGACTGAACCGCTCCCGCAGGTGAGGCCCGACACGCTGGCGAATATCTACTACACGTCGGGCTCGACGGGGCAGCCCAAGGGTGTGTGCCAGACCCACAGGAACGTGGTGTACTTCGCCGACGTTTACGCGAAAACGTTGCGGATTGCCGAGACCCACCGCGTGTCGCTGCTCTACACGTTGAGCTTCAGCGCGTCGATGATGGATATCTTCGGCTGTCTCTTCAGCGGGGCTACGCTTTGCGCGTTCGACGTGCGCGCCGACGGGGTTGCAGAGCTCGCGGCATGGCTCGACCGGGAGCGGATCAGCGTGCTGCACTGCGTCCCGACGGTTTTCCGCGGGCTTTTCAATGGACTCGGCTCCAAACGCAGACTCGAGCACCTCAGGGCCATCGATCTCGGCGGCGAAGCCGTGTTCGCAAGCGATGTCGAGTTGTTCCGGCGGCATACGCGCTCTGGCTGCATACTGGTGAACCATCTTGCTGCGACAGAAGCCAACGTCATCGCACAACATGTCATCGATCACGGCCACTCAGCTCCCCTGAGCGGGATCGTCGCGGTGGGTCGCAGTCCGCGCGGCCTGTCGGTGCGCATCCGGCGCACCGACGGCAGCGATGCGGCCGTCGGGGAGAAAGGTCGCATCGTGGTGTCGAGCGCCCACGTCAGCCCGGGTTACTGGAGGCGCGCCGACCTCGACGCGGCAACTTTCTCGCGGGACCCGAAGGCTCCGGGCGTTGTGAACTACGTGTCCACCGACCTTGGCTACTTCGACGATCGGGGCGATCTTCATTTCATCGGCCGCGAGGGCAGCCGCGTCAAGATTCGTGGGCAGTCGATCGACTTGTCCGAGATAGAGGCCGCGCTCGCGGCATGCCCCGGCGTGATCAGAGCGGCCGTCGTAGCCTCCGACGACGGCTCGCAGCCGGAGACGACGAAGCTCACCGCCCACGTCGTCCTCGAGCAGCACGCGGAGCGCAGTCCGCTTGCGATCCGCCACTTCCTCGCGTCCCGGCTTCCGTCGTACATGCTGCCGACCGCTTTCGCGTTCCCGGACGCGCTTCCTCTCACCGCGACCGGAAAGATCGATCGCCTCGCGCTTTCCGCGATGGCGCCGCCTGCCGTGGCGCGGACGACCGAGCTCGATCCGCCGCGCGACGACGTCGAGCGCCTCGTCGCGGGAATGTTCGAGCAGCTCTTGCGGCAGGGCTCGGTAGGGCGCGACGACGATTTCTTCCTGCTCGGCGGCGATTCGCTGTCCCTGGTCGAGCTGCAGACGCGCATTCTCGAGCAATTCGGCGTGAGCCTGCCAAGGGTGCACGTCGACGCGAGCGTCGCGGCCATCGCCGAGAACATCCGCCGCGGTCTCGAGCGCAACCCCGATGCGCGCTCGCAGGTCCCCGTGCTGCTGCCGTTGCGCGAGCGAGCGGGCGGGCTGCCGCTATTCCTCGTGCACGGCAGGCTGGGCCAGGCCTTCGTCAGCCGACACTTCCTGGACCTGCTGCCGGAGGAGCTGGCGGTATGGGCGCTCCAGGCGCGCGGTCTCGACGGATTGTGCGAACCTCACCCGACCATCGAAGCGATGGCTGCGGATTACGTCGGCGAGATGCGCAAGTTGCGGCCTCATGGCCCGTACTTCATCGGCGCGCTGTGTGCCGGCGCGCTGATCGCCAACGAGATGGCGCGCACGCTGCAGGCGGCGGGGGAGCCCGTGCTGCCGCTGCTGCTGTTCGACCCGCCGGGGAAGAACTTCCGGGAAGGTGCTGCCGACGAGCAGCTGGTTGCGCGGCTCGCCGCGCGGCGGAGCGCCGGACTGTATTCGACACCGCTCGACGACCCGCAGTACGCTACGGCAGCGGTGCGCACGGCGAAGGCTTTCGAGATCGCGATCCGGGCCTACGAACCGAAGCCGTATGACGGCCCCGTCTACATGCTCTCCAGCCGGCAGCGCATCCACGGGAAATCGCAGGCTTACTGGAAGACAATCTTCACCGGCCCGCTGCAACGCTTCGAGGTCGGAACCACGCATGACGAAGCGCTCGACGCCCGCAGCCCCGTGTTCGCCGCGCACCTCGCTCACTGCCTCAAGGTCGTCCTGACCATCGCGCAGAAATCCGGCGCGACGCGAGCACCATCCCACGACGCTGCTCTCGCCCACCTTCGCTCGGACTCGTAGAAGGCGCATACCGATGCCCACCAGTGCATGGCCCGAGCTGCCGTATGCGGCGTGGAAGGAGACGCGCACCACGCTGCATCTGTGGACGCAGGTCGTCGGCAAGATTCGCCTCGCCCGCACGCCCTGGCTGAATCACTCCTGGCACGTGCCGCTCTATCTCACGACGCGAGGACTGACGACTTCGCCGATACCGTACGGAGACAGAAGTTTCTCGATCGATTTCGATTTCATCGACGACGCGCTGATCATCGATGTCAGCGACGGCGCGAGCAGCGAGATCGCTCTCGAGCCGCGCACGGTCGCGGATTTCTATTCGGAGATCATGGGTGCGCTTCGCGATCTGGGCCTCCTTGTGCGCATCCAGGAGATGCCCAACGAGATACCCGATGCGATTCCCTTCAGCCAGGACTTGGTGCACCGCGCCTACGATGGCGAGCCGGTACGGCGCTTCTGGCGGGCGCTCAACCTGGTCGAGCGCGTGTTCTCGCGCTTCAGAACCAGCTTTCTCGGCAAGTGCAGTCCCGTGCACTTCTTCTGGGGGAGCTTCGATTTGGCGGTAACACGCTTCTCGGGGCGGCGCGCGCCGCTGCACCAGGGGACCGTTCCGCATCTGCCGCCGGCAGTGCTGCGCGAAGCGTATTCGCACGAGGTGAGCAGCGCCGGCTTCTGGCCCGGCGGAAGCGGCATCGACTACGCGGCTTTCTATTCCTACGCTTACCCGGAACCCGACGGCTTCAGGAGCGCCGCCGTCAAGCCGAAGGCCGCCGCCTACGACTCGACGCTCGGCGAATTTCTGCTTCCCTACGACGCAGTGCGCGGCGCCAAGGACCCGGAGCGGGAGCTGCTCGCGTTCCTGGAAACGACCTACGCCGCGGCGGCCGACGCCGCGGGCTGGGATCGTTCGACCCTAGATTGCGAGCAGGGCAAGCCGGGTATACCCCGTCGCGTAGGCTGACGCGGCCACCCCGCTTCGGCGCTGCACAATCCGCAGTCAACAGGCGCGGCGAAGGCCCTGTTCCGATTCCGCGACGCATTTCCTGTGCCATACGCTCCCGACGGCACGACGCCGCCGCGATCCGCCCGGGCACAGGCGGCCCCTACTTCGGTAATATGTTACATTCTCTCGGGGCGTCGCCACGCCACGTAGACCCGCCTCTTTCATAGGAGAAGAACGATGAATGACATGAGATTGCGCCGCCGCACTGTCGTCCTCGCGCTCGCGTTGGCAGGCGCGGTCGGCGTCGTCACGGCCTGCAAGACGATGACTGATCCGCCGTACACGCAGGAAGTCGAGCTGACCGGGGCCAATGAAGTGCCGGCGGTGAAGACCAGCGCATCCGGAAATGCGACCGTCACCATCAAGCCGGATAGAAGCGTGAGCGTCAAGGTCAAGTACCGCGACATGGTGGGAACCGCGTCGCATATCCACGAAGGCGCGGCGGGCACCAACGGGCCGGTGATCGTCCCGTTCACGAAGACGGCCGACGACACCTTCGAGTCGTCCCCCGGGGCCACCCTCACCGAGGCTCAATACGCGGCCTACAGGCAGGGCAACCTGTACGTCAACGTGCACACCGCCAAGAACCCGGGCGGTGAGCTGCGCGGTCAGATCAAGGCGGTTGCGATCCCATGATGTGCGAGGGCGCGGTCCGTACCGCGCCCTCTTTGTTCGGCGTATTCTCGACCGGACGGCCCCCGCCGATCGATCTCAGGGTTGCTTCGCCTGTGCCTTGAGCTGATAGCCGCTCGAGCGCATGCACATGTCGTACATGCGGTTGTACGGGGCCTTTGACGGATCGAACTGTCCGTTGCCGAATTCCTTCTGGTGCGCCGCGGCCTGCTTGTCGCAGGAGTCGGCGTCCTTCTTGAACTTGGCCTCGGGAACGCCTCCGCGCTCGTAGTCGGCTGCGGTGCGGGCGGTCAGCGAGCTGCAACCGGTCGCGAGGATCGCGAAGCAAAGAAGCCGGAGCAGAATGAAGCGAGATCGGGCCATTTCGGGTCAGGCAAGCGAGCCGCGCGCATCGTCGCGCGTAAGCGTCGACCTGTCAAACCTCGAGCGGTGCGGGGCGGTCAGGGAAAAGCGTAAGATCGGCGTCCATCCGCGAGTCGAGACGGGCGCGTGAGTCTTTACGCCAAGCTGCAGCAGCGCGCGGCAGAGGCAAACCCTCTGCGCGTTGGGCTGATCGGCGCCGGCAAGTTCGGCGCCATGTATCTGGCGCAGGTCCCCAAGACGCCGGGCGTACATGTTGCAGGCATCGCCGATCTCTCGCCCGCGGGCGCGAGGGCCAACCTCGAGCGCGTCGGCTGGAAGCGAGAGCGGTGGAGCGCCTCCTCGCTCGACGACGCACTCGCGAAGGGGACGACGCACATCGGCGAGGATTGGGAGGCACTCGTTCGCCACGCGAAGGTCGACATCATCGTCGAATGCACCGGCAGCCCGATCGCCGCGGTCGAGCACTGCCTGGAGGCGTTTCGTCACGGCAAGCACGTGGTCAACGTCACGGTCGAGGCCGACGCGTTCTGCGGCCCGCTGCTCGCGCGGCGCGCTGCAGAGGCGGGCGTGCTCTACAGCCTCGCGTTCGGCGACCAGCCCGCGCTCATCTGCGACCTGGTCGACTGGGCGCGCGCGGCAGGCTTCGGCGTCGTCGCGGCGGGCCGCGGCCACAAGTGGCTCCCGCAGTTCGCGCAATCGACGCCTGAGACGGTGTGGGGCCACTACGGCCTCACCCCCGAACAGGCGCGCATCGGCGGGCTCAACGCCAAGATGTTCAACTCGTTTCTCGACGGATCCAAGCCGTCGATCGAGTGCACTGCGGTGTGCAACGCGACCGGCCTGGTGCCGCCACCCGATGGCTTGGCCTATCCACCGGGATCGATCGACGACATCCCTTCGCTCTGCCGGCCGCGAAGCGAGGGCGGGGTCGTGCACCAGAAGGGACAGGTCGAGGTGATCTCCTCGCTCAAGCGCGACGGCACGCCGATCGACTACGACATCCGCTTCGGTGTCTTCGTCGTCTTCGAAGGCGACACCGAGTACATCCGCAACTGCTTCAAGGAGTACATGGTGCGCACCGATCCGAGCGGCCGCTACGCGTGCCTCTACAAGCGCTGGCACCTGATCGGCCTCGAGGTCGGCATCTCGGTCGCATCGGTCGGGCTGCGCGGCGAGTCGACCGGCACAGCGAAGTGCTTCAACGCCGATGTGGTGGCCACCGCGAAGCGCGATCTCAAAGCCGGAGAGCTCCTCGACGGAGAGGGCGGCTACACGGTCTGGGGAAAGCTCTTTCCCGCGGCGAAATCGCTTTCGATCGGCGGCCTGCCGCTCGGCCTCGCGCACGGCGTGAAGGTCGTGCGCCCGGTCGTGCAGGGACAGCCGCTAACCTGGGCTGACGTGTCGATCGACGAGAGCCTGCCCGCCTATCGGACCCGCCGCGAGATGGAAGCGCTGTTCGCGTCGACAACAGCTGGCGCGTAGCGCGCGACCTAGGATCCTTCAAGCGGCGGCGGTGTCCTTGATCTGCTGGACTCGGCCGATCAGATTCACGAGCACGCTGCCCGACCAGCCGAACGTGAACAGCCCGGAGATCGCAATGATCGGGGCGAGCATCTTCCAGCCCGCGGGAAGGATGTCGCTGCCGTAGCCAATCGTGGTGTATGTGTTTCCCGCAAAGAATCCGGCAGCGCGCCAGTCGGTCACCAGACCGGAGTAGACGAGTGTCATCGACCACACGACGATCTCAAAGAGATGCAGGGAAAGGAGCAGCAGCACCATGCTGCTCATGAGAACGTCGGCCCGCCAGATCTCCTGCGTCGCGAGCGCTCTCTTCGAGTGTCGCGTAAAGGCATCGGTGATCCAGCGCACGCCCAGCGCGTGGATCAGCATGATCACCACCAGCACGATCCCGCCCAAGAGCAAATCGGCGGCAGGTATGACTTCGGTGAGGTTCTGCAGGAACGACATGGCGAGACTCCCGAGCGTGTTGGCAGAGGGCGGGATTATGCTACCGGCGATGTTCATGCGCTGCGCCGCGAGGGCGCTGGCAATCGCGCTGGTTTTCGGCTGCGCAGGCGCATATGCCGACGAGGGCGGAACGCCGTTCTGGACGTCGGGCCAGTTCGCGAGCCTCGCCGCGGTTCCACCGTCGCCGGGATGGTCCGTGAGCGTGACGCCGTCCTATTACAGCGGCAACGCCGGTCCGAACCTGATG
>DASVFM010000088.1:0-2154 GCA_036380055.1 Casimicrobiaceae bacterium
CTACGTCGAGTTCAATCTCGTCTATGATCGCGGCACGCTGTTCGGGCTCCAGTCGGGCGGCCGCCCGGAGTCGATACTCATGTCGTTGCCTCCGGTCGTCAAATGGCGCTACGACTGGAAACCGGACCCATCGAGCGCGGAGGGAAAGCTCTATCGGGACTTCCTGCGCCCGAGGGACTGGCTCGGCGAATAATGCTAAGGAAAGGAGAAGCATGGAGACTCGAAAGCTTGGAAGGAACGGTCCCGAGGTTTCCGCCATGGGACTGGGCTGCATGGGCATGACCGGAATCTACGGCGAACCGAACGAGGCCGAGTCAATCGCGACCATTCATCGCTCGATCGATCTCGGAGTCAACCTGATCGTGACCTCGGACGCTTACGGGGCCGGGAGCAACGAGGAGCTGGTGGGCCGCGCGATCAAAGGCAAGCGCAATCAGGTGCTGCTCGCGACGAAGTTCGGCAACCTGGGCTTGAGCGGCTTCAAGCTGCCCGAAGGCCTGTCGCCCGGCCACCCGGAGTATGTGCCGCTGGCCTGCGAAGCATCCCTGAAGCGTCTCGGCGTCGAGGTCATCGACATCTACGGCCTTCACCGCGTGGACCCCAAGGTGCCGATCGAGGAGACCATCGGCGCGATGAAACGCCTGGTCGAGCAGGGCAAGGTTCGCCACCTCGCTCTCTCGGAAGCGGGCGCGCAGACGCTGCGCCGCGCGCAGAAGGTACACCCGCTCGTCGCGCTCGAAACGGAGTACTCGCTCTGGTCTCGCGACGTGGAGAAGGACATTCTTCCGGCGTGCCGCGAGCTCGGCATCGCCTTCATGGCGTATTCGCCGCTCGGCCGCGGGTTCCTAACTGCGACCATCAAGACGCTCGACGCCTTGCGGGAGAAAGACAGGAGGCGCGACCACCCGCGCTTCAATCCCGATAACCTCAAGCGCAACGTCGATCTGCTCCGGCCGCTCGAATCGATCGCCGCAGCCCACCGCGTCAAGCCGGCGCAGGTCGCCCTCGCCTGGGTGCTCGCTCAAGGAAAGGACGTCGTGCCCATTCCTGGGACGAAACGGCGCGAGTATCTGGAGCAGAATGCCGCCGCCGCCGGAATCGCGCTGAGCCCGGCCGAGATCGCGCAACTCGCGAATGCATTCCCTCCGGGCGTCGCTTCGGGAACCCGCTACCCTGAGAAGCAGCTCGCGGGGCTCGGCATCTGAGCCGACCGCGCCGGGCTCAGCCCGGCGCACCTTGCGCCAGGTCGGCGCTTGCGCGGAAATGCCGCGCCGCCTCGGCGGGCCGGCCGAGCTGCTCGTAGAGCTTCGCAAGGGCGATATGGGCAGCCTGGGTCGGCTGAGTCGCAAGACTCGCCTCCAGGTAGCTCTGTGCCTTTCCCCAAAGCTCGCGCTGGACGCACAACCTTCCGAGTGTCAGCAGCAGCCCGGGCTCGGCGGGGCGGTCTTTCAGCCATTCCTCCGCCCGCTCGAGGCGCTCCAGCGCATCCTTGTCCACGCACTCCCCGTAGAGAAGCGCAAGCGTGCTGTCCCAGTTGCGTTCGAGGGCTTCCTCGATGATGCGGTGGGCCCTGCGGCAGTCCCCGAACTGCATGAATGCGCGCGCCGCCGCCGCCGCTATCCGTAGGCGGATCCGCTCGGAGCGCGGGGTGCTCTCCCATTGGCGTGCGAGGCTCTCCCGGTCCGGCCTGCTCGTCAGCAGCGCGACGTATGCAGTCGTGCGCACGCTGTCGAGTGCCTCGGCCGGCATCGCGCGGTGCTTCTCCAGGGCATTTGCCGTGCGCAGAACCTCTTCCCAGTTTGACATCCCCTGCTCGGCCCGCAGCATCAGAAAGAGCGCCGCCACGTGGCGAGGCCCGTGCGCGTGCAACTCGCGCAGTACCGACCGCGCCTCGTCGAAGCGCCGTTCATCCAGGAGGAACTCCGCCTCGGTCATCGCCTGGGCCACACGCCACTCCCCGTCGGCTTGCTTCGACCGATCGAGCCACTGATCTCTGCGCTCGAAGTCGCGCAGCCTTTGTGCGGCACGCGCCGCGAGCAGGCCAGCGAGGCCGGGCGCGGCGCCGAGATCGATGGCCTTGGAGGCGAGCTTTTCCACCCTCACGAAGCGACCCTCGAACAGCGACTGAATCGCGCCCAAGGTCGCAGCGTGCCC
>DASVFM010000089.1:0-3976 GCA_036380055.1 Casimicrobiaceae bacterium
CTCGAAACCGACACCGTCGAATCCGGCAGCCTTGAGCTGGGCCGTGACGACCTCGGTGCTCGCCATCGAGAACGGCCCCGGGCCGCAGGTCTGCGCGTCGTCTCCGGGTGCAGGGAGATGATCGAGGAGCAGTTTCTTGGGGATCGCGGCCCAGGGATTCTCCTCGAGCGCGCGCCACACGATGAACATCAGCCGTCCACCGGGCTTGAGCGCGCGCCGGATGTTGCGCATGGCGGCCACCGGGTTGCTGAAGAACATCATGCCGAAGCGCGAGAATGCGAAATCGTATTCGGGGGCGAAGGGGTAGCTTTGCACGTCGGCGGCGACGAAGGTCACGTTCGTCAGGCCGGCGGCTCGCGCGTCTGCGCGCCCCTTCTGCAGAAACAGATCGCAACAGTCGAGCCCGAGCACCGACCCCGTCGGACCGACCATGCGCGCGAGCTCGATCGCCGTGTCGCCCCAGCCGCATCCGACGTCGAGAACCTTCGCGCCGCGCGCGAGCTGGAGGCGCGCCAGCGGCACGCGGCTATGGTAGGAGAGTCCTTCGAGCAGGATGTTGCGAAAACGCTCGAACTTCGCCGCCAGGACGTCGTTCCAGAAGGCGGTGAACTGGTCGTTGCCGACCGCGGCTTCGGCCATCGCGGTTTCCTTTCAGTCGCGGATCATCGGCGCCTTGGTGGCGAACTGCTCGTCCTGCGGCCTGCCGGGCAGCCCGCCCGTATCCTTGACCTGGCGCAACACTCGCACGATGAGATCTAGACCGAGAGGCGCAAGCGCGCGTTCCCAGAGCTCGCGCGCAGTCTCGCCCTTCCTGACAAAGCACCAGTCCTGAGCCGCGATCGGGCCGGCGTCCATGCGCTCGGCAAGGTGATAGATCGAGCCGCCGGCGATCGGGTCGCCCTCGCGGATGGTCCATTCGACGGCGGCAATGCCGCGGTGGCGCGGGAGCAGCGAAGGGTGATAGCCGATGCCGCCGAGGCGCGAGCGCGCCAGAGCCTCCTTGCTCACCCGCGCATGCGAATGCGCGGTCACGATGATATCGGTGCCCTCGGCGATCGCGCTCGCCGGGACCTGCATGGGGTCGTCGAGCACGACAACGTTCAATCCGGCGGCGCGCGCCGCCAGCGCGAGCCTGTCGTCCTCCGCAGGCGCGACCACGCGCGTCACCTCGAAGTGCTCGTCGAGCAGCCGCTGCAGCGCCGCGGCGCCGAAATAACGCGACCCGACGAGAGTGATCTTCATCGCGCCGGGAGCCACGGCCAGGCGACGGCGCCCATCGTGACCAGCGCAAATATCGCGATGCCGCAGCCGCGCCGCGCTGTTCCGGACATCGATGCCGCGAGCCTCGAGCTCACCCACGCCGCCGCAGGGAAGGCGAGGAGCAGCGTAGCGCACTCGAGCGGCAGTACCCACCAGGTGAGAAACGCCCACCACTCGACCGTCGCCGAGGCGAGACCGAGCTCGAGCACGCTCGCCCCGGCGGCTACCGCGAGCGCCTTGCGCACGACGGGGCGCTCGACGACCAGACCGAACGCGAACCCGAGGGCCGCCCCGGGCAGCAGACCGCCGAAGATCGCCACCAGCGCGATGGCGCCGAGGCTCTCCAGCGGAATCATTAAGGCGGCGAGCGGCGCGGCGACGAACACACGCGACACCCACACGCAGGCGAACAGCGCCAAGGTGAAGACGAGATAGGCAAGCAGGCGCGCGAAGCGCTGCGGCTCGCGTTGGGGCGGTGGAGCGTTCACGGCCTGGTCGCCGGCATATGCCCCGCTAGGTTACTTCACCCCGATGCGGACGCACAACTATTCGTCAGGCGCGCCCGGTCCGCCGCGCGACCACAGCGCGATGCGAAACGGGAAAAGCTCGGCGCGCATGACGTTCTCTCTGACGGCGGGGTCGTCGCGCATGATTGTCGCGGCGCGTGCCTCGGACTCGGCCACGAGGATCACTATGCCGAAGGTTCGCTCATCGGTCGTGAGCGTGCGCCCGGCCATGAGGACGGTCCCTGCGGCCGTCAACGCCTGCAGGTATTCGAAGTGCTCGCGGACGACCGTCGCCTCGCGCTCGGTCGGTCCGCCGTCGAGCATTTCCGGCCGCGTCGGCTCGATGCGATAGAGGTAGTGCGGCATGGGCGACCCGCATCGTTCGGACGCGTCTAGTCCTTGCGGATCCAGATGCTGCCGCCGGGGTTCTTCATGCAGAGCGGCATCCTCTCCCGGAACAGGGGCTCGTGGAAATGCTCGAGGAAAGTGTTCATCAGCACGACGCGAAAGCGATCGTTGTACTGGAGGAAAGCGCGTAGCGCGTAGACCTCGTTCCACGCCCGCCCCATCTGCAGCCACTCGCGCGGGTACTCGAACGGGTAGAAGATGTCGTGAAAGTGGATGTGAACGCCGGCCGCGAGGACGGGAAGTATCGCCGAGAAGATGCGGTTCACGTCGCTGCCGGTCTTGCTGACGTGCGTGGAATCGATGAACAGGATGTCGTTCGCCTCGAGGCGCTGGAATTCATCGAGTCCCGCGTCCTGCAGGCGCTGGGGGATCAGCCTGATCCGGCCCCGGTCGTCCTCCCCGATGAGCGAAAGCAGCAACTCGGGGTACGGCTCGATGCAGGTGAGCTGCAGCGAGCCATTGAGGAATCGCTCGCTGGTATCGAGCATTGCGCAGGTCGAGAAGCCCGACCCGACCTCCACCAGTCGTCTCGGTCGCAAGTGCCGGATCATGCAGTGCAGGAAAATGGCGTCGGAGTACGAGTACGACGGATTCTCGTAATAGAAGCGCAGTCCAGCGGTCTTTTCTGTGGAAAAAGGGATCTCCGGGTAGTAGCCGGCGAATCGCGCGAGCAGCGCGAGCTGCTCCGACTCGTGCATCTCGATCCCGGGAATGGTGCGGGGAAACGGTCCGAATATCCGCTCCGCGTCCTGCTCGATCTCGGCCAGCGACGGAAGCGGCGAATAAAAGTGGCCCGGCGGCACGAAGCCGCATGCGCGACGCAGGGTCTCGCGCTCCGCGGCGACGGCGTCGCGCTCAAGGCGCAGCGACTCGCGCTCGGAGGCCATCTCGTTGTGCCGCTGCTGCAGGTGGTTGCGCTCCGCAACTAGCTCGCCGCATTGCCGGCGCAGCCGGTCGCGCTCGGCAACGACGTCGCGGATCCCGGGCAGCCGCCGGGCGATCGACTTGAGAGTGGCGCGCATCATCGGCGCTCTCCGGTGCCAGCGACCGGCGACGAGCCGCACGGCAGGCCGCCCGCGCGCAGCGCGCTCGACTGCGGCTCGATCGCTGCGCGGGCACCGAGCGGCAACTCCTCCCAGGAGCGCGCGACGTCCATTCCTCTAGCCGTCTGCGTCGTCTCTATGACTTCGGGCGATTCGCCATGCTGCGAATCCCAGAGCGATCGCGATGCTCGCCAGGAAGAGCCAGAACTCGGCGAATCCCCGCGCATCGGCGGCCCTAACCGGATCCGCGATTTCTCCCAGCGACCAGAATCCCTCGACGGCGACGCTGAGGCTGAGAGCCGCGAAGACGCCGGCCACGAACACGGTCGCCTGCAGCGAGAATTTCAGGCACGCCTCCGCGCGGAAAAAGGTGACCCGAAAGGGCTCCGGGCCGCCCCATAGATACCGTCTCGGTGCCCCCCCGTCAAGGCGCGCGGAGACGCGCCGCCGGCGGCTCTGCAAACTCTGCCGGCGTTCGCGTCAAGTGCGCGTTCGCGGCGGTAGGCACAATTCACACCATGAACGCGACTTCTGCCGCTCTGGATCATCTGCTCCGCGCCGTCGGCGACCCTGTGGTCGAACTCCGC
Organism: Casimicrobiaceae bacterium; assembly: GCA_036380055.1. Classification (GTDB taxonomy): domain Bacteria; phylum Pseudomonadota; class Gammaproteobacteria; order Burkholderiales; family Casimicrobiaceae; genus PALSA-1003. The sequence goes on from DASVFM010000089.1 coordinate 3,805, forward strand.
GACATCGGGCCCGGCCACCCCGAGCACGCGTATGCGCAGGTCATTCGCGCAGCGGCTGGGGTCATCGCCAAGACACCGGAAGGGCTGCACGCGATCGAGCAGGCGGTCCGGGCAGTCGACGTGAGCAATCTGTCGCCGCGAATGCGCGCACACTTTGCAGCCGCCGAGGCGT
>DASVFM010000090.1:0-7271 GCA_036380055.1 Casimicrobiaceae bacterium
GCTGCCGCTCATCACCTGTGTGGGCGAGACGCTCGCCAGCCGCATCGCCGGAGCGCAGCTCGCCGCCATCGGACTGCCGGAGTTGATCACGCGCAGCTTCGCCGAGTACGAGGCGCTGGCACTGCAGCTCACCCGCGAGCCGGGGCTGCTCGCCACCTATCGGGCGCGCCTGACTGCCAACCGCCAAAGCTCCCCGCTCTTCGACATGACCCGCTACGCGCACGACTTCGAAGACACGATGGAGCGCGCCTGGCGCGATCACGCCGCCAACGCGTCTTCCTGAAGCAGGCTCGCAAGCGCTGCGACCGCGTCGGGCCTGTCGAAGAGCTGCGCCTGCGCGCTGCGGATGCGCGCCGATAGTTCCTGGCGCCAGCCGGAATCGCCGACGAGCCTCGCCGCGATCGCGAGATAGTCCGCGCGATCGCGAGCAATGAGCTCGGGCACGCCCACGAGCCCCAGCATGCCCGCGCTTTGGCGCCCCCGCATGAAAGTGCCCGGCAACGTCACTACCGGCAGTCCACAGGCGAGCGCATCGACGCTCGTGTTTCCGCCGGACCAGTGCAGCGTGTCGAGCATCGCATCGCAGGCCAGGTTGATTCGCAGATAGTCGTCGTGTCCGACCTGCGGCAGCATCAGCACGCGCTCGCGGATGGCGATCCCATGATCGGCGAGCACCCGCTCGAGCCTGCGCATGAACAGGTCGGTGATCGTCGGGTGCTTTCCCGCGAAGAGCACGAGCTGCGCGCTGCGATTGGCCGCGAGCAGCTCGGCGAACAGCGCATCGTTGTCCGGATGGATCTTCCACAGCGACTGCGGGCACAGCAGCAGCACGCGATCCTCCGGCAATCCGAGGGACTGACGGCTCGCACCGGTGGGAACATCGAGGCGGCGATAGCTGGTGCCGATGCCGGGAAGGCGCACGAGGCGTTCCGTATAGTGCGCCTGCGCACCCGCCGGCTCCATCGTATCGCTGCTGAGGAAGACGTCGATCGTCGGATGCCCCGAGGTCACCGGATGTCCCCAGCCCGCGTACTGCCTCGGCGCGAGGCGCAATGCCGCGAGGCCGAACGTGCAGGCATCCATGCCGAGCTCGGGGTAGACAATTGCGTCGAGCGCGTCGGCCCGGATCTCGTGCGCCACGACGGATGGCCGCGCTCGGCTGCCGCCGAAGCTTTTGAAGCTGTCGGCGCGGCTCGCGACGACGCTCGCCACCTCGTCCATCCCGGGAAAGAGGTGATAGACGAAGACTTCGAAGCGCTCGCGATCCAGATCGGTGATCCAGCTGCGAAAGTAGCGCCCGCAGGTTCCGGTGTGGAAGAAGGCGGAAGCAAAACCGACCCGCAGCCGGCGTCCTGCTGCGAGCCGGCGAGCGACCGGCTCGCGCCACAGCGGCGCGCCGGCGTCGACTGACCCGGCGACGAGTTGTCCGTACGTCGCCTGCAACGGGCGATCGTCGAGCCCTTGATAAGCAAGGAAGAAATTGCTCCAGCGCAAGCCGTCGAGCACGCGTGCCTCCGGCAGGCCCCATACCGCCCCCGGCAGCTCGGCTTCGAGCGCGGCAAGCCCCGATGTGTATTCGTCCCGTGCCGCACGCAGCGCTTCGGCGCTCGGATAGACAATCGGCAGCGCGAGATGCTTACCGATGAGACCACGCAAGTCGCCCGTGTCGACGGCGTGGGCGCGCCCGTAGGCTTGCCTGGCCGCAGCAACCTCGTTGCGCTGCGCTTTCACCCAGCCGAGGTTGAACCACTGCCCGCCGGATTCCCGCGGCGCGAGCTCGATCGCCTGCTCGTAAAGCCTTTCGGCTTCCTCGAGCGCACCGCGTTCGCGACACAGGCCTGCGAGCAGCACGATGAGCGGCCGGAACGGCGGTTTGCCTGCCTGCTGCGCTAGCGCCGTCTGCAGCGTGGCTGCGAGCTTCTCGGTCTCGCCCAGATCGCGCTGCACTTCGGCGAGATTCGCCGTCGCCAGCGCATAGTCGGGCTGCAAGGCAACGGCGCGCGCAAACGAGCGCTCGGCGTCCGCCAACCTTCCGAGCGTGCGCTGCGCATTGCCAAGATTGTTCCATGCTCGCGCATGATTCGGGTCGATGGCGAGCGCCTGCTCGAACGCAGCCTCCGCGCCCTGCGCGTCTCCGCTCTCGCCGAGCAAGATGCCTAGATAACGCAGCGCCTGCGCGAAGCGGGGGTTGAGTGCGATGGCGCCGCGCAGGCTGTCGATTGCACTGCCTGCGTCACCGGCCGCCTCCTGCAGCTCGGCGCAAGCGTACCTCGCCAGCGCGTCGTCCGGCGCGCAATCGACCGCCGCGCGCGCGTGCGCCAGCGCAGCCGCCGGGTCGCCCGCCTTCTCGCTGCAACCGGCGAGCACGAGGTGCGCCGAGCTCCGCTGCGCGCCCGTGCCCGTCCCCGCGAGGACGGCTTCGGCTTCGCGCCGTGCAGCCGCGAGATCGCCCGCGGCGAAGCTTCGCCGCGCCGCCTCGACACTCTGTGCCCACTGCGCGTCAGCCACCACGGTCGAAGTCGAGCGCCGCCGGGTAAGCGCGCTCGAGCGCCCGCAGATACGCCTGCTCGAGGTGGCGGGCGTGCGCATCCATGTCGGTGAGCGCCGAATGCTCGAGTCCCGCGCGGATCGCCGCGCGCACCTCCGCCATGAACCCCGCCTCGGTGGCGAGCCGCACTGCGATGGCAATGTAATCGCTGCCGCTCTCGGCGACCGTCTGCATCACGCCGAGGTTGGCGAGAATGCTGTAGCTGCTGCGCTCCCCGTGCCTGCGGCCGACGAGGGTCACGACCGGGACGCCCATGTCGAGTGCCTCGAGCGTGCCGTTGACGCCCCCGTAGGGCATGGGGTCGAGGCTGAAGTCGACGATCGTGTACCTCGACTGGTTCTCGGCGTCGTTCCTTCCCTGCGGCAGCATGCACACGCGTGCGAGGGCGATCCCTCCGGCCGCGAGCAGCCGCGAGACGACCGCGCGCTGTTCGGGCGAGCTCGGCGAAACGGCCAGGAGCGCGTTCGGAATGCGCTCGAGGACCTCACGCCAAAGCGCGAGGCAGCGCCGCGAAAGCTTGAGCGGATTGACGAATGCACTGACGACGACTGCGGAGGCAGGAATGCCGAGGTTCTCGCGGTGGAATGGGTGCTCCGTTGCGGGAGCGATATGTCGATACGGGTAGACGCAACCCTCCATCGGCAGCAGTGTCTCGAGCTGCGTCTTCTGGCTCTCCGGCAGATCCGCATACGCATCCGTGAGCTTGAAGGCGATCGTTCCCAGGCCGATCACCCCGGCGCTCGCCACGTGAGTGATCTGCACGCGCGCCGGCTTGCGCGCAAGGATGCCGGGCTTGGCCCCTTGCGTATTGGTGGATAGGTCGACGAGGATGTCGAGCTGATCGGCGTTGATGCGTTTGACGGCATCGATCTCTGTCAGGTCCGCGATGACCGTAAAGTGCGGTCCGAGGCCGCGATAGCGCGCGGTCCATTCGTCATCCTCGGTGGATAGCGAATAGAAGAAGAGCTCGAAGCGCTGCCGATCGTGCCGCTCGATCGCCGGCCACATCATCTTGCCCATGACGTGATTGCGCAGGTCGCCCGAGAGATAGCCGATGCGGATCGGACCGGGCTTGCGCTTCGCTGGCTGCGGACGCGGATGCCCATAGACGTTGGGCGCGACCGCATCGTAGGTCTTGTAGAGCCCGAGCTGCGCCTCGGGGTCGAAGTCGAAATACAGAAGTAGGAACAACAGCTCTTCCAGGCAGTCGGCGAGCTCGGCCTCGCTGCTCGGCTTGAATTCGTCGTTGGCCACGCGATCGAGGTATCGATCCAGCCGCGCGAAGTCGGCGCGGTACTGGCATACCTGCAGAGCGAGCACTGCCAGCGGCAGCGCGTTGGGACAGGCCGCCTCGAAGCGATCGAAGGCCTTGAACCACTCGTCGATGCGTCGCATGCCGAACAGCGTCTCAGCCAGAGCTTTGTGCGCGGGGACGTTGCGCGGATCGCGTGCGAGCACCTCCTCGAAGGCCTTCACTGCGTCTTCGGGCCGGCCACGCTCGCGCAAGATGACGCCGATGTTGAAATCCGCGGCGATCAACGTGGGGTCGAGGGCGAGCGCGCGCTGATAGGCGCGCAGTGCGCCGCCGCGGCGATGCAGCATCTGCAATGCGACACCCTCGTTGTAATGCGTCTCCGCGTCGTTGGGCGCCAGAGTCAGCGCCCGTTCGAAGGCGCGCCGCGCCCGCCCGCCGAGGCGCCTTGCCAGCCGGGCGAGCCCGAACTCGCGCCACAGCGAGACGGCATCGGGCGCGTGTCGAAGTCCTTTCCTGCACAGCCTCGCCGCCTTCTCGGCGTGGCCTTGCAGGCGGTAAACGCCGGCGAGCGCAGCACATGCTTCCGCGTATCTCGGCGCGGCCTCCAGCGCAGCCTCGAGCGCCTGCTGCGCCCCGGAGAAATCGCCGAGCTCGCGCAGCGCGATGCCGAGCAGATACTGACCCGGTGCGTATGCAGGCTGCTCGCCCAGGACGTCGCGATAGCGCTCGACCGCCTCACCGCGGTCGCCACGCTGATGCGCTGCGACCGCGTCGCGCCACTCGCGTTCGAGCTCAGCGGCCGAGCGCACCGCGGTGGTCGCGAACCACGGCGCGTTGGAGCACTTCGCGTACAGCGCCGCCTCGATCTCGACCCGGTGCCTCGCGAGCGCCTCCTCGGTGGCGGCCGCAGGAGGCGCTAACGCTTCCGTGACGAGGGGCGCGGTGTTGGCGCCGACCAGGCCTTCATAGGTCCACTGGGTGCGGGCCGGCCTCTGCGCAAGCAGCGGTCCGACGGGCGCCCTGAGGCCGACGAGATCGATCAGCGCATCGGCGTCGGCCTGGGCGATGGTGCGGGCCATCGTCGGCTCCGGCAACGCCCCGAGCACGGTCACCGGTACACGGGCCTGCACCAGCATCTCGCCGCCGCGCGGCGCCTCGTTGCTCACGAGGTAGACGGATGCTGCAATTCGATCGCGCAGGTGCGCGGCCGTGATGGCGCGCAGATAGGCTCCGGGTGCGATGCGCATTGCGCCGATCTCGATGGGAACGCCCGGTGTGACCAGGTACGCAACACGCAGTGCGGAGCCCGCGGTACGGCGTGGCCAGAGCAGGGCAGCGCCGCTGCCGAAGCGCGCTGCGCAAAGCTCGGCGTAGCGCCCAGGCCAGGGCGCCACGCTGCCTGTGAGCGTCGAGACGAGCCCGAGGAGCCGCAGGGTCTCCGGGTCGTCGATGCGCGCGGCGAGCGCCTCGGCACGCGCGAGCAGCTTCTCCGCTGCCGCGCGCTCCCCCGCGGCGACCATCTCGTTGGCGGCCAGCGCCAGCAACGACGGCGGCATGTCATCACGCCGCTCCGCGACCAGATCGAGAAACAAAGCCGTTCTCGCGGACGAAGGCTTCGCCCGAGAGAGCATCCGCGCCAACTCCTCCCAGCGCCCGAAGTCTCCGTCGGTGAGGAGCGCGCGCAGCTCGGCGAAGGCCGTTTCGTCGCCCGCTTCGATGCGCGCAAGCGCGAGCATTCCCCGTGCCGGGCCGTTGCCTGGCTCCGATGCGAGCGCGCGCTGAAGCGCCTCGATCGCCTCCCCATGCTTGCCCGCGCGGCGCGCGGCGCTCGCCGCCCGCAGCAGGAGTCCCGCGTGTGCCGGAGCGAGGGCGAGCCCGGTGCTCCACGCCGCGGCCGCCTCGCCGTCACGCCCGAGTTCGTGCAAGACCTCACCGAGCTGGAAATGCACCTCGGCGGAACGAGCATCGGACTTGAGCGCGCGCCGATAGCACACCATGGCATCGATCGGCCGGCCAGCTTGCTGATGCGCCAAGCCGCGCGCCAGCCACTGCTCGTAGTCTTCGCGAATCGCCACGACGGTCGGTCAGAGTCTCTGGCGCAGCGCGTCGAGCAGAGGCTTCGGCGTCAGGCGGTACAGGACGCGCCCCGGCAGCGTATGCCGGATCGACAACGCCGTGCGCGCAAGGAGCGCGAGCGCGCCGTTCGGTGCGGGCGCTCCATCGGCCGGGGGCGTCGCCACGGACGTCCTCCGCGGCGGACACCACGGCGTGTAGCCGAGCGCCGCGAGGCAACGCGCCGCCGCGATGGGAGCCTCGCCAAGCTTTGCCGGCTGTCGCGCAAGCGCATCGCGATAGATGGCGCTCGTCGCAGCCGCCATCGCCGCCAGCGTGGGCTGCGGCGCTCGCCGGGCACGCGCTGCGGCCGCGTTCATCGCGGTCGGCTGTGCCGGATCGAGCAGCGCCGCGATTCGCTCGAGCATGCGCCCCTCGTCATGCCATTCGGCTTCGGTGAGCACCCAGCCGCCGCCGGTCGCTGCCACGCGCTCGGCCAGTGCACCGATCGGCGGCACGATCGCCGGGCAGCCCGCCGCCCAGGCCTCGGATAAGGTGAAGCTGAACGTCTCCGGTCCTGCGGAAGGGTAGGCGACCAGGCGCACTCGGTAATGCTCGAGCAGCGCCGTGACTTCGCGCGAGTCGAACGGGCCGTGCTGGGTGAAGACCGCGTCTTCACTCTGCCATTGCTCGCGGCCGCGATCGAGGTAACCCACGACGACCCAGCGCAGGCGCGCGCCGCGCTCGCGCGTGAGCTCGACTAGTCGCTCGAGACGGCGCGCCCCCTTGTCCGGGCCGATGGCTCCGATCACCGCCACGGTCGGGATCCCGTCGTCGGGAAGCCCTACCCGCGTGCGAACGGCATCCTCGCGGGTCATTCCTTGCGCGCTCCCGTGAGGAATGATCGCCACGGCCGGGTCGGCGAAATAGCGCCGCAGTGTGCTCGCCGCCCACTGCGACGGCGCGATCACGAACGCCGCATGTGCGAGCAGCGCGCCGTGCCGCTCGCGCCACGATGCGATATCGATCCCCGCGACCGCCGGCTGGGCAGCGAGACAGGCGCTGCAGCTCGCGGCGTCGGTGATGGCGCCGCAAAAACGCTCGCGCGGATCGAGAAAGGTGATCGTCGGGCACGCAAAATTCAGATCGTGCACCGTGTAGCCGTAAGGGATGGAGAGGCTCTCGAGCGCGGCGAGGAGCCCGTCGCGGCAACCGGAAATGTTGTGCAGGTGAACCATGTCGATGCCGAACCGAGCCGCTATCCCGCCTAAGAGCGCCGGCCAGGGCTCGCTGGGCTCGCGCCGGAAGTCGAAGCCGAGTACACCGCCGGGCGCGTGCTCCTCGAGCTGCCACTCGTCGCCCACGGCGATCAGCAGATAGTGACGGACGTCCTCCGACAGCGCCGCGATCAGCGCC
>DASVFM010000091.1:0-3216 GCA_036380055.1 Casimicrobiaceae bacterium
GGCCTCACGCGGGACCGCCGCTTCGATCAAGCGACCAAGACCCGAGCGCTCGAGGCCCTTGCCCGCTTCGCCGAGCGGTTGCGCGGGTTTCCGCGCTCCGCAGTGCGCGCGGTAGGAACCAGCGCACTGCGCGTAGCGAAGAATGCGGAGTCCTTTCTGGCCGAAGCCGAGGCGACGCTCGGCTTCCCCATCGAGGTGATCTTCGGCCGCGAGGAGGCGCGACTGATCTATCTCGGCGTCGCCCATAGCCTCGCGGCATCGCCGGAGCGGCGCCTGGTGATAGACATCGGCGGGGGCTCCACCGAACTCATCATAGGGACGGGCCTGGAGCCCGAGCTCATGGAGAGCATCTCCATGGGCTGCGTGAGCTACACGCTGAGGTTCTTCCCCGAGGGCCGTCTGGAGAAGTCCTGCTTCAAGCGCGCCGAACTTGCGGCGGCGAACGAGCTTCAGCACATCGTGGACGCGTACCGCCGCGTGGGATGGAAGCACGCCGTGGCCTCCTCGGGCACGGCCAAGTCGCTTGCATCCATCCTGAGGGAGTGCGAGTTGTGCGAGCATGGGATCTCCGCTTCCGGGCTCGACAAGCTCCGCGCCTTGCTCGTCAAGGCGGGCGGAATCGACAAGCTGGAGCTGCCGGGTCTGCGCGCCGACCGCGCCGCCATCATTCCCGGCGGCGCCGCCATCATGTCCGCCGCTCTTGCCGAATTCGGAATCGAGCAGCTCGAAGTTTCCGAGGGAGCCCTGCGCCAGGGCGTCCTCTACGACCTCCTCGGGCGCGTGCGCCACCGCGACATGCGCGAGGCGACCGTGCGCCAGTTCATGAGACGCTACCAGGTGGATACGGCGCAGGCTGAGCGCGTCGCGCGCTTCGCGCAGAGCATTTATGAGAATCTCGGCGGCGAACCTTCTGAGGCGGACACGACGATGCTGCGCTGGGCGGCCAGCCTCCATGAAATCGGCATCTCGATCGCGCATACCGGCTACCACAAGCACTCGGCCTACGTTCTCGGCCAGGCCGACATGCCGGGTTTCTCCCAGAAGGAGCAGTCCCGCTTGTCGCGGCTCGTCCTAGCTCATCGCGGCAAGCTCGCCAAGATCGAGGACCTGCCCGAGAGCAGCGCCGAGTGGGCCCTGATCCTCGCGTTGCGGCTAGCAGTGCTCTTCCATCTCAGCCGCCGGGATGCGAAATTGCCCGCCCCGGCGTGCAAATCGTCGAAAAACGGCTTTCAGCTTTCCCTTCCGCGAGCCTGGCTGGAGGAGCACGCCATGACGGAAGCTGCCTTGGAAGAGGAAACCGAGCAATGGCGCTCGGTCGGCGTCAAGCTCGAGCTGCGCTCGCTGGCGAAGGAAGAGCGCGCCGCGCTGGCGAGCTAGCCTAAGACAGGCTGCGTCGGAAGCGATACCCGGTACCGCGCACGGTTTCCACTAGGGAATCGTGCTCGCTGGGCTCGAGAGCTTGCCTCAGCCGGCGGATGTGAACGTCGACGGTGCGTTCTTCGACGAAGACGTGGTCGCCCCAGACTTCGTCGAGAAGCTGAGCACGACTGTAGACCCGCTCGGGGTGGGTCATGAAGAAATGCAGCATTCTGAATTCGGTCGGCCCCAGAGCGAGGTGGGTTCCCGACGCGCTTACGCGATGGGCGACCGGATCCAGCTTGAGACCCGCGATCTCGACCGCGTCGTCCGTGAGCTGCGGTGCGCGACGACGCATCACGGCCTTGATACGCGCTAGAAGCTCTCGCGGCGAAAAAGGTTTGGTGACATAGTCGTCGGCGCCGCTCTCGAGCCCCGCGACGGTGTCCTGCTCCTGTGCCCGCGCGGTGAGCATGATGATGGGGATGTCCTTGGTGCGCTGGTCGGTGCGCAGCTGCCGAGCGAAATTCACGCCCGGCGGGCCAGGCAACATCCAGTCGAGCAGGACGAGGTCGGGCAGGACCTCCCGGACGAGCGCCTCGGCTTCCGGGACGTTGGCCGCGCGCAACACCTGGTGTCCCGCGTGCTCCAGATTGACGGCGATCAGCTCCTGAATCGCCGGCTCATCTTCGACCACGAGAATCGCTCCGCGCATTGCAGTCCCGCTTCCGCCGGCAATCGACGGCATGCGCATCAGCCGAGCGCCTCGCGCTCGACCACCTCGACGGCGGTATGTCTGACGTCGGTTCCCTTGACGATGTAGATGACGTCCTCGGCGATGTTCTTCGCGTGGTCTCCGATGCGCTCCACGGCCTTTGCGATCCAGACGATCTCGAGCGCGGTCGAGATCGTGCGAGGATCCTCCATCATGAAGGTGATCAGCTGCCGCAGTATCGAGCCGAACTCGGCATCGATCGCCGCATCCTGACGGATGATGCTCGCCGCCTGGGCGGTATCGAGACGCGCGAACGCATCGAGCGCCTGGCGCAGCATCGACAGCGCAATATCGGCTGCATGGCGGATGTTGGCAAAGCGGTGCAAGTCCGTGCGCCCGCGCTCGTGAATCTGCTTCGACATGCGCGCGATCTTCTCGGCTTCGTCGCCGCTGCGCTCGAGGTCGGTCACCGTCTTGCTGATGGCCATGATCAGGCGTAAGTCGCCTGCGGCCGGCTGGCGCTTGACGATGATGTGGCTGCAGTCGTTGTCGATCTGGACCTCGTATTCGTCCACGCGCGCCTCGTTCGCGATGACCCGGTCGATCAGCTCCTGGCTGCCGTGCGCGAAGGCGTCGAGCGCCCCGCGGATCTGGGACTCCACCAGCCCGCCCATCTGCAGGACCCCGGACCGCAGGGTCTCCAAGTCGGCGTCGAACTGCTTGGAAAGGTGTTCGGTGCTCATATCGTGTCCTATCAGCCGAAGCGACCGGTGATGTAGTCTTCGGTCTCCTTCTACCTTGGTTTGATGAATAGCTCGTCGGTGACTCCGAACTCCACCATCTCCCCGAGATACATGTAGGCAGTGTAGTCCGAAACGCGCGCCGCCTGCTGCATGTTGTGCGTAACGATCACGATGGTGTAGTCGGTCTTCAGCTCGTGCACGAGCTCCTCGATCCTGCCCGTAGAGATCGGATCGAGTGCTGATGCCGGCTCTTCGAGCAGCAGGACCTCGGGCTTGACCGCGATGCAGCGCGCGATGCACAGGCGCTGCTGCTGACCGCCCGACAGACCGAGGCCGCTTTGGCGCAACTTGTCCTTGACCTCGGTCCACAACGCGGCGCGCCGCAAGGCCTGCTCGACGCGG